>PBUZ01000011.1 GCA_002728035.1 Methanobacteriota archaeon
GTCCGCTTCAGCGCCAGAAGCAAGTCTTGGCGGTCATGAAGCAGCACATTCCCCATCCAATTCACGCACTTGACCTCAAGTGCATGACCCCCGCTCAGGCCGAAACGGCCGGCGACACGGCCTTTGACCCGCACGGCGGCGGGCAAGGCGTCCACATCCGCCGCATACAGAGAAATAAGGAGTGAACCCCATGAATTGGACCCCAGAAGAACTGCAAAGCCTCGTCGACGACCACCCNNTCGTGCTCTTCATGAAGGGCAGCCCGAACCAACCTCAGTGCGGTTTTTCCAACCGAGCGGCTCAGGTGTTGCAGTCCCTTGGTGAAGAATTCGCCTCTGTCAACGTCCTCAGCGACCCCCGCGCCATTCCTTCCATCTGTGCCTGGTCGGACTTCCCTACCATGCCCCAAGTCTTCGTCCACGGCGAACTCATCGGCGGGTCGGACATCGCTCTCGAGATGCTGCAAGACGGCAGCCTTCGTGAGATGTTTGACGCTGGAAGAACCAATTGAATGAGGAATGAATATGAACAAACAAAACAGAAAACTCGTTGTTGAGGGTGGCTCGTCCATCGTNGATTTTGATAACAAGGCGTTCAAGCCCATCCCGCAAGCGGGCATCGACCTCGCTGTTGAAGCCATGCAGGCCGGTGTGATGTACCGCTATCAGCCCAAATCAAAGGAAGCCTCCATCACNGCCAATCTCGAACAAGCCTTCGCNCAATACATGGGNGTGAAGCATGCTGTTGGCACCAATTCCTGTGGTTCGGCNATGTTCATCGCGCTCAACATCGTGGGCGTCCAACCTGGCGACAAGATCCTCACCAATGCCTTCACCTTCCACGCCGTCCCCAGCGTCATTCAGCATGCACGAGCCGTTCCCGTTCTCGTTGAGAGCAACAGGGAATGGGGCATGGATGCCGAGGACCTTGAACGCAAGGTGACCGAATCGGGCGCCAAGGTGCTCTTGATGTCCTACATGCGCGGCCATGTCCCCGACATGGATGCGGTCATGGAAGTGGTGCGAAAACACGACCTCATCTTCATCGAAGACTGTGCCCACGCCTACGAGACGCGTTGGAACGGGCAGTTCCTCGGTACCTTCGGGCACATGGCGTGCTTCTCAACGCAATCCTCCAAAGGCATGAGCGCTGGCGAGGGTGGATTGTTCATCACGAACAATGATGAATACGCTGCAAAAGCGGTCTTGTACGCCGGTTCCTACGAACGGCTTTGGCTGAAGCATTTCGACCTGGANCCAGCGATCATGGATGACTTGCAAAACCAAGTTCCGGGCTACTCCATGCGCATGCAAGAAGTGACGGCAGCGATGTTGACGCCGCAGATCGAGCGTTTGCCGGTCATCAAGGACATCCATGTTGCGAACTGGAACCTTCTCCATTCGCTGATCAGCGAACACCCCAACATCGAGATTCCGATGCCGCTTCCCCAAGTGGACAGTTTCTGCGATACGATGCAGTTCCATCTTGTTGGCCTCTCTCGAGAAGACGCCGACCGTTTCATCGACGTGATGAAGCAAGAGGGGATTCCAATGCAAATTTTCGGGGCTAAGCGCAACGCTCGCGACTTCCGCCAATGGGAATACGTCGAGGCCCACAAAGACGAACTCAAGGACACCATCGCCAATATCGAGTTCGCTTGTGACCTATCGCTCCAACCCCATCTTACCCAAGACAACATTCGTACGATGGCTCAAGTCTTGCTTGAGGTGATGGCGTACATCAACGGAAACTGAAGGTTCTCGGTGGAAATGACGGTTCCATCCGTTCAACGATGGATGAAGTTGTTAAGTGATGCATTGCAGGTAGGTTCGTTCTCATGTCCGATGCTCGCCCCCCCTCGCTGTTTCGAAAGTGGGCCATGCGCCAGTATTGGCGCATGCAACAATCGCAGGCCGTGGTCGGTTTGTTGTTGTGGGGCACCACCATTACGTTGCTCGTATGGCCGTACGTCCGCTGGCGTTTTGAGGCCACGTGCAATGATGCCATGTGTTTCAACGACACCATCATCGGTATTCCTGCGACGTATTTTGGACTGGTCGCCATTTTCATGACGGTCATGTTGGGNGTNCTCACCATCGGCTACCTCTACGACCAGGTGTTCTCGCTGTGGACCGAATGGCGCAGCGTCGACATGGAACGCAACCCCTACGTCACCTATGCCTTGACNCCAAACTGGATGATGNTCACGGCGCTACAAGCAGAAGTTCTGCGTCGACAATCCGAAGGGGACGAAGCCATGCAGGCACAGGCCGAATGGTTCCTCAACTGGTGCAAGGAATACGCTGACGGGGAAATGTTCGCACGTGCGGTGCAGCGCTGGGACAAGGATATGGGGCCAACGCCCACGTTTTGGTTCACCGACGATGCCGCCATGCAGCGTGCCCGTGACCTCAAGTTTGAGGACGAAGATTGACAAATCTTCTTCACCTTCTGTCAGAAGTCAACCCCATGGCTCGCCCTTCACGCTGGAGCGAAAAGCGGCAAGCGATTCGTGAGCAAGCGTCGTGGATCGTTCGTTGGTTGCGCGACAACGGTCCCGCCACCACCCCTGAAATCATCGCTGCATTGGAAGCGGAGGGGCGCGATGTTCGAGCCCATGTGCTTCAACGAGCCTTGCGTAAATCGCCCTATGTCCATCACCTTGGGCGGGAGGAGGGTGAGCGTGGGCCTGTCAGCCGATGGGCATGGGCGGTGGAAGAAGACGAACTTGGCGATGTGAAGCGGAAGTGATTGAAAGCCGCCGTGCCTTCCCACAAGCATGAGCGAGACGCGTGAGCGAACCCCATCAAGCGGGCGCGATGCGGGCTGGCTCATCAGCGCCGACCTGCTCGCCGTTGTTTTGGCCTTTGGCGGGCAAATCATGCTCGCTCATGCCCTTTTGGCCGAGCATTACGGATGGATGGTTCTGGCCATCGACCTCTATGCCTCTCTCTTCCTCATCATCGATTTGGGGCTCCCCACCCTCATCGCTCGAGACGGCACGCGTTCACCATCCATGGTGTTGCCCGCCGTACATCGCACATACCGTTTGCAAGCGCTTGCCGCCCTCCCGTTCGTGCTCTTGGCCATCGTTGCAGCCCCGCAACACTGGCTCAACATCGACGCATCCACACCCCTTCTGGTGACGGCGGGTCTCGTTGCGGTGGTTCACGTGGCATCCTACGCCCCTCGCTCGGGGCTTCGCGTGTTGGGAGAAGCCCGGCTTGAAGCCATGACCAAAGTGGTCGAGCGATCGGTGACGGTGGCTGGTTATGGCCTTCTGGTGATGCAAGGGTCGTCCTCGGTCGTTGCTTACACGTTGGCGTTTCTCATCGGTGCTGTTGCTGGGTGGTTGCTGGCCTTGGCGTGGTTGTGGCGGTGTGCACCGAAACGAACGTCTGGCGAAGCATGGGAGGAATTGGGCCCTTCGTGGACCTCGCCTCGAGCGTTGGTGATGTCGGCGCTTCCTTTTGCCATCACGCTCGGCATTCTTCCCTATGTCGTCCGCATTGAGAAATTCATGGTTGCAGCCATCAGCGGTGCAGAAACTGCTGCTGTGTTTCACGTGGCTCAACTGGCATGGCTAGCAGGACTTGTCGTTCCATTTGCCGTTCGTGCCGCCCTCCTTCCGGTCTTGGGGGGCACCCGCGATACACCTGCCCTTCACCGCAAAGAAATGAATCAAGCCCTCGACATGTGCTTTGGACTGCTCCCGTTTGGTTTGTTTGGGGGCTACCTCATCGTTTGGGGGCTTGCTCCACTGGCGTTTCCATCGGCGTATTTTGACGGACGTTACGGGGCCTCGGCAGTCCAACTCTTCGCAGTTCTTCTCGCTGGTTGGGCGTTCACCTTGCTGGCGACACCAACCTACACCAGCCTGATGGCTGGGCCAAAGCCGTGGCGCTTTACACAATTCATTCTCATGGTTCTCCTCGTCGCCATCGCTTTGGGGTATGCCTTGGTGTTGAACGGTTCCTCGGAGGGTGGACGGGTGTTGTACGCCGCGGCGTTGGCGAGCAGCCTTTCTGCGGGAGCACTTCTGCTGCTGTCCTGGTGGATGAGTGGAGAGATGGCGTTTGTGCGTGGCCGAAGCGATGAATGGGCGTTGGCACTGGTGGGCTCGATCTTTGTCATCGTCGGTTTGGTGAGCCACACGTTTTGGTGGGTGTTTGGCCTACCGTTGTTTTGCTTTACACCTCAAGCGTGGCGAGCAGTTCGCTCCACGCTTCGGTGACGCTGGTGGTGTTTGCAAACGCCAACCTTTCTTCGACAGAACGCTCGTGTTGCCAACCGTGACGAAAGGCATGTTCAATCCCATCGGCAAGGTCGCTTGCCGTTGGTTCTTTGACCCATGCTTCGGGCAGATAGTCGCTGACTTCGCCCACGTCCACGCTGACCACCGGGGTTCCACAGAGCAGGGATTCTCTGGCCACCAAAGGGCCAGCCTCACGATTGGAGGTGATGAGGGTGACATCTGCGGTCAGCATGCGGTCGTAAACGATGTTGCGAGGTTGGTGACGCAAGGTCGTCATGCCCACCATCCAACCTCGTTGTTCCAATTCTTCACCCGTTTGGAGCGCCAGCAAATGCCGTTTTTCTGGGCGACGAGGGTCGGCAGGGAAGAGGATGTCAATCGGCTCCTTCTTCCATTTCTTCTTCAGCGGTCTTACAGGACGAAGCCATTCTCGGTCGATGCTGGTCACGCACGGAATGCAACGAATTTCGGCCGAACGCAGCTCAAGTGAGGAAGCGATGGACGCTAAACGTTTGGACGCACAAACCAAGGCATGGCAGGAGGCAGCGAGTCGCTCGATGTGTGAATCAATGCCCTTGCTTTGCAGACCGACATCAAAATCGTGGCCGTGAACCACGCCAACCCATGGAATGTTCCAACGTTGGGACAAGCGCTCTGCGAGCAGGCCCACGGGCCACAGTGTATGGCAAACGATGGCGTCGGGTCGCCAACCGTTCAAACGCTTTTCAACCCAACCCGCTTTTCCAGCAATACTCCACGCCGTGAGTCGGGGGTAGGGGTGTTCGGGGAGTGCAAAAAATCGGGGAACGAGCACGGTTTGGCCACGGTGACTCCATTGGCGAGGGGCTTTGGCCACCCCCATCATGGTGGAACGCCGTGCTTCGGCATAACGCGGCATTCTTGGCAATGGGTTGACCACCCGCACATCGTGTCCCATGTCCCGCAAGAGTTGGATGTGGTCATCGACAAACACGCCGCGACTGCCGTTTGCCGGAACCGGATGAAGCAGGCTTACGACGAGCAAACGGATGTCGACGCCCCCGTCAATTCAACGCAGCGTGGATTTCAGCGAGGTTATCAGCAACAGCTGCTCGGTCGTTGAACAGGCCAGAACCGACCACGCAGTTGGTCACGCCCCAGTCTCGCAACATGGCGATGTTGTGGGCTTTGACGCCCCCATCAACTTGAATTTGAACGGGTCGGCCACCTGCACCAACCTGCGTCTCAATCGCCTCGGATAAGCGACGAATTTTTGCTTCAACATTGGGAATGAAGGATTGGCCACCGAATCCAGGATTCACACTCATGATGAGCACGAGGTCAACCTCGCTCAACACTTCCAAGGCCGCTTCAACAGGCGTTCCTGGGTTGAGCACGACCCCTGCTGTCGCACCCCCAGCACGAATGGCGGTGAGCAGGCGGTGCAGGTGCTTGACCGCTTCGACATGAACGGAAATGTGGTTGCACCCGGCATCGATGTAATCTTGGAAGCAAGCCTCTGCATTTTCGATCATCAAGTGTGCATCAAAGACCGCATCAGGACCAAGTGAGGCGCGAAGACTTCGGATGACCGGAGGGCCAAAGGTAAGGTTCGGGACAAAATTACCGTCCATCACGTCGAGATGCAGCCAGTTCAACCCTGCATCCATCGCTTCTTGACAATCCGTTGACAGGTCAGCGAGGTTGGCCGTGAGGACGCTGGGTGCAATGATCATGGTATCCCTTGGTCGCCCGAGGCAACGCCATTTGAAGAGCATTGTCATGGGTCTGTCGTCCATCCGAATCGGCGCAAACGCCTATAATGGGTCAATCTGCCCAAGCAAATGGTGAAGACATGGGTGAAGTAAGGGACATTGGCGACAGCGAATTCAACGCAACCATCAACGAAACGGAATGGGTCATCGTTGATTTCTGGGCGCCGTGGTGTTCGCCATGCAAGGCCATTGCACCGGTGCTCAAAGCCGTGGCCGATGAGCGCGACATTCTCGTCGCAAAGGTGGACACGGACGCCCATCAGGCAACGGCTGGGCAACTCGGTGTGCGCAGCATCCCAGCCCTCTTCATGTACCGCAACGGTACGATGGTATCGAACAAAACCGGCGCGATGCCCAAACCAAAATTGCTCGCTTGGATCGACGAAGTCATGAGCGCCGACGATTTCTGAATCACTTCAGGCGTTCACGGCGGGCTTCCATGTTCACGCCAACATCGCGCAGCAATCGCTCCCGCAAGGCTTCGTGAAGCCACATACCCTCTTCCAGTTCAAGCAACAGGCCATGCTGGAGAAGGTTGGCGGGGGGCTCGCCGTTCCAGCCTATGCCCGAGGCCAAAGTTTCCCAAGGCACCGGCGATTCTGCAACAGCAAGCGTGGCCAAGAGTTCCTTTTCCTGTTCTGGGAGACGTAGGAGGATTTCTTCATCGAGGAATCGCAACCAATCTTTGTGCGTGGGCTGACCGTACAACTCGAGCAGTTCCAGTGCCAGAGGGTGGCCCCCCGTCGCAGCATGAACTTCTTCAGCCATGGGCGCACCGTCGCTCTCAAGCGTTTCGAGCCATGCTTGCGTCGCTTCAAGGCTCAATCCTTTGAGCGGCAACTCCCTCACCGTGTTTCGAATGTGGACGTCTCTTCGGTCGTAGACGTTCATTTCGGTACGCGAAATCAGCACCACGCGAAGCGGTGCTCGCTGTGCCAATTGCAGCAATGAACCAAGAAGATGACGTGCTTTCTCTGCGATGTGATGGACATCATCCAGTACGATGAGCCAGTAGGGTGGCGGGCCGCCAGCACTGTCTTTGAATCGTTCCCGAATCGTGTTGGCGTCCGTCATGTATGCTAGCAGGCGCCGACGCCATGCATCAACATCCATGTCGGCTCCGGGTGTCAACGGGAGCGTTTCGATGATGCGGTACGGGTCGTGGGATTCATCGATGCCAAATCGATGCAGCAAACTGGTCGCCAACCCCAATGCTCTGTCCCATGGCTGACAGGTGTACCAGCAAACGGAGAGGTAGGGGTCATCCTGCATGTGTTGTTGCAGCCAATGGGCGACCAAGGTGGATTTTCCAATACCGGCTATACCGTGAACCACCATGCAGGGGTGTCGGTCGTTGAACCACCCGTGCAGACTGGCGAGTTCATCGTCACGACCGTAAACGGGACGGGTGACAGGGGGCTGATTCGCGTAGGTCGCATGGACTCCCACCAGCGGTGTGAGGCGACCCGGTGCTGGGATGCCATCGTCTTGGTCTGCTCGTCGAATGCTTCCAAAGCGAATGTCACCGTAGGTCAACACGCCTTCGTGTTGAGCATGCAACAAAATTTGCAGCAACGAGAGTTCGGTGTTGAGAAGTTCCGCAACCTCCTCGGCCTTGACTTCCAGCAGATCTCCGTCGACGTTGCGCAACAAGACCTTCGTCGTGGACAGGGCGACGTGGCGTTGACGTGCTTCAATCCGTCCGTCTTCGGTCAGTTGCCACGTTTTCTGCCTCCGCTCTTCGCCTTGGACGGCGCGGGTGTGTTCTTCCACCAACAGCTCTCGAAGCAATGTTCGCATGGTTCTGCTCACGTTGGGCGGGTGTTGGGCGCATGCCTCGGCAATGCCGGGCCGGGTCATGGTCGGTGGAACCATGTAGCGGTCAGCCCACTCGTCGTTGGCCAGTAAATGCAGCAAGATACGGTCTTTGGCGGCGACATTCACCTTGGGTATGTCCCCCGCCATGTCCCTCGCCAACCTTTCATTGTGTTCAAGACTTCGCGTTCAACGGCGCGTTTTTGTTTGAGCATTTTAGCAAAAACGCCTTTATATGGAAAAATCACGGGTAAGCATGGTTCAATCGGCGGGGGCAAATCGTTCCAAAAAAAGGAGTGCCTTTGTACTCTCCTTCCTCTTTCTTATCTCCGTGGTGAGCCTTGTCGCACAAGCCGCCGATTCTGATGGTGACGGCGTAGTGGATACACTTGATGATTGCCCTTGGGCAGCGGGGACTTCAACCGTTGACAAAGACGGTTGTCCAGATTGGGACGGCGACGGGACTTCCGACTTCAACGACGCGTGGGCCATTGGAAACCCAAACTATCAAAACGAATTCACCACGTCCTCCAGCAGCGATTATTACGGCGTGGATTATTCCCCTGATGGCGAGTTCATCGTTACGGGATCTGAGGACGATTTCGTTCGTATATGGAACGCCAGTACATGGACCAATGTACGGTCGGTCAACACGGGTGAAAACATCAACGGCGTGGATTGGTCACCCGATGGAAACTACATCGCTGCCGCACGCAACGACGACAGCATCGAGATTTTCTACAGCAGCAACCTCACATCACTGCACGGCAGCATCAGCGTTGATGTGGGTGGCGGAGACCAAGTGAACAACGTTGAATTTTCTCCGGATTCTTCGAGTGTTGCCGTCGCCATTGGTCGCTCAGGGAACGGAGGGACGAACGGCGAAGTTGCCGTTATCAGCGTTCAAACAGGCTCTGAACTCTATGCCGTCAATCCAAACGGCGAAGATCGTTTCTATGACCTCGCGCACTCGCCTGACGGTCGTTACATGGCGCTCGCAGGAAANAGCGACATCTACATCGTCAACACCACCTCAAGAGCCACCACCTGGACGATATCCAATCCTCCCGCTGCCGTGAACGCCATCGCTTGGTCTCCCGACGGGAATTACATCTCGATGTGCGGTGGATGGGAAGGGTCATCGGCCAGTTTTGACATGTATCAATACAGCAACGGCAACAATGCTTGGAATCGGATTTGGCAAAAGACCACTTCAACCTCTTGCGGCTCCACAACCTTCTCCCACGACAGTTCACAGGTCGTTGCGGGTATGTATTGGTACCAAACTGACGGCGCCACGGCTTATGTCTACCAATCCAATACTGGAACTCAAGTGGATTCCTTCAGCGGGCCTCGACCAGGGAATTGCCAGTCGGGCAACAACAATCAATGCGGCACCATTTACGGTGTTGCTTGGAGCCCTGACGCCACGCACATCGTAACGGCCCACGGCCGAAACGACGAAGGCGTCTATTACTGGTTTGCCGATATCGATGAGGACAACGACGGCTACAACACCACCGACCAAGGCGATGGTGTGGTGGACGCCTTCCCGTCCGACGGGACGCAGTGGAACGACACGGACGCCGATGGATTCGGTGATAACCCAGCGCCAGCCAATGAACCCGATGCATGCCCGCTCACCGCAGGAAGCTCCACCGAGGACCGTTACGGCTGTCCGGACGGTGATGGTGACGGGTGGTCAGACGCTGGTGATTGGGCGCCCCTTGATCCCGACCAGTGGGTCGATTACGACGGCGATGGTCACGGCGACAACTACCTCTTTGAGCTCGATGAATACCAGTACCATGTCAATCAATCAGGGGACGCGTTCCCCAACGATGCCTCACAATGGAATGACACCGATGGGGACGGTTACGGCGACAATTACGAGAACGCATCGTGGGACACCTACCGTCCCTCAGAATGGCCGGGTGTGCTGTTGTCCAGCGCCAATCAACCCGATGCCTTCCCGCTTGACCGCTCCCAACATGTCGACAGCGACGGTGATTGGGTAGGGGATAACCCGAACAGCGACCGCCCCGATGCCTGTCCAACGACCTGGGGCGACTCCCTATACGACCGACTCGGATGCGAGGATACGGATGGCGACGGTTATTCCGACCCAACCCCGAATTGGCCTTCGACGCCTGATTGTTACGGCGCCGACGCCTTCCCAGACGACCCCACGCAGTGGTGCGATGAAGACGGCGATGGATTCGGCAGCAATCCAGAAGGAAACAANGCNGACGATTGCCCCTCTTCTGCAGGTTCATCGTACGTTGACCGAGCNGGTTGCGCAGACCGTGACGGTGACGGCTACTCCAACGCAGGNGACCCGTTCCCNGACGATCCAACCCAGTGGTCCGANCGTGACGGTGANAACCGCGGCGACAACCAGAGTGGAAACAATCCAGATGCGTTCCCCGATGACTCAAGTCAGTGGAAAGACTCCGATGGCGACGGTTACGGCGATAACCGTGCTGGCACCAACGGNGATGATTTCCCCACCGANCCCACACAATGGAGCGATGAAGACGACGACGGTTACGGNGANAACGCCNACGGCACCAANGCCGACAAATGCCCNATGGAGTACGGAGAATCNCAAGAACCTGCCAGCCGAGGCTGCCCNGACTTCGATTTGGATGGTGTGCCCGATAACGTGGATGTTTTCCCCGANGACCCGTTCCAGTGGGAAGACTCCGATGGNGATGGGTACGGTGACAACACCAAGGTGCCNAGCGGTGATGACTGCGTGGATGTCTTTGGCAAATCCTTCAAGGAGGGGCGTCAAGGTTGCCCCGATGCTGACTTTGACGGCTACGCCGACGTTGACGATCTGTTCCCCGACGATCATGAGCAGTGGGCTGATTTCGACGGCGATGGCTACGGTGACAACTACTTCTGGGAAAACGTCACCACTGCGGACGAAGAAAACCCGGGACTCTTCCTGACCCTGCGGGAGCAGCGAGGCGACGCCTTCCCAGAAATTGCCTCTCAGTGGTCCGATGTGGACGGCGATGGTTGGGGAGACAACCTCAGCAGTTCGAACAGGGTTGACAACTTCCCGCTTCGAGCATCGCAATGGAACGATTTCGACGGTGACGGGTTCGGTGACAATGCCGTTGCTGGCTCNTATCAGCCGGATGCCTGTCCAAAGNTNCCGGGNACCTCCACGGCGAACGATGAATACGGCTGCCCAGATTCCGATAACGACGGCGTTTCCGACGATGCGGACCCCTGTCCGTGGGACCCTGAAGTGTTCGAAGGCGCCCGTAGCACCGCCAAATGCAGCATCACATCGGATCCAAACGCTGAGTCAGGAGGCGATGCAGACGCCGGTAGCTTCCTCAGCGGCAACAATTCGACCCTGCAAATGATGGGCGGGGTCATCATCTTCATGCTGGCTCTCATCATCGTGGCTCAGGTCTCGCGTGCCGCATCAAAGCGGCGTGCTGTGGCGAACAAGCGAGAGAATCAATTGGCGCAAGCCTCGGTTGCTGAAGAAGAAGAACGTCGTCAAGCATGGATTCAGCATTACATCGCAGAAGGGAATTACGCCGAAGCTCGTGCGCTCGGATGGGAAGGAACGGAAGGTTTGCCGGAGTGGAAGCAATACGAGATGCAGCAGCAAGCAGCACAAGAGGCAGCAATTCCTACCATGATGGACCTCGAGAATCTGTGATACTTCACGCATCGTTTGTACCGCTGTCCTTTCAAAGGAGAAGCGGCTATGTTTTCCCATGGGCGAGAAGCCGACAGGCCGCATCCTCTTTGCAACGGGCCTCTTGATGGCCTCCTTGCTCGCTGGATTTGCCTCGGCAGAACCAGCCCAACTGTCTCTGGTCGTTGACCAACCACCATCATCACAACAACCCTGGTACGATGCATCTCATCCGTTGGTGTTGACACCCTCGTTGGTCAACACCGGGGAGGCCATCACCTTCGACATTAATCCATCCTGCATGTTCGTCTTGAACGTCTACAATGCGACAGGCGTTCT
>PBUZ01000012.1 GCA_002728035.1 Methanobacteriota archaeon
TTGACCTTGGCCTTGACCTTGGCCTTGACCTTGGCCTTGACCTTGGCCTTGACCTTGGCCTTGACCTTGGCCCTGACCTTGGCCCTGACCTTGGCCCTGACCTTCACCTTGACCGCCGGCATCGGATTCGCCACCGCCTTCGGTGCCGCCGTTACCCGAGCCTGCTCCAGACTCCTGGAAGTCTGGATCGTAAGCATCAGGAATTCCGTCACCGTCGGAGTCAGAGAATTCACCGTCGTTTGGGTCGTTGGGGAACTGGTCGGTTGCATCGGACTTGCCGTCACCGTCAGTGTCGGAGTTGTTCGGGTTGGTACCCTTTGCATACTCTTGGGAGTTGGTCAAGCCATCTCCGTCAGGGTCTGCATTTCCGTCACCGCCATTGGTGGGGTTCAAGCCGTTGGCAACCTCCCATCCGTCAGGGAGACCGTCACCATCGCTGTCTGCATTGTTCATGTTGGTGCCTTGAGATTGTTCCTCTGCGTTGGTCAAACCATCGCCGTCCCAGTCGGCGCCGCCGTCTGAGGGATCGAGGGGGTCGGAACCATCGCCCGAGGCTGCCGAAACAGCGGAAAGGGCGAGGAACAAAGCCAATAGCACGCTCATCATTTTCGTTTTCATGTTTTTTCACTTCCTATTTTTTTGGGTTGTTTTTACACAGAGAACCCGCTGTTCTCTCTTTCCGTCAACGAGGCCCACCTGATGGGGCTCGACGTACGGGATCGATGCAACGCTTCGCGAATGGATGTGTTGTGTTCCAAGCGGCATACAAGGAGTCGGGGCTGGTAGCCTACGCGAGACGACAAGGACAAAACGCTGTCCTGCTCTCCATATTCCTTGTATGATTGCTTGTTCAAATCCTCCGTTTGCATCGTTTTTCACGGGTCGTTCATAGGGAACCCAGTGTTCCCTCTGCCATCCACAAAGGCCTCACCCTATATGAAGACCGCGACGATTTGCCCAAATGGCCATCCGTGACTACCTTACGAAAGCAACCGCTGCTGAAGCCGGTAACAAGACGGCGGCTTCGTGGTTGAGAACGTACCTTGCGATCACGTCGGCGAGGTATTCGTCAGCGAAAGCGTGAATGCGTTCGGTGCCGTGGCCAGCCGCTGGAGCAAACAACGTGATGCCGTGGGGGTTGGCAAGGCGGGTGAGTGCGATTTTCGCTGCTCGAACCGCATTGGAGCCACGTGTGCTACCGGGTGCAAGCCCCATGCCGAGATGGTGAACGAGTTTTCCTTGACGTACGCCGTATCCTCCTTCTGATGCAAGCATGCCCAAAATAATGAATTGGTCACGTCGAGAGGCATCCCATCGATGTGGGTCGCCATAGAACCGCTCTTGAAGGGACACAAGTAAATCATGATAGTTTTGATCGAGTGACTCCGGTTCAAGCGGTGGCACTTCAGGGAGCTTGTCAAAGGTCTCTTCGACGGGAAGAATATCATTGAACGGCGTCCATTGATAGTCGGCGATCAACCAATTGTTGAATTTCTTTGAAAGAAGCGGGTCGGCCCCCCTCCAGGACCAAATGCTGCGTTGGAGCATTTCTGGGGCAATGGAATCGAACACTTCGGGAGCTTCCTCCGAAAGCGTGCGAAATGCTTCGAGTAATTTTTCAAAATAAAGATCTCTTTCTCTATCGGATTTCGAAGCGTATTTTTTTGCCGTGTAATAATCAAAATTCTTCTCGGACTTTCGCGAACGTCTCTCAGAACGAGAGTCTTTCATGTTCGTATCTTTGTCGGAACTTGTTCTTTTTAGTTTGCTGTTAATGTGTTGTCCTGATTTCATCTTTGTTCCCTCTTTTCAGGGGTCAAATCCATCGTTTTGTGCCATAAGTTGTCTCTTTTTTTCCAAAAAATGGGCGTTCGTTGAACCTGCCAGTGTCTATATCCACTAAGTGAGCATACATATACTCTTCATGTTCAAAATGTCTTCATCATTGAGCGATGGGGGCCAATGTTGGTGATGGCATACGGCTCATCGATCAGTACCCATCCTTGTGATCGATAGAATCCTATGGCATGCTCTCTGGCTTGTAAAAACCCCGTTTTTGCACCGTATTGCGTCACCATGCCCTCTTCCAGGGCGCTGAGAACTTGCCCAGCAAGCCCCTTTCTTCGATGCTCTTCAACCGTCCCCATTTGACGAATTTGAAACGCAGGACGTTGCACTTCAGCTCTCGCAAGTGGGCCGAACGGGGGGATGGCGGCAGCACCTGGTCCTTTGTGGTCAACGCCAGAACCGTCGGAATCGATGGGGAGAACATGGGCCCTTCCCACCGCTGCAACGGCATTGTCGACCTCAAACCATGCATGAAGTGCGTCATCATCGTCTGAAAGGCGCTCACTGCCATGCGGCATGCCGAGAGGTTGGCGTAAAACGGCATAGCGTGTTGCAAAGTACGCCTCTGAAGGCATGCCGTGGAGAACATGAAGCATCGTTCATCCCCTCCTAGAATCCGAACATCAGAAGCAGAAGAACAAACAAAAGTGGCAACATAATGAACGACATTGGAATTGAACAGAGCAACCCGATGCCGAGCGCTTTGTTGCCCCTCACAAAGGCGGCGATGGTGCCGATGATGAACGCCACTGGGCCTCCACAGAAAACAATGGACTCAAAGAGGTCTCCTCCTGCGTACTGTTCATCCCACCACGCATTGCTGGCCTCTTCATCGTAATAGTTGATCTCAACTTCATAGCTTGAAGGGGAGTGACGTTCATTGATCTTGAACCAAACCGTTTGATTGTTTTCCGTGTATTCGCCGATGACCTCTTCGGTGCTTTCACCGTCAGTGTCGCCGGAGATTTCGACAACTTTTCCGTTATATTCCCACCACGAATCGTAGGGGTGATAGGAACAATCAACAGCGACCCAAGCCGTGTTGTTGTCGACGACCTCGATGTTAAACCACATCGACTCGCCTTGGTTTGGGTCAACGGCTTGCACGTACCAGCCGTTTTCATCAGGCTCCATCGTCACCGCAACGCTTCGGGAAAAATCGGGAGGTGGTTCTGAAATGGTTTCATTGAGAGCGCCTGCAACGAACACAAAACCAAAGAACAGCACCCAGGGCAAAAAGAGACCGAGGAAAAATTGGCCCCACCGGAAAGCCGTGTTCGCCATCTCCGCAGGGCTCTGCAGTTGAAACATCCCGTTCATGCTTGACACGTTTCCCGTTAATTGGGGTACGGACATTGTTCCTGGCTGCATCGTGGCTGGGCCGCCAAGACTGCCGACTTCTATGGCGATGGGGGTTGGTGCACCAGCCATCGCCGGAATGGATGCGAGGTCTGGTTTTTCCCCAGCTCCTTCAACCGCCTCTGCCGATTTCATCTCGGTTTCAGGTGCCGTTTGGGTGGACGGTTGGCCTTCGCCCTGCTCGGCGAGGTCGGCTTCGGTGATGGCAAAAAAGGGGCGTGATTCGCTACCCTCTTCGGACCCGTCCGCTTCTTCGGCCATGCATTCACCTCTGGATGTGTTCATTTAAACAAATCTCCATGACCGGCCGCACCGAGATGAAGGCGCGTTGAAATAGGAAAGGCCGCTGGGCGTGAATACCGCACGGATGTCAGAGTGGCTATGAGCGGGACTGCAGATCCTGAGACCGGAGTTCGAATCTCCGTCCGTGCTCCAAAACAATTCATCATTTGAAAAAATCATACGAGGCTTGAAAGCCAAATTGCGTCAGCAAGCCATGAATCTCGGAGAGATGTACATGCCTGAAATCAATCCCGTCCTCAGTCAAGTCGGCAAGGGATTCGCTGCATTTCTCGCACCGCCTGGGCCCGAAGTTGTCCGCTTCACGGTGGGCCAACCTGATTTCGATACACCCCAATTGGTCGTGGATGAGGCAAAGGCAGCATTGGACCGAGGAGAAACGGCCTACACTCGACCGCAAGGCTCGGAGGTCTTGTGCAAGGCCGTCAAAGACCACTTGATGCAATTTGAAATCGACGTGTTGGCGAACGATGTCGTGGTAACGCCGGGCTGCAAACAGGCGCTTTTCTACAGCATGATGGCGGTTCTTGCGCCGGGTGATGAGGTGCTTTTGCTCTCGCCTGCTTGGCCATCCTACGACGGTATGGTGAGGCTCACGGGGGCATTACCGGTTCATGTACCGGTGCTTCGGGAGAATTACCACCCCGACTTCGACGAACTCGAAAGGCATGTGACGGCGAAGACGAAAGCCATCATCCTCAACTCCCCCAACAACCCGACAGGGGCCGTTTACACCCGAGAAGAAACGCAACGGCTCGTCGAGTTTGCTGTGGACCACGACCTTTGGATCCTTGACGACATGATTTATTCCACACTGGTATGGACCGATGTTGGCTACACGTCGCCTTGTGCGTTTGAAGGTGGGCGTGAACGTACCATCACCATCGGCGGCTGGTCCAAAGGCTGGGCCATGACGGGATGGCGCCTTGGGTGGGTGACAGGTCCAACCAACGTGATGGACGGCGTGAAGACCATCAACGTCAGTGCTGCTACGCACGTCCCCACATTCTTGATGCCCGCTGCTGCCAAAGCGCTCTCACTGGATGATGAGGTGCAGGTGATGAAGGACGCCTTTGCTGAACGGCGAGTTCTCATGCATCAAGGCCTCTCCACACTTCCTGGCTTCATTGTGCCAGAGCCTGAAGGGGCCTTTTACATCCTCTGTGACATCACCGGAACGGGATTGAACGATATCGAATTCGCTCAGCAGGCACTGGAGCACGCCAAGGTTCAGGTGATTCCAGGGTCGTTGATGCAGGGCGGCGAGGGGCTGATTCGTATCAGCTACGCGACCTCTGTTGACAACATCCACGAAGGGATTCGTCGCCTGCGCGAATGGCTTGAATCACGTTGATGAAAGCGCTTGAAGTGCCTCACGGACATAGAGCGCGCCCGAGATGACCAAGCCGATCATGATGCCTTTCTGTATGTCGTCGCTTTTCCATTTCTCCAACCACACTCGCCCAAGTTGCGCGCCGACGAGCGCAGAAAATACAAACCCCGCTAGCAACCAAGTTTGCGTGGTGAGCACGCTGGTATCGTGCCACAAATAGATCGGGATTCGGGTTGCATCAACGACCAATGCGAGAACAGCAGCAGTCGCGGCATATTCGGATTTGTCGGGTAAACGCTGCTTCAGAAACATCGCCCGCAACGCCCCTTGATGTCCTGTCAGCCCACCAAGAAAGCCAGAGCCGAATCCTCCTATTCGATCCTCAGCCTCTGGAAGACGGATGGCCGTCCACGATTCGCTCACTTTCAAGATGGGCAACACGATCAACGCTACACCCACCAACAACAGAAGGGGCTCGGCTGGAATCACTGATTGCAACAAGGCGCCGATCAAGGCCCCCAGCAACAACGCCCATCCAAAACGACGTAATGCGTCTCGATCGATGTGCGTCCGAAGCATGCGTGATTTCATAGCGTTGTGTGCTCCATGAACAACAGCAACGCCTGCAATCGCCTGATGCGGTTCGAACCAGAGAAGAAACAACGGAGTGGTCATCGTCGCCAAACCAAAGCCTGCAGGTACGGTGAGTGCTGCGGCAACGAGGCAGGCGAACAATCCGAGAAGAACGAACGGATCGATGTCATCGCCCCCTTTATGCTCCAAATCGCAACCACGAGGTCTATCAACAAAACTCCAGCGAGGGGCGTTGTGGATGTGTTCACTCGTTCAAGACACCAACCTCAACGGGAGTTGGTGGATTGAACTGAATTTGGATGTAGCCATCTTGCTCACGCACACCATAGATTCGCAAATCCTTCTTCTTTGACATAGCCCCCACCAACTTACCGTATGGAGGAAACAGGGGGAAAGGAGCCCATTCCACCATGGAGCCATCGTCCAAGCGGTGCGTCGTTTGGTGCAATGGGCAACGCACGCAATCGTTCTCGATCTTGGCGCCCCATGCCAGCGGCCAACGCATGTGGCGACACAGTGCTTCGGTTGCGAACAATGCCCCATCTTGACGAGCGATCATCACCATCTTGCCCTTGACCGTCACCATCTTCTTTTTGCCTTCTTTCAATTTGTTGATTTTTATTGCGTTGTGCCATACCATATTACGGCCTCCGTGGAAGGGGAATGTTCAGAGCGTTGAGCGCTCGTTCTGCACTGGCCAAGGCACCTTGTACGGAAGGGTGCGTTCGGTGGTCGCCGACGACGAGGATGCCTTCAACATCGAGTTCAGGAAGCATGCGTGCGTGATGATTTGGATCGATGTGAGGTAAAGCATGCCGAACCGTGATGGTGTTGACATGGCCCCAAGCATCGACTTCGGGGCCAAACCAAGACCGAAGTTCTCTCAGCACATCCTTCTCGTCGGGTTGCAAGGCAGCTTCACCCACAAGTGTAGCAGCAATCCAATGCAGACCATCCGGATGAGGGTGAAGGTTGGTGGGAACATGGACGTGAAGAACACGGTGGCCCTCCGTACCCCATTCCTCGTTGAGCAGCAAGCGCGCACGCTTGAACGGTGGTCGAGAAGCGGCAAACACCACGGTGCTGGTCAAACGTTCAACGGGAGCATGTCCGTCGACCGTTTTTGGCAGGAGTTTTGCGGCAATGTGTTGTGGCACGGCGAGCACCACCCGGTCATGGGCGTGGTGTTCTTCACCAATACGAACGCTGGTTGCCGTCACCTCCTCAACCGCCGTGTTCAGCACGGTGGTGGTCGTAGCAAGCCGATTGAACAATTGCTTTGGCACCGCTTGAATGCCATGTTTGGGCACCACCATAGCGCCGTGCGACATGGCCCCCCAAGTGAAATCCGCAAAGGCGAATCGCTCAGAAAGGGAAGGGTCCAGCGTGATTCCTGTAAACAGCGGTTCAAGAACACGTTTGGTCGTGGGTCGGAACCGACGATTGTTCAGTCCCTGGACAATGGTTGGAGACGGTGTATCCATCGCACGCTCCAAGTCGTTCGAAGAAGTGGCCATTCGCCATTTGAAGAACCGTAATCCGTCTCGTATGCCCACGGATTTGAGCGTCGGAAGCAGGTAGCGGGGAGAGCGAAGTGCATCGCCGAGCAAGCGGCGGCGTCCAGTGGAAGGGTGGATGGTCACCGTGCAGTTGTCCATGGGCTTGGATTGAAGTTCATCGATGTCGATCCACCGCTGGACGGTTGGGTAAGCCGTGTGAAGGACATGAAACCCGGCATCGAGAAGATGATTGTTGCACGATACGGTCTTCATTCGTCCCCCAATATCCGAAGTGGCTTCGTACAGCGTCACGTCGTGGCCGGCTTGCTCACACCCAAGGGCTACCGCAAGCCCTGCAAGACCTGCCCCCACAACTGCGATGTTCATTCACTCAACCTCGTAAAGCGGACATGCCCCCATCCAAATGGAGGATTTGTCCAGTAAAATTGTCCGGCGCACCCGTCAGAAGCCAATGCATGCTCTGTGCAATTTCGTGCGCTTCATTGATGCGTTTGAGTGGAATCATCCCCACCGATGCCTCTCGAATCGCATCTGAGCGAAGCACGGATGCTCCCAAGCGTGTTTCGGTGAGGCCTGGGGCAACGGCGTTCACCCGCAAGCCCCGTTGTGCATAGGTTGAGGCGGCCGCTCTGACCATGGCTTCAATGCCGCCCTTTGCCGCAGCGATGGCTTCGTGATTGGTCAAGCCATAACTCCCTGCAACACTTGAGGTGAACACCATGCGCCCAGTGCCGGATTTGAGCATCGCTTTACCACCGAGTTTCAGCGAAAGGAAGGCCGATGTCAAATTGGTTTGAATCACGGCTTGAAAGTCTTCGATGTTCATGGCGTGAGGTGGGCGAAGGGCGATCGATCCTACCAAGTGCGCAAGTCCTGCAAGTCCTTCTTCACGTTGTGCCGCCGCTTGAGCAACGGCTCCCTTCACCACCCCTTCGTCAAGGGCGTCCCCTTGGACCACGAGAGCGCCTCGAGCTTCGAGGTCACGTGTCCGCTCTGTATCCCGAGCCAACAGCGTCACGGCGTGCCCATCGTTGAGTAGCATGTCCGCAAGTTGAAGGCCGATATCACTGCTTCCGCCAACCAAAAGAAAGGATTTGCTCATGGAAAGATTACCGCTCGTTTTCCTTTTATACTCCTGTTCGTGGGGGTTGAACACCGTTTCAAAAGGTGGGCTGGGGAGTTTCGAGTATGCTTCGTGACGCCCATCCTGCGATTTTGCAATCGGTGGTTCATGCGAAGAGCATCCACATTCTCGGAGCAGGTCTCAATCCTGATCGGCCTGCCCATCAGGCCATTCATGACCTTGATGACAAAGGATGGAGATTGGTTCCCGTCCATCCACGCGACGCTGGAGGGAGCATTCTGGGGCGACCCATTCGGCCGCGTATTCACGACGGTGAATCACCCGAAGTGGTCGTTTTTTTCCTCGCGCCAGAACGTGCCAAGCAGGCGGTGATGGAGCTCATCGTTCGCTACGAACGTTCGGTCTTCCCGTTGTTGTGGTTTCAACCAGGTTCAGAACATGAGGGCGTGCTGGAAATGTTGAATGAGGTAGGCATCGTTCACATCGTGGACGATTGCATTGTTCGGTTTGTTCAGCGGCACCATGCCACCAGCGAGTCGCCTCAAGAAAAGGGGCCTTGGTATCTGCAAGTAGGTTCATCTGACCAAAGCGGTTGTTCGGTGTGGACGGTTGAGCATGCTGACAGAACACATGCACCCGAGCATTTGGAATGGTGTGGCGACCTCGACGACCTTGCCAATTCAAACCACACGGTTCCTCAATACATTCGTTCACTCAAGCAACCGAAAGAGAGTCTCGTCGCCTTGGCTGAGCGTTTGGCTCATGCTTGAGACGAAACTGCGTAAAGGCTCCCCCCGTTGCCAAACGTTGCATAGTAGAGCGTTCCATCAGGGTGAAACGTGAGTGGAAGGGGTGTTCCGGCATCCCATGCAAATCGAGTGATATCGGTGGTGTAGGTCCCTGAAGCATCGTCTTGATGCACGTCGATACGTAGGATTTCATGGCCTTGCGGTAGCAACGTGTTCCAAGAACCGTATACGGTTGCATACAAGGTGAAGCCTTCCATCGGAGAAAGGCCAGGAAGTGCTGAATTTGGAGGGCGCACATCAATACCGTTCATCGATGTGTGGGGCGTCCATGTCCCGATCGGCCCTTCCGTACCTTCTGGAACAGGAGTGGCTGGTTCATCATCGGGCCAGCCATAGGAAGCCCCCACAATCAAATGATTCAGTTCTTCGGGCGGGTGGTCGCCTTCCCAATCACGGCCGTTATCGGTAAAGAAATAGCCGTGACCTCCCACCCAGACGCCATCGAAGGAATTGCGCACACCTGAGGCAAGAATACCATGCTCACCGCTCGATGCGTTCACCCAGAGCAACGCTCCGTTTCTCGGGTCATCTTCCACGCATATGTTGCATGTGGAGCCGCTGTGCCAAAGCAGCGTTCCATTCGGGAGCACGTCCACAGCGTTGGTTTGATGATTTCCGACCGGAACATCTTGGACAAGCGGCGTGGCGTTCTCGAACACACCGTCGGCCCCCACAGTGTATGCTGTGAGGCTACCTGCTGTGGACACGTAGGCCTGTCCGCCGTGAAGTGCCAAACCATGGGGGCGGTCAATGCCGTTCAGCAACACCCTTCGTTCATCGGTGTCGAGGTTCAATTCCGAAATCGTTCCACCGTCACGATCGCAGAAGAGAAGGTGCGTGGTGTTGGCCCAAACGAGGCAGGTTGGTCCACCGAGTTCACCTGCGACTTCACGGACTTCATACCCGTCCACCACCGTAGGGTCCTGTCCTGAAACATAGGGGTAGACTTGGCGCAACAACAGCAGCGTGATGAGCAACGCAACGATTGGCAGTACGTGACGGCGCATCTATGACCCCGTCGAGACGGGGGGGTTTTCAACGATTCGCACATCTTTTCCTTCGTAGCGAATGTCGAGTTCAATGGCTTCGTTGTGTGAACGAAGATCGATGTTTTGTTCGATCAGATGAATCGTTTCGTTGGCGTTCCAATACGAGAGGTCGTCATCGCCTGCGACGATAAGGCACGGGGACGGTGAGACCAGTTCGGGGTCGTTGAGGGCAGGGAAAGAGCTGTTTTCAAGGGCTCCAATCACCATGGTAGGATGGCGGCTCTCGTCATTTTCATCGTAATAGCTCAAGAATTGAACTTTGTATGTTTGCTGGTCGACTTTGAAGAGGTAAACGCCTTCGTTTGGCGTCACACGATGCACGGCAAGATCGTACTCGTACCATTCCAATCGTTGTGTGGTGTCGTTTGAAAACACGGCATCCGCCGTGGTTTGTACATCTCCAAATGTGGTACCGTCAAGGTAAGACCATTGCACTCCGTCGGCCATGTAGATATCCGTCGTGGAGAATCGGAGCGTGAAGTTCTCAGCATCACCAAGGCGCTGATGAGGTAACGAAAAATGCGTGAATGCCTCGTCGTCGGTTGCATCCACGACAGTGGTAAACGTGAGGCCATCGGCCCCTAAGCGCGGTTCAACAAGGACGTCGGCAGCAGCAGGAAGCGATTGGCTTCCAAAACCACAGGCATGGCGCTCACCTTCAATCAGAACAGCGATATCAAGAGACGACCAAGTCAGGTTTTCGCTACCGGGAGCAAAGGCGATTGTTGCGAGGAGGTCCTCGGTTCCGTTGGTTCCGGTTTGGGCGAACGTAGCTTCGATCGAATTGTCTGTTCCCAAGTCACTCTCGTACGACACGACCAATGAAGTCCACACGGCGAAAACGACGCCAAGGCCGAGGAGGAGGGCGGCCAGGGCTCGTTTCCACACGATGGTTCACCACGATTCCAATCAGTCGTTCCGACCTGTTCGTCCCATGAGAGCAAGTGCGCCCACGATAGCAAGAACGGTTGAAACCACAAGGAATCCTGGTGTATCTTCTGAAGTGTCGTCGGTGTCCGTGTTGGACGCCGTCGTTCCACCATCACCGACCACAACTTCTCCAAACATGTCGAAACCCACGTGGGGTTCGCAGGCGTAGTAAAACGTGGTGTCCTCGGTAAAGGTGTGCGAGAACGCCACGGTGGTGGCTGCGGTTCCAGAGGTCACGCCGTTGGTGACGTACGTTGAGGATTTGAATCCGTCAACTTCCTTCACGTTGTGTGGCATGCTCGAATCTTCCCAGTGCCAGCAAACGGTTTCACCCACTGCGATGTTGACCACAGAGGGCGTGAAGGCGTAACCGACTTCGGCCGCGCCAACCGTAACGGCACAATCAATTCCCTCAAACGGGTCAATTGTTGTTGTGTCGTTTGTATCATTGGTTTCGTCGGTTTCGTTGGTTGCTTCATCGGCAGGCGGCAGCAGAACTGCATCAATGACATGAATGACTCCGTTGGATGCAGGCACATCAGCAAGCGTGACATTGGCTCCACCCACGACTACCGATGAGCCAGTTACTACAATGTCAAGACTGTCTCCATTAGCAGCACCAACCGTTGTGGTGCCTTCGGCCAAATCGGTCGAGAGGGTTTCGCCAGCGACGACGTGGTAAAGGAGAATGTCGGCAAGTGCTGCGATCTCTTCGGGAGTATCATAGGTGGAGAGATCGATGCCTGCCGCTGCGAATGCTTCATCTGTTGGTGCAAAAACCGTGTAGGTTTCGTTGCCTTTCAGCGTCGTCACCAAGTCAGCGGTCGTCAACGCAGCCACCAGCGAGGTATGGATGGTGGTGGCTTGTGCCGTCAAGGCCAGGTCCACTGGTGGAACCCACATGTAGCCGTTACAAACGGCCTCGCTGACATTCGCAACAGCGTGAGTGATGCTGTTGTAGCAGCCCGTCACGTTTTGGCCGTTGATTTCGTAATCAACCAAGTACATGTAGGCGCCACATGTTGCTTCGTCAGCCCCGGCGACGATGGTGTGCGTTACGACGTTGTAGCAGATTTCGCCTGGTGGGCCTGCAGGAGGTGCAGGATCGGCGGGTGGCATCAAGACCTGGTCGATGAAGTGGATGATGCCGTTGCTGGCCGTCACGTCCGCTTGGGTGACGTTTGCGCCGTTAATCGACACGCTGCCGTTGTCGACCGAAAAGCTGGTGTCGTCGCCGTTGAGCATGGTCGCTGTCATGCCATCCGTTACAGATGCAGCGTCCACGCTGCCGTTGTAAACGTGGTAGAGGAGGATGTCTGAGAGGGTGGCGTTTTCCGCATCGGTATCGAAGGTTGAAAGGTCGATGCCGGCTGCTGCAAAGGCATCATCGGTGGGGGCGAAGACCGTGAACGGGCCGTCCGCTTGAAGTGCACTTACCAAGCCAGCATGGGCAAGGGCGGCAACCAGTGAGTCATGGACTCCACTGTTGGTGGCATTGGTCGGGATATCTTCGGTTGCATCAGCTGATGCTGGAACGACCATGAAAGACATCAATAGGCATGCTACGAGGGTAAGAGCGCTTGCTCGGTTCATGTGGGCCTCGCAACCTCGGCGGTATTTAACTCGCGGTATTTTCCCTCCACCACAACACCAACTGACGTTGGGGGTTGGATTGTACCAAACCATGATGCTGAATCATTGTTGACGAAACAACGACCATTGGTCGCGGCGAAGACCTTCAAGGGCGACACCGGTCAGTGCCCCCCAAATCCATGGTTGCTGGACATCCATTGCAATCAATACGCTCATGGTGAGGAAAGCAAGAAACCAATGGTGAAGCCAGAAACGTTGATTTCGCAGATGAAATTTTACGTTCTCTGTCACCCATCGGGCGCCTGCAAACGATGCGACCATGGCCACCGAATACCAACCTAAGTCAATCATCCATCATGCCCCCATGCAAGCCCGTCACCGTCTCCTTTCATGCGATTACCGAACAGGAAGCCTCACTGAAACGGAGAACGATACTCGTGCACGTCTTCGGCAATTCGCAAGAGTTGGTTGTATTTCGCCACCCGATCGGAGCGGGCCGGCGCACCGGTTTTGATTTGGCCTGCTCGGGTGCCAACAGCGAAATCTGCGATGGTGACGTCTTCTGATTCGCCGCTTCGATGAGAGACCACGTTGTTCATGCCGTTGGTGGTTGCCAAATCCATGGCTTCAAGCGTTTCTGTCACGGTTCCAACTTGATTGAGTTTTACCAGCATCGCGTTGGCAGCACCGAGTTCAATGCCTTGAGAAAGGCGTTCGGATTGTGTGACGAAAAGGTCGTCGCCAACCGTTTGGACGCGGTGCCCGTAGGCTTTTGTAAAGGCGGACCAGCCACGCCAGTCGTCTTCACCAAATCCGTCTTCAATGGATAGGATGGGGTAATCGTCCAGCCAGCCACCGTACATCTCGACGAGGTCCTCGGACGAAAGCACACGGCCTTCCATGTGGTAGCCTTTTTCGTCGTGAAACTCTGTTGAGGCAACGTCCAACGCAATACCGATTTCCTCGGTTGAATAACCTGCTCCTTCGATGGCGCGAACCATGTATTTCAGTCCGTCTTCGTTAGTGGGAAGATTGGGGGCAAAACCTCCTTCATCACCAATGCCTCCCAACAATCCGTCTTGTTTCAGTTCCGCTTTCAATGCGTGGTAGGTTTCGACGCCTGCGCGCAGCCCTTCCTCAAAGGTGTCAAAGCCGTGAGGCATCACCATGAATTCCTGAACATCAACGTTGGAGGCTGCGTGGGCGCCACCGTTGAGAATGTTGAGCATTGGAACGGGCATAAGCCCGCCAGCAACACCCCCAACATACTTCCACAACGGCAGTTCATGGCATGCGGCGCCAGCATGAAGGCAGGCCATGGATACGCCAAGCATCGCATTTGCTCCAACCTTGGATTTGTTGTGGGTTCCGTCGACATCCAGCATGGTCTCATCGATGATGCGCTGTTCATCAACCGGAAGGCCAACAAGCGCTTCTTCCAGCAAGTCCTTGACGTTGTTCACGGCTGAGGACACCCCTTTTCCGAGGTATCTCGAGGCGTCTCCATCCCTCAACTCAAGGGCTTCATATGCGCCCGTTGACGCTCCTGAAGGAACGATGGCTCTGCCTTTCAACGATCCGTCAACATAACAGTCCACTTCAACCGTTGGTTGTCCTCGGCTGTCCAAGACCATGCGAGCGTCCAAACCCGTAATGTTGCCCGTCATCAAACGCCCTCGTTCACGCCAAGAAACGGGGGGATTTGAACAAAGCGGGCGGAAGTCATGCCCGATTCAACCAAGCCATCCATTTGGCTATTTTTGCCTGCAAAGCCGGAATTTGATGTTCTTCGGCGCTGTTGATGACCCAACAGAGTTGCTCTTCTAGCGGCGAGATCGAGAACAACTCTGCTCGGAACACCGGTTCATCGTCAAGAAGGACATGGTGTCGGCGATCTTCCACGAAACAATGGATAAGGTGTTTTGGAAAGTGATGAAGAATGTGTTGTTGCGGGCACAAAAGCACCAAGGAATCGTTCAAAAAAAGGAGGGTTTTGCCGTTGTCGGTGTCAATCTCGTGAGCGTGAATGGGCGTGGATGAGAACATCGCTGCAACGTCGATATGGAACCATTCCCGTTGACGGGTGGGGAGGTCGCATTGCTGAAGGTCGTCCAAAAACTGCTGAAGGCCCGCATCGGTGCTCACCTCCTGTTTGGCCATGGGAGTGGAAATCGAGGCTTCTTTTTGAACCCGACGAGTGATGATTTGGGCGGGAGAGGTGGTGGAGTTACCAATTATCGGCAAAAAAACAGGTAGAATCTGCTGTAAACGGTTATAAAATCTCTTTTTTTGGCGGGAAATGTTTGAAATAGGTACTCGCTAAGGCCCAAGCATGCCCCGCATCGCAGAGATTGACCGAGCCATCCTTGCCCAACTCCGAAAAAACGGACGAATGTCCTATGTTGAGTTGGCCAGCAAGGTTGAGGCCAGTGAACGTACGGTCCGAACACACATTCGAAACATGGAGGAAAACGGCACCATTCGTGGATACACGATTCGAGAGGGAGGCGTAGGCCTGACCGCTCTGGTTCGTATCAAAGTCGCTCCAGGTTCAGAGATCGGATCCTTTGCTTCTGAAATCACCGGCTGGGAAGGCATCGAAATCGTCTATGAGGTCTCAGGTGAGACCGATTTGGTGGCTTTGGTCCATGTTGATGACACCATGTCGTTGCGGGCCCTTCTCGACAAAATGTGGATGGCGGCACCCAATGAAATTGCCAGCACAACCACCGAGCTGGTGCTTGAGCAATATTGAGGCTTATTCTTCCTCTTTCGGTGGCGGCGAGTAATCAATGCCGCAAGAGCGGCAAACCATGTCCTCGTCCCAATCGCATTGCCGCCTGCACCCGGTCATGGCCTCACGCCTTCCATTTGACGGAGCAGCCGATGGATTCGGTGTAGTCAACGCTGGGTTGCTCACCTGCAACCAAAGCCGCAATGGCATCGGCCAATTCTGAGGATGTGACCTCGCCTGGATGGCGTGGACTATCGTCCATTCTTCCTTGGTACACCAAACGGTGTTGGTCATCAAAGAGGTAAAATTCAGGAGTTCGCTTTGCGCCGTATGCGTGGGCGACAGTTTGCGTTTCGTCGTGCAAATAAGGGTAAGGCATGCCTCCTTCTGCTCGTTTTACCATGTGTTCAAACGAGTCGTTTTCGTAAACCACCGGGTCGTTTGAGTTGATACCTGCGAAACCAATATTGAGGCTTGCACACTGTTCGGCTACCGCATTGATTCTGCTCACGCTTGCTACCACGTAAGGACAATGATTGCATTCGAATACGATCAGTGTTCCTCGTGAGCCTGAAACATCATCAAAGGTCATGCTTGAACCGCCAACGGCGTCGTTCGCATTGGGCAGGGAAAAGGTAGGGGCTTGGTCTCCAGTTTCGAGAGGCATGATAAGACGGAAGTACCCATCAGTCAAAATTGCTTGCTTTCGTTCCTCAAAGGAACGTGATGATGGCTCCAGCGGCTGCACCAAGCACAATCACGCCGAGCAGGAGTTTCACCATGCCTCCACCCCCACGCCCATCGTCGAGTGCGGGGTGAGTTGCATCGCTGGGAAGGTCGGGAACGATCTTTGCTTCGTCCTCCGAAATATCGCCCTGTGCATCCCAATAGGCTTGTTTTGCCGCAGCTCCCGCTTCCAATTCAGCCTGGATTCGAGCTTCCTCTGCAAGACGAGCTTCTTCGGCCAAACGGGCTTCTTCAGCCAAACGGGCTTCTTCAGCCAAACGGGCTTCTTCGGCTAAACGGGCTTCTTCGGCTAAACGGGCTTCTTCGGCCAAACGAGCTTCTTCGGCAAGCCGTGCCTCTTCGGCAATTCGTGCTTCCTCTGCAAGTCGTGCCTCTTCTGCAAGTCGTGCCTCTTCGGCCAAACGAGCTTCTTCGGCAAGCCGTGCCTCTTCGGCAATTCGTGCTTCTTCAGCAAGTCGTGCCTCTTCAGCGAGGCGAGCCTCCTCTGCAAGTCGTGCCTCTTCGGCCAAACGGGCTTCCTCTGCGAGTCGTTCCTCTTCCAGCCTCGCTTCTTCGGCAAGGCGAGCTTCTTCGGCAATGCGTTCCTCCTCTTCCCTTCGAAGACGTTCCGCTTCGGCAAGGGCTCGCTTTCGGGCTTCTTCTTCGGCAAGGGCCCGAATACGTTCGTTGATGGCGTCTTCGTTCTTGTTCCGATACCGATTGAGGATAGCCTCGCCCATTTTGAAAAATTCTTCGTCCACCAAATCTGGGACCTCTTTTCTTCCCGCCATCAGAATATTCTCGATGTCCTCGACAGTAAACTCGCCTTCATGCTCCCGAAGGAGCTGCGAAAAAACCCTGTAAAACTCACGCTGTTCGCCAGATATCGCCCCGTCTTGGGTCATGAAATCCTGCAATGCGGTCAGAATTTCGGTCAAATTGAGTTGCTTTTCTTCCACCACTCAACGCCCTCCCCGCAGGCTGGGCTTCTCACGCGCTTTTCATCAAGTTTTTCTCGCATTCCATCAAACGCGTCTTTGCAAGGGTGTGGTTGGGTTCGATGCTCAAAATGGCCTTCCAAGCCGTTTCTGCCTTCTCAAGTTGGCCAAGCCCGTGATGATGCGCTGCGATTTGAAGGCGGGCATCAAGGTGGTTGCCGTCGCACCGAACAGCAGCCTCAAAATCAGACAGGGCGTTTTCAAGGTTGTTGAAATGCAGGTAATACAGCCCACGCTGATGCCATGCAGGAGCGTGGTCGGGTGATTGGCGAAGCGCTTCGTTGAGGTGTTGCTCGGCCCGTTCCGCTCTGTCCATACCCATGTAGCAAGCAGCCAATTGCGTCAGTGCATGCGTGTGATGTGGGGCGTGTTCAAGCACATGTTTGAATTCCTTTGAGCCCAAATCCCATTCGCCCAAATGCATGTGGGCATCGCCCTTGCGGACACGCGCCACCACGAGTTGCGGTGCTGTATCCAACAACTTTTCTGCGTCGTCGAGTGCTTGTTTGGCTTGATCAAGTCCCATGTAAACCGAGGAACGGTTCAAACGGGCCCGAATATGAGAAGGGTCGTGGTTGAGGCAATCCGTGTAGTGGTAGAGGGCTTGGTTGAGTTGGCCGTTTGCTGCGGAAACATTGCCCCGAATGTAGGCCGTTGTGGCGTTTTGTCCGTGGACTTCTGCAGCATCGACGTGGGTGATGGCCGCGGTCATGTCCCCTTGGTCAAGACACAACAAAGCGGCTTCACAGGCAATGGATGGGTCGTTTTCATCCAGTAACCTGCTCGCTCTGTTCAAGGATTCCTGTGCCGTGTCAAGATCTCGCAACAGACGTTGGGTGCGAGCGAGGCCAAGCCACGCTACGCCGAGTTCTCGATTGAGGTTAAGCGCGCCGTTAAACGCATCAAGAGAGGCTTGCAACAGCGTTTCATCCGTTTTTCCGGTGCCATCTCGCAACCGGTCGGCGTGCGCAAGGTGCAACCGNCCCTCAACGGTGTGGAGGAGGGCNTGGTCGATNCCGTCTGGCGTGGCATTGAGGAGCGTTTCGGCTTCTTCGATACGATGGCGAAGCAGGCANCTTCCNGCCATGCGAGCGCGCAATTCACCGTTGCCTGGTTGGGATTCAATCGCCTTTTGGAGCGTTTCTTCTGCGGCCACGACGGACCCCTCAAGCTCAAGCAATTCGGCTTTGAGGAAAATCGTGTCCACGCCTCCTGCATCCAATGCCACAGCGTGTGTAACGGCTTTCAGAGCATCACGTTCAT
This sequence comes from Methanobacteriota archaeon, assembly GCA_002728035.1. Taxonomy (GTDB): domain Archaea; phylum Thermoplasmatota; class Poseidoniia; order Poseidoniales; family Poseidoniaceae; genus Poseidonia. The sequence goes on from PBUZ01000012.1 coordinate 18,141, forward strand.
GGCCTTGTTTTATCGCAAGCAATCGAGCCTTGAGTGCCCATGCCTCACCGCATTGCCGGTCCAAGGTAAGGCAGCGCTCGTTGGCTTCCAGTGCAAGTTCAAATTCGCCTTCGGCCTCAAGGAGTTGAGCATAGTGTTGCCAGTCTTCGGACCGAGAAGGGTCCTTTTCAAGGGCTTGCTCGATGACCTCAATCGCTTCTGTTCGGGCGCCTGCTCTCGCACGTAGTCCCGAAAGAAGCGAGCGATCTGCTGCTGTATCGACGCCCAAGGCTTCGAGACGGCGGACTGCTCGCTCGGCTTCGCTATCACCCATCGATGCCAAAAGATGTGCATGGGCTCGCAGCAGTTCTGGGTCGTCGGGCGTCAACTTCATGCGNGCTTCAAGCCAGTGTCGATAGAGCGCGTCATCGCCTCGCAANCGAGCGATGTGTTCCAAGCCCTCGAGCACNCTGGCATGCCCTGGCGACAACTGGTAGGCGACCCCCAAGGCACTCTCAGCCCATTCGTATTGTTGGAGNTGGCTCGCTGCTAAACCCAGCCGATGTGCGGTATCTGCATCNATGTGCAGGGCACTCATGTTGAGATGGTGTCGGTCGAAGACGGCAAGAAGTCGTCGAAGCAGGCTTGCATGGTTGACCGAGAGCGGTTGGCTCTTTCCAGCAACGATGGTTTGGTGTTGGACGATGGAGCGGAGCACCTCGCAAGCCTGAGCGATGTCTACGGCGCCCGTATCTTCGCCCTCGTGGAGCAGAAGGAATTGGTGAACGGTCAACGATGCATCGATTTCTGGATGGATCGCGCGAAGCGCATTCATCGTCTGTTGCACCGTTTGTACATCCTTGATGACGCCTTCGGTTGCGATGTTTAGATGATGGAAATGGGCGGATTGGGATTCTTTCAGCAGCGTTTGCATGTCGAGCAAGCGGATCATCCGCCGATTGGCACTCAGCATCCAGTATCCAATCGTTGCAGTCGCTCCAAAGGAAAGGAGGCCAATTCCAACGGCAATCAGGCTCATCGACCATGACCGGCCCGTTGTGCCTTTATGGTCTGCGGAAGATGATACGGCTGAAAAGGGTGTTTTTCGACCCAATTCTTCCAGCCGCACGAACGGTTTGCTCGCCGAATTTCCTGTTTTTTTTCCGTTTGACCGCTCACATTGAAAGCCCTCCCGTCACCGTGGAGTTCCCGAGGGCCATGAGCGACGACCTGCTGATGGAAGACGAAGAAGCGTCTCGTCTTGATGCACTCGAGCGATTTGGTTTCGAGAGGGGTGCCATGGAGGCGTTCCTTATTGAACACGAAGGGGGCATCAGTGAACGGTTGTCATGGCTTGAAGCAAGGCGCGATACCGCTTCTGAAATCGAAGACCGGATGGTCGCCCTTGTGCGCCTCTTGGAACGCCATGCCGAAACATTGGAGCCGTTCAAAGCATTCTTGGATGATCCGTTTGCCATTGAGGAAGTTTATGTCGAATTTGAAAAGGTGATGCGGCGTTTGGCCCCTTGGGAGCCGGTGTTGAACCGAACAAGGACGATGTGGTACACGGCCGAACACGGAGAAACATGGGCGTTGCTGTACCGCAGACTCGCTGCTTTGGATGACTCGAGTTTGGCTTCCGCTGCGCCACTTCACCAACTCTTCGACCAACCAGAGCGGTACGACGAAATCTTTCGCCACCTCGAAACGATTGAAGCCGATGAGCGGCGTCAACGCGAACTTGTTCAAGAGCGATGTCGGGATTTATCAGAACACGGGTACGATGTTCAGCACCTCCTGCAACGGCCGCTGCTCGAAGCATTGGCTGGCATCGATGGTTGGCAAGCATTTCATTCGCGCAAAGAAGGTGTTCGCCTGGCCATATCGCAACTCCTTCGCCCGTTCGACCCTTCCCTTGCAACGGAATTTGAACGACGTTGCAATGCAGTGTCCCAGCGCGCCGATGAAACACACCTTGAGGAATTGATGGTGGAGGTTCAAACGGTAGCAACAGCGCTGGAGGAACGCAGGAGAGAACTCTCTGACACGATTCAGCAGTGGAGAAACGAGGGGATTGTTTTTCCACATTCAGGCGAGCTTCGTCCAAGTGAATTGATGGAGTGGGAAACGAATGTTGAGATGGTTGCTGAGTCGGTCTCGCAGCATTTGGAGTGGGTTCGTTTATGGGAGCGCTTTGCGAAGTATTGGCCATCTCGTACCGAAGTTTCTCGTCAATTCATCGGCTCGCTCGAACACACGGAACAACTCCGAGATGCTGTCGAAGAATTGGATGCACTTTGGAAAAAGGCAGAGTTGGACGGTCTTGACCTGTTGCAAACGTACGAACATGCTGGATTGGACGTCGCGGAATGGCGCCAGCAGATGTTTGAAGACCCGCTCAATGCCCTGGAACGTATTGCTCACTTGCAACCTGCATGGGACCGAGCCGTGAAGCTCTTGGCAGCATTCGATACACTCGACACTTCCTTTTCTGGAGAAGATGAAATCGTGTTGCGAAAAGAAGTGTTGCTATCGCAAGCGAGTTCACTGGATGTCCTCGATGAAATGGAGGCGTTCATCGCTCGGTTCCAACGACGAAGTGAGCGCCATCGCGTCATGCTTGAAGAAGAATTGGCTACCATGCGACGAGAGGGAACCCTGGAGCGAGAAACAGTTCTGGAGGGTATGAATCTCAAGCAACTCGAAGAGCATGTTGCATGCATGTTTCGCGGTAGGCAGCCTCCTTCCCAAACCAATGAGTTCAGGCTGGCAGACGGTCCCAAAGCAGCCCTCAAAGAGGAATTGTTGAATCTCAAGGAGCGCGGTTGGTTGGTCGCTGAATGGCTCCGTTTGTTGGAAGAAGATGTCCCTGCTTTGGCTCGTGCAATGAGCGAGGCTCGGCCTTCTTTCGAACAACACGAAACGCTACGCCGTCGGCTGCTTCATCTCCCTTGGAATCGAGATGTGGCATTGGCCGCCCAGGTTGAGTTGGAGGTGAAGCAAGCGCACAGACTTGCAGCGCTCAGCCAGCGTATCCCCGACATGGCAACCCACCTTGCTTCACGGCCCATTGAAGATCCTGATTTTTCCATCACGCTCTGGCAACCAACCGCCCTAAGGCCAACATTGGTGCCGGTCCCTGAATCGCAACTGCGTCCTGTCCTTCAACCAAGTTCGCCCATTGACGACGCTCATGATGCTATGCTTGAAGCAATGGAAGAAAGGCTGGAGGAATCCGTTGAATCAAGCCCCGTTGCTGTTCCCGCGCCTGTTGTTGAAACAGAGACGCAACCTTCGATATCTCCTCAAAAAACCAAAGCCAATGCGAAAGCCCTACCAGAAGTGCCTGAAGAAGAGGTGGTGCCAGCGGAGGTACCGAAGGTCGCTCTTGTCACCGAGCAAGCCGATGAAGTGAAGCCATCCGACGAGAACGATGACACCGGCGAGGCGCTTCGTGCGCTCAGTGAATTCTTGGCCCTTATCGGCCTCTCAGCCATGGCGCAACGTGTCGAACAATCGGGCTTGGATGCGTTGGGTGAGGTTCGACGTGCCTTGGCTCAACATGTCAACATCGCTCCGAGAGATGTACGCGTGGCACGGCTGTTGCGTTTGGTTCTCCGCTTACTCCCGGATGGGGGTGAAGATGACGTGCAACGTGCATCACTGCTCATTGAATTGAACCGATTGGTGCCACCGTTGAAACGGTGGATGCGACGAAGGTTGGAGGCTCGACATTCCGGTGCGAGCGGGGATTTCCTGTCCGATGCTGAGGCGTTGGGGGTCGCATTGGAGCGAATCCCTGGGCTCGGACGCCGCGTCCCCCTCGGAAAAGACACGTGGTCATTGCCTCACAACATTGAGGCTCTAAATGACGAAGTCGCCTCGCTGGCAAAAGCCGTCCAACTTCCGTCTGCGGGCGGCGTTCAGGCCTGATCAATTCAGATCGTCCCACAGCGCATCTTCGTCAACGTGCACAGCGGGTGCTGGTGGCAACACTGGGGGCGGTAGAGGTGCTGGAGGAAGCGGGGCCGGCATCGCCATCGGAGGAGGAGGTGCATGGGAAATTGGTGGTGCTGGAGCATGAAGAGGTGGGGGCGGACCAGGTGCTGTTGCCTCTGGAGCAGGAGGTGGAGGCAACTCTGGACTCGTCTGGCCAAGAG
>PBUZ01000013.1 GCA_002728035.1 Methanobacteriota archaeon
TATGCCCATTCGATTCCGGGTCAAAACCAACACCACGTTCGTGTCGTTTCCAACTCATGGGGTACCGACGGCGATTACGACCCGAATGGGGTCATCGCTGCACTAACAGACCGATTGACCTATGAAAACGGGGTCGCCGTGATTTTCGCAGCCTCCAACTCTGGAGGTTCGGGTGCTGAATGCTCAGGCGACTTGCGCACCAACGTGTACGCCAACACCCCCTCTGCCATCTCCGTTGCAGCCCTCACCCACGACGGCTCTGCCGTCACCTCCTTCTCCTCGAGAGGCTGCATGAACCAGCAACACACCTGGCCCGATGTTGGAGCGCCCGGCCGAGATATTTGGGCAACAGCCCCGCGAGGGACAGCCATTGACGCCTCGACCCGAACCCAAGGCGACCTGTACTACATGTCCATTTCAGGAACGTCCATGGCCACACCCCACGTTGGAGGTATGGCTGGTATTCTTCTTGACGTCGCACCTTCGCTCAGCGTTGCTGATTACCACCGAGACGACCACGACTTCGGTGACAGCCTCGTCGGCGGCGACGGAACCGCTGCATACGGGCAATTTGAAGACTGGGACACGGCCAACTTCAGCCGTGTCCATGAAATTGAGTTGATCCTCGAACTCACGGCTCGATACGAAGGCATGGACAATTCCTGTGAAGACGGAAACGACGAGGATTCATGCAACGACATTCCCGAAACCTGCTACCTCAGCGCTACGGGACGGTGCCACGACTGGCGGGTGGGACACGGGTTGACCGATGTTGATGCCGCAGTCGCCTTGGCTCGAACGCTCCAGTTGATGCGAGACCAGGACAACGACGGCATTGTTGACAACCCACAGTACACCGTTTGGGACGCCTACGACATCTATGAAAGCATGATGACCACCACCTCCATACCCGTGAACACCGACCGTGTGCGGCATGCATGGAAGGGTGACTGGAACCATTTCAACAACGGCCAAACCGGGGCAGTGTATTACACTGAAGATTCGCATTATGTGTGGATCCCCAACGGCACAACCCTCCTGCAAGCCACCCTCGCCGCCACTGAAGCCGACCTGGACACAGGGCAAGTCGGTACGCTGCAACTCTCCATCGACCTCGGTGATGACGGCAGCAACGACGGCGGGCAAGGCATCCGTTTGGCCGATACGTGGTACTATGAAATCGAAGTGGATGAAGCCGCTTGGGGCAAATGGGCTCACTTTGACACCACGGGTCAAGCCGTCACTTTATGGCCATGGGGTGATGACCTTGAATTCTTCGAGTCCAGCATCCCCTACACGGTCGATGTGATGCTCACCCTCGACCTTTCCTCTCCCGTTGACATCTCGTTTGACCAGCGTCCCGACTTCTATTCCGACCTCGACCCAGCACCTCCTTCCGAAGATTACGATGCTTCGATGGATGGAATGCTCACCTTCACTCGGCCCACCTACGACCAGCAAACGGTGGTCTCACTGATTCAACCAAAGTCAATGGAGGATGAACAAGAAAGCGAGGGCTTCCTCGGGTCCTTGTTTGGCCTGATGGCCGACTACACCTTTGGCGTGCTCTTCTTGCTCATCATCCTGCTTGGCGCTGCAGGGACTGCCGGGTACGCGGTCCGTATTCGGACGGAAGATGACGAAGCGATGGACGGTATTGTCCTTGAACAGGTCAGGGATTGATCACGGCAGCCAATCGGCTTGGTTGAGGTGCGGTTTAACCTGTGTTGAATCGTCATGCGCATCGAGGCGGTCAAGCAGCCACAACACCCAATGAAAGGTTCCCAGACCTTCTTCCTCGGTGACGCTGCTTTGTTCGTGCATGATGTATCCCTGCTCCGTCAAGAACATAAGACGACGCATGCCAACACCAATGAGCGAAAGATAAGGTTTGTAAAAGGAATAAACGATGTCGAACGAAAGGTTTCGATGGTAGGTCATGACGGCATGATTCGCCATCAACACGATCACGGCATTCGTGGCGTCTTTCTGTTCCCGAGTAAGCCCCATCAACTCTTCAAAACCGGTATCCTTCGTGATGACCGAGCCAAAGGTGGCAAAACCTCGTTGCACGAGATGGTTCTCAAGCGAAGTGGCGATCGTTTGAGAAATCTCAAATCGCCGATTCCGATTGACTTCCATCACTTGTCGAAGACCAAACACCAGCGTCGCCATAATGGCAAGGCCACTGAGCGCCTCACCGAGGTTGGCTGCCGTTTCAAGATTCATGGAAAGCCCCGAGAAGTACGTGCATCTGTTTCGAGTTTCACTCGCTTTCCGAGACAACATCGGTGGCTGAGACCGTTGCATCGTCGTCAATTTGTGTCAAGACGATGAAGACCAAAGCCTGGAAGGCTGCACCGGCCAAGAACAGGTTTGGAAAACTTCCACCAGCAAGGTCGAGAAGTTTGGGTGAAAGGGCGACTCCAGCAAAAGCTCCGACGTTGATGAGGGTCATGTAGATGGAAAACTGCGTTCCACCGATGTCCTTGGTCGTGACCGACATCAGGAACGCCAACAGGTTAGCGCCGACGATGGCCCAAACCAAGGTCCACAGGAGCCAGATTTGCATCATAAAGCCGCTGTCGGTCCAATTGGAACGCAACAACGACCACGCCACCGTCATCACCGTTCCAACGGCAACAGCGTAGGTCAGCGTACGTTTGGAGCCAAACTTTGAACCCAGAAAACCACCGATGAGGAATCCGAGCATGGTCGCAAAGAAGATTGGGACTGCCCTGAAATCAGCGAAGTCTTGAGCGTCCCATTTCAGGTCTTCTACGAACAGGAATTCCCACTGGAAGTCAATGACGCCCAGGCCCGTGCCCATGCCACCACCAATCCACATGACGGTACAGAGAAGGAGAGCCATCTTTGCCGTTCTGTTTGAGACGGCGCCCTTGAACCCGGCAAGGATCTCACCAAAGGTCATGACGTCTTGGGAGGAGGCGTTTTCACCACTGCCATCGTTGCTCCATGGGAATCGCTTGTCGCCAGGCCGCTCTAGGATGAACAATGGAACCAACATGACGAGAGACAACACCGCAATTTGAACCATCAAAGCTGCTTGAAAATTCGAGTCAGACAAAACGCGTAAGAGAACAATCATCGCAAACATGGCACCGAGCCCCTTTGCCACGAACATGAGGCCATTCGCAAGCGGCAACTCCTCATCAGCTAACATGTCAACTGCGAGAGCATCTGAGCTCACATCCTGAAGTGCTGCGAAGATGTTGTGAATCAAGAAAAACAATCCGAGCATCTCTAAATCTTCAGCGGGGTCCTCAACGAGCAAGAATGCCGCCATGGTGAGGATCATACCCAACTGAGAGAGGAGAACCCAGGGGCGGCGACGCCCCATCGCTGGGATTTGGTAACGATCGATGATTGGACCAAGCACGAGTTTACCGACAATCCACGGTACCATTCCAGCAGAAATCAACGCCCGTTTCTGGTCATCATCCATTGACCCGTTGTCAACGAGGAAGATTACGAGAGCTCCCGCCACGAAAAACCAAGGTACACCCTGGGCGAAGTAGAGTGTGCATACGGTACTGAAGCGTGCAGCCTTGCTTTCTTGCATATTTGCTGGCATGGAAAGTTGCTGTCGCCCTTTATCCTAATACTTATCCCCGCCAAAATCGCGAGAATACGCCGTTTTTTCGTGTTTTTCCAAACACCGAATCACTGCGAAAGGTTGAGAGGCCGACCAACGAGAGGCCCAACGATGTACGATGCCGAAGATATGCGGCAGTGGTACGCCGACAATCCCGTCGACCTTGGGTGGTTGGAAAAACCGTCACGCCATCAGTTTCGCTGGCGCTTGCACAACAACCGTTGGGTGACGGCAAATCGTCAATTCAGTACACCCGAAGCCGTCCAAAGCGTCCTCACCGCTCACGGCCCGAGGGATGTTTACATTGGAACCTCAGCATGGCTCACGCCTCTTGATCTTCCAAAACGAAGCGATGAGGAGGTTCCGCATCCCGTGCTTCTCGACCATCTCGTCGTTTTCGACATCGACGAGCGACCGTTTTGCTACCGGCGTTTGGAACGCGCTCGTCAAGCAACGCATCGTCTGTTGAATTGGTTGGACCACAACGAAGACTTGACCCTCCTCTGCATCAGTTACAGTGGAGGGAAAGGGTTTCACCTCCTCTTGAAAGAAAACGACCGAACACTGTTTTCCATCCCATCTCCAAGTGAGCGCGAAGAGGCGGTAAGCGCATCGCGTAAGGCGTTGCTGAAACGGGTGCTTGCCGCAGGCTTTCCCGTGGATGCAACGGTAACGAGCGATACACGGCGCATCATTCGGCTGCCAGGAAGCCTTCACGGAACCACGGGATGGTGTTGCACTCGACTGTCAAGAGAACTGCTCGCAAGCCCGTTGAAAGCCTGGAAAGCACAACTTCCCAAGCACCCCAATGCCAAGCCCATGCCGTATTGGCCATACGGGCTTCGAGATTTTCTGAAGGCACCCGTGAGCACGGTAAAGAAGTGCATCCCTGCGAAAAAATCCAAGCAAGCCAGGAAAGCACCGTTCAAGCAGCCTCAGACCACCACCTTTCAGGTCAGCACACAGGTGGTTGGGACCAAAGGCAGAAGCGCGTTCTTGGCATGGCTACCGACCGGATGGAAGGAGGGGCAGCGCGCATCCATCGCTCAGCAGATCGAGAAACTGGGATGGGGCCCTGTCCATCGATTCGAGTCTTCTGGTAAGATCCTTCTCGTCGCGCCGCGGGCACTTCCAAAAGAACAGTTACAAAAGGTTCTGAAAGGCATGGGTTGGCCCTCTTTGGCGAACGAAATGAAACGCCTTGGCCATGCATGGATTGATGCTTCCCCCGCGAAAGTAGAGGGAGAAGAACTCGAGGAAGAATTGCAGTACCTCGGCGTGTGGCAAGCGGCTGGATTGGGACGCAAGAATGTCCCTTGGTCTGCAACCCATGTTGAATTCCTCAGGCGGTTGGGGGTTGAACAGCCAACGAACGACGGTGAGATCTCAGGACGTGAGGAACCCGCACTGCGTATGGCGAGCAAGGTGTGAATGTTTATACACCGAACGGCATAATTTGCTGATGCCCAAGCGAGCTTAACGGCGATGACCTTACCTTCACTTGAAGGGGACTCCAACCGACTGCGGGGCACGGGCAGCCCCGCAGTCATTGAGTTGAGACCATGGGAATAATTCAACGAATCCTTGAGGCAATGTTCGGTCAATCGGGTTCAACTTCCNGCGGTTCAAGNCNANCANATCNTGNACCTGNAGTCCAAAACGAACACCCATGCCAGAACGGGTGCGGNCGNATGACGTGGACGGGGCACACNTTGTGCAAAACATGCTTCTCCCAAGCCAACTTTGGCCAAAAACAACCCTCTCCATCGCAAATGGATTCCTACAACCGCATCGTCGCCATGGTGGGTGCCGGCAAAAGCGAAGCCGAGTTTCGTGCCAACCTCGCCAACGCCCACGGATTTTACGAAGGTGATGTCAACGCTTTGTGTGCGTCACCGACTGTGCGGCAATTGATGGGCTGGTAAGTTCCCTGCCGGTCATTCCGCCTTTTTGAAGGACATGTCGGAGGCACCCCTGTCCTCCAAGTGGTCCAATAGCCAGAACAAGCCTCCCCAGATGGACCCCTCACCTTCATCCGTTTTGTTGACGTTGACCATCATGAAAATCTGAATCACGCGTCGCCAGCGACTCGCAAACATACGCACATAGACACCACAGAAATCTTCGACCAAATCGAGTGAAAGGTGACCGTTTTTGGCAAGAACACCGATGTTGTTCATTCCGATCATCAGGGCATTCATGGCATCTTTTTCTTCACGCGTCAAACCCGCCAATTCCTGTGGGGTCAACTCATCGTGAAGTTTGACCGTACTGACAGAGAAGCCTCGATGGACGAGTGGATTGTTCATGTGAGCAGCCAAGTCTCGCCCAATTTCATAGCGACGATTCTCGTTCCAATGCTTCATTTGCCGAAGGCTGAACAGGAGGGTAAAGAGAATGGCAATACCGCTGACGGCCTCGCCAATGTTCGCTGCGGTCTCAATGTCCATTGGTATGAGGCAGGAGCCTCGTCCTCATGTAGATTATGGCAACACGAATGTNNANNCNAANTCAGCAACAAGAGGTGTCNCCACAAGACTTGGCAAGNGCATCTTGTGCGCAGAAGCACGTCTTGGCNGGAACGATGTCGGCTCGAGCACTGCGCTCGTTAAACAACGCGGTGACGGCAGCAAGTTCCTCGGGTGCATCGCCACGAGCCTCAAGACAAAGTTTGAGTCCGAGCAAGCCCCACATGTTGTCCTTCCAGAGGTCGATGTCAGCGCGGTAGACTTCCTCGGCTTCTTCGATATGGCCTTGCTCAAAGAGCAACGCGCCCAGGATGTGGCGAACGGGTTGCATCTGGCCCCAAGGTTCGTTGTAAGCGAGATTGAGGGAAAGATCGACCCCTCGTCGCAACTCGTCAAAGGCTGCAGTGAAGTCATGTGCTTCGCCTGCTTGCTGAGCCAAGAATTGGCGTCGGTATTCGATTTCAGCTTCCAGGATGGCGGCGTTCACGTTCAAAATCGAAGGGCCTTCTGCTGGGTCTTGGTACATGAAATTGTTATGCATCATACGACCGGCAAGTGCTGGGTTGGCCAGCGCTTCCTTGAACAGCACTTGCTCAGCCTCAGCCTCGGGCACCATGCCCTTGGAAGCATAAGCGACACCACGAGCGTAGTGTTGGGTGGCGATGGTGGCTGGGAAGACCTCCTTGTCGGTGTACATTGGCTCGGCGAGGATCTCGTCCCACTTTCCAAAGCGAATCATCACGTGCCACGGCATGGTCACGTAGGATTCGAGGAAAATCGCGCCCATCGGGATGATGCCAGCGAGCATGAACTGAGCGCCGTGGTCGGCGTCGCCTGCCGGCAGCGTGTCAACGGCCTTACGGGCGTACTTCAGCGCCGTTTCGTATTGTCCGTCAAACATGGCGCACCACACGACGAAGTGGTGGTTGTGCATTCGGTAGAACTTGTAGAATTGCGATTCGTTTCCAGTGAGTTCCACGTAGCGGTCATCAGCCTCAACGGCCGCGATGTTGCACTCAATGGCTTCCTTCCACTGGCCGACCCATGCATCGATGTGGGATGGCATGTGGACAAGGTGACCAAGTCCGGGCATGCGGGTACGCAGCACATCGGCGGCGGGGAGGGCTCGCTCGGGGAACGGCGACAATTCAAGGGCGTGGCAATAAAGGTGGCAAAGCGCAGGGTGAACCTTCGCTTCTTCACTTGCTTCAAAGGCATCCTCCATGATCTTCACGAGGAGGAGGGTGTTGTCATCCGCGGGGGTAATCTCGCCCGTAGCCGTGTTCTTGTCCCACAGTTGCCAGGCCTTGAGGTTCATCAGTGCCTCGACGTAGATGGCGGTGACGTCCAAGTTTCCAGCGTACTTCTCGTACAGGGGAGCCATGGCTTCAGCGAAGGCGACGTTCAATTCGGGGTCGTTGCCCATGTTGAGCACGCTGGGGTCGGCTGCATCACGGGCTTCAGCGGAGTGACGCGTCGCCAGGGCACGGATGAGGTCCTGCTCGAGTTCCGTACAGTGGTCCATCACTTTGAGCGCTTGCTGGATGGGGTCGTGGCCGGAACCAAGACCTGGGGACCAGTTGTAGTTTGAGGACACACAGTAGGCAATTCCCCACCAAGCCATGGCACAGTTGGGGTCGAGTTCGGTGGTGGCGGAAAAGCATGCAATGGCTTGTTCGTGGTTGTAATTCAGCATGTGACCAAAGGCTTCGATGAACATTTTTCTTGCTTCATCGCTCGCGCAGGTTATTTGTTCAGCAAAAGCATAGTTTTCTGGTAGGCCAAAATCATAATCTGTTGGTGCAAGTGACATGTTTTATCCCAAAAAATGATATTACTTAAACATCAGTCAGATTCGTTACTGAGATTCCAATTCAGTACAGCCGCATAGTTCAAACACTGGCGTTCAAGAAAACCCGCTTGGAATTCATTCGTGAATCGTCATCCAAAAACAAAACGAGTCTATGCGGTCCCAATCTGTTCAATGTTAACATCAAACCATGTCACTGTCCACTCAATCTGTAATCGCTCATTTTCATCGTTTGCAGTAGGGACAATCCCGGAACCGAGTGGTTGCGTTGCGTCAACCTCGAGCTGAATCGAGAGTGTGCCCTCACCATGTGATGAATCGGACCACATTGTTTCAATCTCGGAACTCAACAAATCGTTTTCGAGGTACTCAACGCCGTCATAGTCGGGGTACACATACACGGAGAGTGAGATTTGAGAGCAATCATCGGCATTGCCTGCAAGGACATTTTGTTCCTTCGTCCAATCCGCCTTAAATCCAGTTGGAGGAATGTTGACATTGACGACATCGCACGAATCACCGACTTCGCCAGAGGTCTCCTCATAATCAACGGTGATGGCCACCATGGCGAGCATGTTGCTTGAGCGGAAATCATCGTTTGAAAAATCCAAACTGAGAGTCTGTTGTTCACCATCGCCCACGATAATCTCCGTCGATTCAACCGCAAGTTGTTCTTCAAACGTGACCTGGAACAGCGGGTCTTCGCGACGTTTGGCAATATCGTCAGCCTTGACGACGTTGTAGACATAGCCGTGGAATAACAAGGAGACCACAAAGAAAACAACAAAGCCATTGAGGATGTTGCGGTTTCCATCCTCTACCATGTCTTTGTAAAATTGAAGGAACATATCTACACCTCAATATTTGATCATGTGCAACACAAAGGAGACCAACAGCAAGAACCCGACCATCATCGAGAAGCCGATGTTCAGGCGCTTTGCGTGGTCTGCGAGGTCGATGTCCAGTTGAGGGTACAACTCAGGATGCGTATCGACAGGGAACTCGTTTGGGTTGGAGGTGAGATTTGCAAAGGATTTCTCCTCCCACCCAATCCCAAAAGCGATGACAACGGCGAGGAGAGAAGCGGAAACGAGTTCGGAAATCGGTAAGACCGACTGGAGCAATTCCAACAACGCAGAGGTCATGACAACAATGAGGATAATCGCCACCAACTTCGTGGTTTTGTCGTTTCGTGATTGGAGGTTGACGAGGTCAAACTTGAACAAAATGTAGAGGCATATCATCGGCCGCATAAGGGTGAAGTGCGTCTGTGCCGTCAAGGCATTCCACACGACTATGAAATCGGTGGCATCACCACCGAGTTGGCCGGCTTGACCTCCACCAGCAACGGTGATGACGGAAGTGTCCCTCAAGATGAGGTGATTGATGAATCCGAGGGCGATGTAGGCATAGAGAATGAAGGCCACATTTCTTGTTCGCCCCTGGGAGGTGAGGTAGAGTTCGGATGTGACCATGGAGATTGCGAAGATAACCGAGGCTGCAAGCGATTGTGACCACATGAAATTAGCCCCGCCATCAACCGATGAGATGGACATGAAGTAAAAATAGTCAGATTGCGTCCAAAACCCGACCCATCGGAACCAAATGTGTCCAAAGTAAAACAAGCACATCAAAATAGCAGCATCGGCGATGTTTTCCGTCTTATCCGTCCGTTTATCGGGTTGAGTGTACCTGAATTTGAAGTAAACAAACGTCCAGATAAATCCGTTGATTGTATAGTATGAAATTCCACGAAACCATTTTCCGGCTGTTCCCTCGACGAAAGCGAGCGAAAAGAAAACAGCCTCAAGGACCAAAACGGCCCAGATACACAAGAAAAATTGCCTGCGCGAGCGCATCAGCGGGGTGGGAAAGATCAACACAAAAATTAGCATAAAAGCAGAAAACACCATGTCTGAAAACGAGCCCATGTAAGCAAGAATGCGCCAGTAATCCGCAGAATACCCCGGTGCACGAAAGAGGTTTGCAAGGCCTTTACCAATCAAAGCCCAGCACAAAAAGAACCCCGCATAACTGCGGTACCACTCCACGCCCTTGGCGTCCTTGAGGAAAAACAACCCCGCTACTCCGAGGATGAAGGTGAGGCTGCCGCCCACCGCCAGAAGGTCGTCCACAATCGCCCATTGGAAACATCATTAAAGAAGAAATCGCAGTCGTTCTCAAGACAATTCACGTTTTTTGAATGGAAGTACGATGTGGTTGGGTCATTTGACCGAAGGTAGCCAAATCGTTCCCATCTCCTTATATCGCCATAAATGAGCGCA
>PBUZ01000014.1 GCA_002728035.1 Methanobacteriota archaeon
AAGAAGACATTGCATGGCGAGGCCACGCTATTCAGTGTCGTCTGAACGCAGAGGATCCCCGTGAATTTGTTCCCAGCCCCGGTCGATTGTGGGAATGCCACTTCCCGAGCGGTTTTGGTATCCGCTGCGACACGCATGCCCACCCGGGTTACGAAATGCCAGGCTGCTTCGATTCTCTCCTCGCCAAGTTGTTGGTATGGGGTCGAGATCGTGAAGATGCGATTCGCCGAATGAAGACGGCGCTTGACGAAACCATGATCACCGGTGTCGAGCACCTGATTCCGCTTCATCGTCGTATCATGGATGAAAAGGATTTCAACAACGGCGATATCACGATTCAATACATTGAGATGCACCAAGAATTGCTTGGTTGAGAGATGGCAGGGGTGAATTCATGAGCGTACTGATCGTTGGAAGTTTGGCCTATGATTCCGTGTCTTCGCCTGCGGGTTCCGTTGAAGCAGCACTTGGTGGTTCAGCGACGTACGGCGGGCTGTCCTGTCAATTTCATCTCCAGCGCTTGGGCTTAGCGCCGGCGACTTTGGTCGGCGTGGTCGGAACAGATTTTGCTGACGAAGACCGTGCGGTCCTGGCCAATTCGGGGATGGATTTGAGCGGCCTTGAGGTTGCTGAGGGCGCCACGTTCCGCTGGGAGGGAAGTTATCACGGTGCCATGGCAGAGGCCGAAACATTGGCGACGCATCTCAACGTGTTCGAACACTTTCAACCCCAGGTGCCCGAGCACGCAAAGCAACCGACGGTGTTGTTTTGTGCCAACCTGCACCCTGCCATTCAACGAAACGTCATGGAGCAGGTCGATACCGCTCGTTTAGCCATGTTGGATTCCATGAATTTGTGGATCACCATCGCCAGAGACGAACTCATGGACGTGATGCGGATGGCGGACTTGGTCATCATCAACGACGGCGAAGTTCGCATGCTCGCCAATGACGAGAACGTGGTCACAGCGATGCATGCACTCGCAGAAGAGACCAACACAACCACCCTCGTGGTCAAGCGTGGTGAGCACGGTGTGCTCGCGCTTCACGACGGCGAGTTCCTTGCCCTGCCTGCGTTTCCAACCGCGAACTTGGTCGACCCCACCGGTTGTGGTGATACTTTTGCAGGAACCTTGGCAGCCTGTTTGGCCGCTTCAGACGGCCCTCTGGGAATGGATGAATTGCGAGATGCGTTGATGATGGCCAATGTGTCGGCAAGTTTCACGCTCGAAAGTTTCGGCACACAGGCCCTTTCTTCCCTGACCTCTTCAGCATTCGATACCCGAATGGATGCCTACAGCCGCATGCTCGGGCGATGATCAGTCCTCGTCCAAACGAGGCATGCTGTCGACTTCGCTGGGCTCCTTGCTCGATTGGAGGTCGGAAAAGGACAACGATTCCAAGTGTTGAGCATCCTGTTCGCCCAGATCGCGTGCAGCCGCGAGAAGTTGTTCACGTCGAGCCTTGAGACGAGCCGTTTCCTCGGGCGGCAGGGCACCGCCGTGTTCTTGGGAAAGAGCCTCCATGACGTCCCGCTCGGGTGGAGCGTTGTTTTCCGCCGATTCGCGCAACGCACCTGTGGTCTCGGACGAAGCATACGGGTTGGGTCGTGCAGGTCCAACGGCGAACCCAAGCAATTCCATTGATTGGTCGCGCAGCCGAGAGAGCACGCCGCGGTTGCGATGCGGTTTTGGATGAAGTTGACGGATACGGCGAGGCACAAAGGAGGTGTCCGCCAAGGTGGGGGTCCGTCGTGGTTCAAGCAAGGTTTCACGTTCGGGTGTTGGCGTTGTCTCTTCAACGCTGACTTCCGTTTCCTCCATCGTCGCTTCCTCAACGAGTTCTGCATCGAGGATGAGCGGTTCTGCGACCTCGGTTTCTTCGGTTGGTGCAGGCATCATGCTCGGAATATGCGCTTGGTGGGCGCCAAAAAAGGATGGCAGGAATGGGCGGTTTCCAGTCGTTTGGTGCATGGGTGGGGACGGCATCAACACAGGGTGTTCCACAGGAGCAGGGCGATGGTCTGCAGGGTATTGTTGAGCCGCAGAAGTCGTTTGGTTGCTCACATAGGCGGGGATGAACGCCGTGAATTGGGAGGGAGGCGCGGGCTCAGGCTCTTCGGTGGGCATCCATTCAGGGGTCATGCCTTCATCGTGAGCGCCTGCTTCGATGTCAACGCCGCTCGCGGTGAGAAAGTGGTCAACCGCATGCGGTGTGTGGACGACCACGGGAAGGTCGGGGGCAGGAAGAATCTCTTCATGATTCCACGATCGACTGGACTCGTTTTCAATGGCTTCAAGCAACAATCGAACCTCGGCCAAGGATTTGTTGTTCGCCAGCTGATGGAACATGAAACTCAGCCGATTCAAGCGGCGTTCGTTTCCATACAGGACATGGGTGTCTCCAGACGATGTTTGAACGGTCAGCGTTGGTTGGTTGGTGAAGAATCGCGCCAACACCATCAACGCCCCTCCACCCATAAACACAAGGCGATAGAGCGGTGGAATCATCAATCGATAGCCGATCCAAACCATCGTCATGCCCAAGATGACGACCCAAGGAGGTGCGAGGTGGGTGGAATGAAGTTTCATGGTGTGGATGGCGCTCAAGCGAACTTCAATGGTCGCATGGCGCTTTCCTTGAATGGACAGCATGCGCTCATCCAGGGTGATGTTAACCCGTTCTGATGGTTCTGCCAACCGCAACGATGCGAACGTCTCGTGGTCCGAATCAACGGTTGGAACAGTTCCCTGCCCAATCTCGCGCATCCCATCGCGGCTCCAATCGTGTGAGGTTATCAAACCACCGCAAAACTCCCCCAATCTGAGGGGGAATCCAGGTCGTTGTTCGCGACGCCGTCACCCTTCTCTATCGAACGAGTTCAACGCTGGCCGAGCCCATGATTCTCGGTTTGGAATCCAGTTGAGCCACCAAGACGGGCGGTGGGTTTGAGCGTCGAATGAACAGCGGTTGGTCCCACTCTACTTCGAGGTTTGAACCGTCAACCGATTGAATCCTCCCGACCACGAACTGGAGGTCGACGCTGGCATGGATCACATCACCCGGGGCCAGTTGTCGCTTTTGGAACGGCGAGATGTTCAACGCCAATCGTGAAGTTTGATGTTGAATCAACGCCAGGGGCTCAGAAAGATTGGCTCGCTTGTCCTCGACAGGAGGATGTGTGATGATGGTGCTCCCGCTCAGGTGGTCTTCGTTGGCGTTTCGCAGGGCGAGACCGACACGGTCGCCAGCTGTTGCTTCTTCTACATCATCGTCCATCACTTGGAGGGATTTGGCGCTACCACCACCGTTTGCTGGCAACAAGGTGACCTCATCGTGAACTCGCACTCGGCCTGCCTGAACGTACCCAATGGCGACCAACCCGATGCCCTTGACATTGAAGTGTTGGTCAACCGGTAGGACGAGCGGTGCTTCGGCATTGGCGACGAGCGTGTCATTGATGTCGTCCATCAGATCATAGAGGCATTCTCGCAGATGAACGCCGTCGTTCTTCTCAAACGTCCAAGCACCAAGGCCGGCTTGTTTGAACAGCATCTTCACTTGGTCTTCATCGATCCAGGCCCCTTCAGCAGGGTTCAGAACGGCCACGCCATGGTGAATACCTGCGCTGGCAAAAGCGACCAAGGCTTCTCCCAAGGTCGCATCGATGGCGGTCACTTCCAAGACGCCTGCATGGGAGGTTGACAGCGCATTGAGAAAAGGAGGGAGCCGCTCCGGGTACTTTGCAGGTCGAATCAGTGACAAGATTCGTGCGCCTTCCGGCCCCGATTCTTTGTGCACGTAGGTGTGAACGTCCCGTTGGTCCGCGGCTTTGGCGATGCTCTTCGCCAGTTCATCGGATGCGATGACAGCGATGTTCAAGACGACCATGGCTCGCCCACCTGCCGTTGATTGATGAATCAATGGGTGTTCATTGATTGCGTTTGGCCTTTTGTGCCAACATGTTTTCTCGAATCGTTTTCGCCTTTTCCCATTCTTCTTTTTCAGTGTCGGTTGAGGGTGAGAACTGCGGGACAGGAATGGGGCGCATCATGGAATCGATGGCGACGAAGAAGAAGTACCCCTCGCAGATGATGCTCTTTTCCCAAGTTGCCTTGCTCATGGTGTACGCCGTCACCTTGGTGCACGCTGTGTGGCTGCTGGTATAGACCACCTGCCCGGTGACTTCGAGGAGATCGCCTTGACGAGCGGGGGCGATGAAGGTGAGGGTGTCGATGGATATGGTGACGAACTCACGGTGAGCGAACTTTGCACAAGCGATACCTCCCGCCTTGTCCATCAACGAAAGCAGCCGACCACCGAAGAGGGTGTTGTAGGCGTTGGTGTCTTGGGGAAAGACTTCCTCAATCAGTGTGACTGGCTCCGTGGAGTAAGGTTCCATGGTGCTTCCAAACGGTTCTCCCTCATAACTCATGTTCAATCATCGTCGCCGGGGAGTGAAAAAAGCGTGCGAATCCTGTAAGCGACGAGATTTTAGGGGGAGAAACCCTCGCCGAGGTGCAGGTGGCACCATGTCAAACAAATCCAACCGTAATTCAAAGGCCCTCTTCCTCGTGTTGTTGATGCTGATTGCACCGTTTGCATCAGCCAACGTCACAACGTTTTCAGACGGCAACAGCAGCGTGGATATTGAGATTCGAGACGGCAATGAAATGTCAAATTTGGTGGATGGCGACATCGACCTTCCCGACGGTGAGACCGTGACGGGGGCGACCATGACGGTCTCGACGGACATGGTTGAACACGGTGCACATTCCCGCATTGACCTCGAGACCACGCCTCGCGTCTGGAACCCTGCCTACAACAACCAACTCACGGAATTTTCGGACATCTCGTTGTTCCAGATCGAAGACGGGAACGAGGCAACCCCTGTGACGCTGGTCTCCGAAGGGTACCTCACGGATTTTGAAGGGACAACCGGCGGGTTCATGGATTCAACCGACCCTGGCGACATGCCCTCCAGCGGCATTGGTTGGGAACACGGCACGCTCACCTCCTCCGATATTCCTGCGGGTTGTTCCTCTGGAGACGAATGTTGGGGTACCAACCTCGCCGATACGAATTACACCGACGACAACCCTGACGGCAACGTGCCCGTGACCTACCAGGCATTTACGCTCTCCATGACGAGCACCGAACTCTTCGTTGACCCTCTGCTCAAGAGTAAATTGGCGTACTTTGATTCATGGCACAATTTTGACACCATTGCAGGTCAGGGGCAAAATTCCAAGCGTTTTGCTGATTGTGGTTATTTGGAAATCCGCTCTTCGCCCAACCCCGGCTTCCCACCCGACACCAGTGGATTCTCCTACCTCGCCATCGACCAGCAAAACAGCACCGGTCTCGGCATGGGCACCAACCTTGCGCAGGGAGCCAGCTCAAGTTGGAATTGGGATGGCAGAATCTCCAGCGCTTGTGGCGGGCTTCAAAATGTCGACGCACAGAACAACGAGGGCTGGGGTCTTGCGGGTACTTCGACAACGCCTCAAAACCCTTCGGGATGGACCACTGTTGCCGTCGACCTCACCGACTACATCGACGAGTACGTGCAAATCCGATTTGTGCTCCACCACACCGCCAACCCGAATGTCAACCTCGACGACAACATGTCCGGATGGTACGTCGACAACTTCCGTCTTGGCGATCTTCTCCCACAGAGTGCGAGCATGACCGTTCGAGGCATGACCCCCTCCTCCCTCGGCGGTGCCAACCACCCCAACGGATACGGTATTCTCTCCCTTGAAGCAGAGACCACGCAATCAGCCACCCTTACGCTTGATGTTCTCGACACCAACAACAACCTCATCGACGACAAAGACGGGCAACCCATGACGGGATTGAGCGGCGACATCATCGAGTTGTGGAACATTGACGCCGACAAATACCGAGCCGTGAACCTCCGATTCAACTTTGACTCAGGCCCCGACCGTCTTTCAACGCCCGTGCTCCACGGGTTCAGCATCGGTTCTCGAGTCGGTACCGGCTTCAACTTTACCGCCTTTGGCCCCGTGACCATCGACAACGGCGTCTGGCAAACGATGGGTGGCGGCGAGCCAATGATCTACTCCCCGGACCTGAAGCGAACCGCCTATACCAACAACCTTGAGCGCAGCAAGTTCAGTTACCCCATCACCTCCATTACGCCCATGATTCAAGACGATTGTATGGAATCACCAACCATCGAGATCACCCCCACAGGGGGCTCGCAAGCCTTCAACGCCCAGGACGGTGTGAAAACATCGCTCGATGTGCCCATGTTTGGCTTCACGTCCGTGACCTCCTACCAAGGTGCTTGCGACGTTGGAGGAATTTGGTTTGACCTTGAATTTGGTCACCATGCACGTCATATGCGCATCGATGTTGCCGACGACGGTGACGTTGACTACGGCTTTACTGAGCCAGCATTCGATATGTTTGGCCGCCAAACGACCTTTGTTTCCGGTACCGTTGACGGCGTCAATTATGCTGCTGAAAGCGCAACGCTCACCCTTGATGTGAACGGTGAAGCCACTGGAGGTTTCTTCTTGTTGCCCGAAGGCGCTGAAGTTTCGGCAGCCGATATTGGGTTTGACCAAGTGAGCATCCGTTCAAACTCCGACCCATACGAGGGCTTCTCCCTTTCGTTGATGGCGGGCTCACAATCCGTGGAACTTGGCGACATGCCCAACAGCACCTACATCGTTCAGGAAGTCCTTCAGTCACCGTTTGATTTCAAGGGTGCCCTGAACTCGCTGCTGACCAATCCTTCCGTCGCAGGTACGCATGAGGATGAGTTCGGACGGTATTGGATCATGTTCCGCTTCATGGTGGATTCACCGAACGCTTCCTCGGGAACGAGCATGACCGCTGTTGAGCTTGACATCGTTTACAATTATTCAACGGTCTTGAACGCGGCAGACGGCTTGGACATCGAACTCAATCAAGGCATTGCGCTGTGGACCGGTGGTGCAACCGCAACCGTGCCCGTTGCCGTTTACTCCGACACGGGCGGTGGCGTGACCTTGAGTGATTTGAGCGTCAGTTCCAGCACGGGGTACGCCAACACCATCTCCATGACGGGGAGTCCGGTTGGCCTCTACCCGAACGGTGAGATCTACGAGGTGGTCACGACCCATACGGTCGACCCAGCGACCGGTACCTCGCTTTCCGAGGCATGGTTGACCTTCGAATCCTCCACCGGCTTCATCAAACTCGCATGGACCGATTTCATGGGCTTCTCGGAAGCCAGCGATGAGAACAATTACGTCACGCTTGAATCGACCTCAGCCGCCAGCCCAATCACCAACGGCCAGGAGATCACCTGGCGCTTCCGAGTGAACCCCACCTGGGACGACACCGAAGCGGTTCGCATGTACGCTGGCCTCACAACAGCCAACAGCATCAACGGTTTGCCCGATGCTGTCTTGCTCGACCCATCCGTTGGTAACGCTGTAGAGAACGATGCAGGCATCATTTCCTTTGAGTTGCAAAACAGCATCGGTGTTCCGCAATCGCTTACCAGTGCCGAATCGGGTCAAGACATCAACCTCATCGGTGAAATTCGCCTTGAGAACCTCACCGAGGCCCCTGACCCCAGTGCTTACTTCCTCACCCTTGAGTTGAAGCACATCAACGCCTCGGACGGCAACATCACTTGGGAAGAAATCGCTAACCGTTCAGGCGTGATCGGTGGGGATTTCAATTGGAACGTCGATCTTGGAAACGTTGCTGGTAGCGAAACGTACCGGTTTGCAGTTCGTGGATACGATGGTGGCGACTTGATTTGCCCACCATCGCAATACAACCCTGACGAGACCTGCGCCATCCCGTTCGATATCACCATCGACACCTACGAGCCGAACTTGCTGGATCTCCAAGTGTTGAGTCCGGGAACCGACGCCAACGTGGATTCGAATTGGCGAACGCTGATCGACGATACCTGGGTTGTTCCACAACAGGCTCAGAAGATTCGCATGTCAAGTCAAGACTTGCCAAATCCACCTGCGACCCTTGACCTGCATCTTTGGGTTGAACGTACCCATGACGCCAACGAAGACGGCCTACCCGATGCCTCGGAATACATCACGGTCACCTTGAACGGTGACGGCGAAGCACCAACCGCCAACTACACGGGCCAATACAGCGACTTTGCGAACGAAGGAACAGAAGGCAAAGTATCCATGTGGATTGAGGGCTATGACTTGGCCGGTAACGCCATCGACGGTGGTGCACCGGGCTTTGATAACGACAAAATCACCTATGTTTCGATGTCGTCAAAGACACCCGTCATGCGCAATTTCTTCATTGAGGATTCCAAAGGAAACCGATTCCTGAACACCAACGAAGCACAGTACGACGGAACATGGAACAAGACGATGTACGCAGGCAACACGTACCATCTCATCGTCGAGGCAAGCGACGACAACGGCTGGCGCGACGTTGATTTCTTCCAAATCAACCTCGACAAGGCCGAGAGTTCGGACGAGATGACGATCTACTACTTCCCTCGTAACGAAACGGCTTGGACCAGCAGCCCCCACATCGATGTGGTCTACGACGGAAATGTCATGCCGACCATGTTGGCGATGGACAACACGGCGCTCATCGATCCGTTTGAGTCGGATTTCATCCTCAACATCCCGATTCGCATTGATTGGGGCATCACTGGACTGAGCAACAAGGACATCGAACCCAAACTGCAAATGCAGGATCTTGACAACCCGCTCTACACCATGATCGATACGCAGCAACGTCACGTACAGTTCTGGCGATACAGCGACACGATTCGACTTGACTTCCGTACCGATGAAGCCAACGACCTGATGGTTTCACCAATGTGGGAAGATCTCAGCGAACCGTTCACGCAAGACGTGCGAAAAGGGTTTGTCTTTGCGGGTGACACCGTCCGATTCACCGGCCAGTACGCCTTCTTGGACGGCATGAGTGCCAGCGTCTACACCAACCCTGAAGTTGAATTGACGATGGAAATCAAGCGACTGAATGCGGCAGAGGATTTCGACCGCGGCTATATTGCAACACCCGGCGAAACGATCTACCATTCGTTCACCGGTGGTGTGTTTGACATCAACCTCACCGCACCCGTGTTCACCAATGAATACCAATACGAGTTCAGGTTGTGCCCTCCTGTTGATCAACAAAAACCAGACCCATGCGACGATTATGCGATGCCTGACGGTGCTGAAGACACAACATCGGGTCTTTGCCAAGGCAACCCGAAGTACGGTTGCCAATCGTTCAAACTCATGGTTGACCGCACGCCACCCGAGGTCGTGACCAACTCGTGGCTTGCCGAGAAGGGAGCCTTGCCGGCNTCATCCAATGACCGCATCATCAGCACCGTGNTGTCCACGGCTACCTACCATTGCGTAGACGTTCAGGTTCAGATCAAGGAACAAGAAGCCTTGTTCCCCGGTGACCTGCAAGTCAACTGGATGTTCTACAGCGACACCATNGGCTACATCCCATGGGGCGAATATTCGAAGTACTTCGGTGGCGAACCGGCATCTGAAACGTTGTCTTTGAGCACCATTGACAACGGTTACCTCGCAAGTGCGACCTGCCTCGACCTGTGGCCCATCACCGATGGCGTGTATGAGCCTGAACAGGAGAAAACGAAGACGCAGTCGCCCGTTCTCATCTTCTGGGTGACGGGTGTTGACTCCGCAGGTTCAACCGTGCGCTTGGGCGGTGGCGTCCAAGAGGACGGTTCCGTTCTTCCGATTTTCTCCAGTCAAGCACAGTACAAGTCGGAATACACCTTCATCCACGAAGAAGCGACCTTTGAGATTCAAGATGTCTTGCTCGAAGACGACCCACGTGTCGGTGACAGCATGAAACTCCGTATCAAGGTCAAGAACACCGGAACGATGGCNGGCACGGCCGAGTTGGTCATCAAGTCGGTGGTCAACGACGGCATTCCTGTGGTGGAGTCGACCGTCACCAGTGAAGAACTTGATATCGCTGAAACCAGCGGTTGGATTGAAGTGAACCTCGAACCGTTTGCTGAGCAAACAACGGGGATGTACTACACCATCAGTCTGAACGGTTCCAGCGACACCATCTACGACGGTTCCAGCGAGCAATGGAGCCAAGTGTTCAACGTGAAGGTTCAGGCAGAAGAGGATTCGTCCTCGTTCTTGCTCATCGTGGCCTTGTTGGTGGTTGTGATCGGTGTCTTGGGTACCTTGGTGCTGGTTCTCGCTCGACGTGGCGGTGGTGTCTCGTTGCTTGAGGACGAGTATGAAGACGACGACTTTGAGGACGGTTATGTCGAGAACAAGGTGCTTGCCGAGATTCCGGCCAATGTNGACCCNGAAATGGCTCGAGCCATGCAGCAATTCCCNCAATGGACTCAAGAGGAGATTCAGGGTTACTTTGACCAAGGATGGAACGTTGAATCCCTTCAGGACTGGGTCAACAACCAGTGAGGCGCCTCCATGACTTCCCAGCACGACTGGGCCGACACGGTCTGGCAGGACCCCGACGGTGGCCGCGTTTTGGTGCACGGAACCCTGCCCACCGTCGTTTACCCCAACGCCATGCGACCACGCACGGAATGGCACGGTCTTGCACTGTTGGAATCTCCCGATGTGGTTGACCTTTGGGAACAAGAAGAAAAGGACGAAGCCGAGTCGCAGGGTGTCAACCTCACTCACGCCTTGCTTTCAGGCGGTGCCTTCGGCAAGTACGCCGAGGGCATTTCAACCCTTGAGGAGATACAAGGTGGACGCTTTCCCGACCCCGAACCCCGTCGCCTGCAGCGAAATGCAGCACGCCATCAACGCCCTGTGTTCTTCATCGAACCGCTGGCAGACGANGATGATTGGAGCGACTATTTGACCCAAGANGCGAGGGCTGTTTCCCACTGGCGTAAACTNCTGGGTATGATCCGGGTTGGAAAACGGTGGAAAAAAAGCGCAAAGCGCCACCTTTTCGACGCTCAACCCCCACCCAAAGGACAACCGGTTGATTTCTCAAGTGCCAGCGTGCTTGCTGCGGCTTGGTGGGAACTCTCCGAGTGGTTGAGTACACCCGAACTCACCGCTCGGCGTGATGCGCGTTACGCNGCGAGGATTCGNGGGGCGCTCGCCACGTTGCGTGAACANGAAGGCGGTGATGCAACCCTGCTNTTGGTGGTTCACAAGCCGCANCGNCCCAGCCTGATGGCCGCTCTTCATGAACGTCCACCGCCTGAGGAGATTTCATCAACATTGACCGATAGCGTGGACACGGAGGAGGAGTGAAATGTCAGGCGGCATGATCGATGTTCGCGTTGAAAATCAACTCGTTCGCTTTGTGTGTCCAACGCCTATCGACCCCGATCTTGTCGTTAACGAGTTGGGAGGGCAACGAAACAGCGGCGTTGTCATCAAGGCCTTGGATCGTCCTCGTGCGACCTTGGTCATCGATGAGCAAGGACGCATCGTTGTTCACGGAACCCACCGCGTTGAAGCAGCCCGTGCTGCTGCAAAGGAATTGCTTCTCCGACTCGGNATGGACGACAGCGGCTTGGTCGCTGAAATGGGGCCTGTGGTCGCCTCTTTCCAATACGAACAGGCCCTCAACATCGAGGCCATTCCCGCCACCCTTCCATCCGGAAATGCAGCGATGGATACACGCCTCGGCTGCACCACCCTCACCGACACACGCCATTCCCTTACCATTCAAATCTGGCCCAATGGAAAGTGCATCGTCNCCGATGCACGCCATCCAAACATGGTCGCTATGGCGGCGGTGTATTGGAAATCGGTGTTTGCTGAGCGAGGCTTTTTCGTCGAGCGTATTTGAGGGAACAGCATGGTCTATGATGGCCCCGTGCTGGACAACCATTTCCACCTGAACCGTCGTGGGTTGTTCCTCGGCGCAGCCCAAGATTTCCAGCGTGCTGGAGGCACGGACATCGTTTTGGTTCATTGCCCTGATTTTTCAGCCCCGCCCGAAACTTATGAAGGCCACAAGGATGCTTACGCAGATACATTGGACATGGCGTCCACCGTACGCAACGAGGTGGGTCTCGGTGTTCGCGTCGTGCTCGGGCCACATCCTGCTGCGTTTGCCCATCAGTTTGAACGATGGATGGCCGAGGAGGGCGATGCTGGAAAGGAACGAGCGGTGGAAAATTATCGTCATTCCATCGATGCAGCGCTCCATTTTGTTCACGAAGGGAAAGCACACGCCATTGGAGAGGTTGGTCGCCCGCACTGGCCCGTTTCGGATGAAATATGGGACCTCTCCAACACATTGCTTGAAGAAACGATGCACTTGGCTGCGCAGGAAGGTATCCCATTGCAACTTCATGTCGAAGGAGAGAGCGAAGAGACTTACCCCGATTTAGCAGCAAGAGCCCTCAAGCAAGGTATGGGATTGGACAAACTTGTGCGGCATTACTCTCCTCCAGATGTGCGTGCATCCCACACCCACGGCCTCACACCAAGCGTGTTGTGTGGCAAAGGTGCGTTGGAGCGTTTGTTGGAAACGCACAAGGACGCCACCCGCGGTTTCTTCCTCGAAACCGATTACATGGACGACCCGCGTCGGCCAGGGGCTGTTCTCGGGCCGAAAACGGTGCCCAAACGCACCAAACAACTGCTTGAAGCGGGGATGGAGGAAGACGTGCTTTGGAACACACACAGCGACCTTCCTTCTCGCGTCTACGGTGCCTTGGATTGATGCAGATTCTCCTGCAAATTCGGTTCAATTCCCCATCACATTGATGAAAGAGGATTTNCAGGCAATCATGTGAGCGCCATGTCCACTCCACGCCGTTGGTCGTTTCTCTTGGCGTTGTTGATGCTCTCGTCATTGGCNATGCAGNCGACAGCCCAAGCGCCTACAGCACCGGGTGTTGANATCGATTGCGAGGACAAGCAGCCGGAAATGGATGTGCATCCGCTCAACGATCCGGTGGTGGAAATCACCTGCACCGTGAAGAACCCTTCATCCTTCCAAGAATCCATCAGTGTCGAAAAAGAATGGGACGGCATGGAAGTTGACATGATGCTTGGCGAAGACACCTTTGACCTCGGGCCTGGAGAGGAAGAGGATTTCACGGTCACGTTCACGGGTCAGACCCGACTTTCATCTGAACTGTCTTACGATTTCACCCTGTCCGCCACCGTCACGAACGTGGGCATGTTGGATTGGCCTGAGGGCTTGTCTTCCAACGCCACTGTAAGNGGTGACCTCAACATCGCAACCTTCGGTATGGTCGACCTTGAGATCAGCGACAAGAGCACCCGAACCATGCAGGAAGGTGAAGAAATCAACATTTCCTTCCAATTCCAAAACAACGGCAACGACGAAGACAAAATTCGGGTGAGCATCACCAATGCCGTCGAATTGGAAGAGCTCGGCTTCATGTTCCCAGGTGGGACCTTTGTGGCTGAAGACGTGAGTGAGGACGGCGTTTCAACGGTTCGTGACTTGACCGTGCGAGCACCGAGTGAGGTGCTCGCTGATGAACGATACCAGATCATCTTCCAAGCCCAAAGCGGTAACGATGAGGATGCACCGGTGAGTGAGACCACCATTTCCATCCAACTCGAGGCAGCGAAAACAGCAGGTGGACTCGGGGGCGGTCTTGAGGAGGTCGACAAAGACACGATGGTGATGTACGCAAGCATCGGAGCTGCCGTGTTGTTTGGCTTAATTTTCGTGGTGGCGCTCGCCAAAGCACTGCGACGAAAAGCCAACGCGCAACCGATGTATGTCCCTCCAGTTGAATTGGATGACGAGGAAGANGACGAGGATGATTTGGACCTCTCCGAACTCGATGACCTCTTTGGCGAGGATGACGATGACGGAGAAGACGACTTTGATTCGGTCTTCGCAGACCTCTGAGCACGCCCGTTCCCGCTCTTGAGAGAAGGTTGAGAACTCGGCCGATGTACCACGATTTCATGAGCAACACTCAAAGGCTTGGTGTAGCGCACTACACCTGTTCCCCAGGAAGTGTTTTTCATGCTCGGATTAGAAGGAAAAACAGCCTTTGTCTTCGGGGTGGCCAGCGAAGACTCGATTGCTTGGGCGATTTGTAAACAATTGGCCGCTGCGGGCGTCACGCTCTACTTGGGTTACCAGAAGCGATTCATGAGCCGAGTGTTCCAGTTGAAAGACCAACTGCCAGCCATCGGTGGATTCTATCCGCTTGATGTTGCATCGGACGCAACCACCAAGGAATTCTTCACGGCATTTGAGGCAGAGCACCCTGGCAAGAAAGCCGATATTCTGATTCATGCCATCGGCTTTGCCCCACGTTCCTGTTTTGACCGACCGATCCTCTTCGTTGAGGACGAGGACATCAACACTGCGATGACCATTTCAGCCAATTCCCTTCAGCGCTGCCTCAAGCATGCCCTTCCCTACCTCAACCCAGGCTCCTCCACCGTTACACTCACGTACGCTGCCTCGACACGCTTCGTCCCCAGTTATGGCATCATGTCCATGGCCAAGGCTGCGCTTGAGTGCTGGACNCGGGAATTGGCCTGTCACCTCGGCCCCGAGGGACACCGCATCAACGCCATCTCATCAGGTCCCATCCGAACCATTGCCGCCAGTGGCATTCCAGGGTTCGACAGGATCCTCGACCATGTGGAAGCGAATGCGCCACTGAGAAGAAACGTCAATCAGGACGATGTGGCCGGAGCAACGCTCTGGCTGGCCAGTCCGTTGGCGTCGGGAGTTACCGGGCAATGCGTGTACGTCGATGCTGGCTACTCCATCACGATGGTCCCCGAGAGCATCATGAATTGAGGTGATTTGATGACATTGACCACGGCAGACGGGAAACCCTGTGAAGGGATTGACCAGGGTCCCTTCGAGCCGATTGCCGTTGTCGGTTTAGGCGCTTTGATGCCGGATGCAACGAGCATTGACGATTTCTGGCAGAACATTCTGGATGCCAAGGTGAGCATCAAACCCCTTCCCGAAGGACGTTGGCCAGGGCCGATCAACCATTTCTGGAAAGAAGGCGGTCCGGGCGAACATACGGAAGGCTACACCTATGCAAAGATCGGCGCCTTGGTTGGCGATGAAGCGTTTGATTGGCGTCGGTGGCGCCAACCGCCTGGGACCCTTCCACAAATCGACCCGTGTCAGCTCTGGGCGATCACCGTCTCGGCCGATGCCATTGAATACGCCGGATACGATGGTGAAACGAAGGACATCGACCGAACCCGAACCGGCGTCGTGTTCGCCAATGCATTGGGCGGTGAAAACCGAAATATGTCGAACATGCGTGTTTGGGCAAACCACACGGCGGAACTTGCTCAGAAGCACGGCCTTTCTCCAGCACAAGCAGAAGCGTTCACGGCTTCAATGACGGAAGGAGCGCCCCGTGTGGACGAGGACACCATGCCCGGTGAACTGGCCAATGTGGTGTCAGGGCGCGTGGCGAACCTCCTCGACTTGCAGGGGCCAAACCATGCCATGGATGCTGCTTGTGCTTCGTCCATGGCAGCCGTCCTTGATGCCTGCCGTTTGTTGCAAACACGTCAGGTGGACGTCATGCTAGCAGGTGCTTCTGACCGGACGATGGACCCTGCAACATTTGCGAAGTTCTCCGCCATCGGCGCACTCTCACCGACGCACTCCTCGCCGTTTGATGCTCGAGCCAACGGATTCGTGATGGGCGAAGGCGCTGGCGTGCTGGTTTTGAAGCGATTGAGCGATGCCATCCGAGACGATGACGAGATCTTCAGCGTCATTCGTGGCATCGGAGGCTCCTCCGATGGCCGTGGCAAGGGCATCACCGCACCAAGCCAACGCGGGCAAGTCCAAGCCATTGCCCGGGCCTACAGTCAAGCGGGATACTCCGCCTCCAGTGTCGAATTGGTGGAAGCCCACGGGACGTCCACCAAGGTGGGCGATGCAACAGAATTGTCCACGCTCTCACGCCTTTGGACCGGTGTCGACGGTACAGGAAAGGTCGCCGTTGGCTCCATCAAATCACAGATTGGCCACTTGAAGGCAGCGGCGGGAATTGCAGGGATCATGAAGGCCGTGATGGCTCTTCACCATCGCACGATTCCACCAAGCGCCAACTTCGTGACACCCAACCCCACGGTCGATTGGAACAACATCCCCTTCTTCGTACCCACCGAAGCCCTGGACTGGCCCCGCCCTGAAGGCCATCCCCGTCGCGCAGGCGTTTCAGCGTTCGGATTTGGAGGCACCAACTTCCACATTGCGCTCGAGGGGTACGAGCCGGACTTCCACGCACCACTGGCCGGTTCATGGGATGCTCGTTGGCAGGCTTACAGCGGACAATCGGATGCATCGGCTGCTTCCATCTTCGACGGCACGCTTCCTGCAACGATGCGTCATGAGGAACTCAAGGCGGTGGAAGGCGGCGTCCTCCTGTTATCGGCTCCTTCGCTGGATGCGCTCGCAACCAAGCTTGCCGACCTCAGGTTCGATGGTCCCTTGTTCGACGATGACCCAAGAGGTCGTCGTCTGTCCGAAGCCTTGCAAACGGAAAGCCAAGCCTTTGACACCGCACAAACCGTTCGAATGGCCCTCGTGGCGACTTCGTGGGCTGAGTTTTCCAAGCGTCAAACACTTGCAGGTCAAGCCATGTTGGACAAGGAGAAGTGGGGTTTCCTTCAGGCACAAGGCATTCTCCTCACCGACGACCCTGCACTTCCTGCAGAGGCGAAGGCGGTTCACATGTATCCCGGACAAGGTAGCCAGTATGTGGGCATGACCGCCGACTTGGTCAAGGGGTTCACAGCACCGCAAGAGGTCTGGGACCAAGCCGATGAAACGATGGTCGAGGTGTTGGATGGGGAGACACTCTCCAGTTTCGTTCTTCGTTCATCCCTCTCAAAGGAAGAACTCGTAGAAGCCGAGCACAAACTCAAGCAAACTGAATACACCCAGCCGGCGATGCTGACGGCCGATTTGGCCATTGAACGAACCCTCCAATCCTTCGGCCATCACCCCGACATGGTCGCTGGACATTCACTTGGAGAATATGCTGCGCTGATGTCCTCTGGCATCCTCGATATGGACGGTGCATTGAGGGCAGCAGCGGCTCGTGGNACGGAAATGGGTTCGGTTGAAATNGACGACAAAGGACTCATGGCCAGTGTGACGGCGCCCTATGAGGTGGTGGAGGCTGTGCTGGCATCCACCGATGGCTACGTGATTGCAGCCAACAAAAANTCACCAAAAATGACCGTGATCGCTGGCGAAACGGCTCCCGTGCGTGCNGCCATGGCCTCGTTTGAGGAACAAGGGTTCAACTCNGTNGAATTGGCGACTTCGCATGCCTTCCATTCCCGCATCNTTGCACCGGCCAACGNGCCACTACGCCGCTTTTTGGAAGGCCTTGAAATCCGCTGGCCGTCCATTCCCATCACCGCCAACGTGGACGGTATGTTCTATCCTCAGGAAGGGGAAGATTCGAAGGCATCCATCCTCGCCCAACTCGCTCCACAAATGGCCTCGTCCGTTGAATGGACCAAACAAATCGAGACGATGTATGCGGCTGGTGGCCGTGTGTTTGTCGAGGTTGGTCCAAAACGTGCCTTGACGATGTTCGCCATGCAAATCCTCGAAGGACGGCCCCATGTACCCGTAATGACCAATCATCCCAAACAAGGTGGCATTGCGAGTCTGCTCACCGCCATCGGTGCCTTGGCGCTTGCAGGCCGCCCACCTTCGTGGCCAGAACTCGATTCCGACGCTCTCCAAGACGGCTTCAAAGCCGGCCCGATTGAAGCGAGGACGGGTCAGGCTTTGACAGCGTCCACCACAAGCGAGGCATTGGAATCGCTTCGAACACGGGCACGACCGCTTCCCGGCGTTGGAGGGGCAGCACCTCAAGTCGCACCCATTGCCGTGCAGGCAGGTGACATGGATGATGATTATGTTCGTCAACGCGCGATTCAGGCATACGTGGGCGATCGCATTGCGAAATTCAGTGGTTACCCCGCTTCGTTTTGTCACGGTCAAGTTTCCTTGGTCGACGGCTTGGGTCTTTCACCAAGCGATGTCCAGCGCGTCGTTGCAACCATCGCCTCGGAAGCCCAAACGGACCCCGAGTTTGATGCGGCATCCGCAACTTCTGCGGGTGAATTGGTTCGTTGGGTTCGCGTACCCCCCGCTTCGTGGACGCCGATGACACGTGTTTCCGTTCCGTCCTCGCTCAAGGCAACCCCTGTCAAGACCGTGGCCGCCTTGCAGCCTGCATCCCNCAGGGACGTGGACCCCTATGTCGTCACAGGAGTCTCATTGGGATTGCCGGGAATGGACAAGGTCTTCTCCGAGGACACCTTTGAGAAACTCGTTCGCGGGGAAACCTGCATCAGTGAAGTTTCGGATGAATACAAGCAACGCTTGCTTGACAAGAACATCGTCCGCCTCATCAAAGGCAGAGACGGTTCGGTCAACATGGACCAGGCCACGGTGTTTGGCGACATTCCACAACTTGCTGGCCTCAAGGGCGCCTTTGACCTCGCAGAAGAATTCGGCATTGACCCCAAGGCCATCGTTGCATGGGACATCAGCACCCAACTCTCGGTAGCAGCAGGATTGTTGGCCTTGCGAGATGCTGGTATTCCGTTGACACCGGTTGAGCAGGTCGGAAAGGGCGGTCTGCGTTTGATTCGAAACTGGCAGGTGCCCCAAATCCAGCGGGAACGCACGGGCATCGTCTTCTCTTCTTGCTTCCCTGGCTTGCAAATGGCCAAGAAACACGCCAAGGGCGATGGTGACGATGGCGAGGGACGGTTTGACCGTCGCTATCTGTTCCAAACGCTGAACATGGGTCATTCCCAGTTCGCTCAATACACGGGTATTCGCGGTCCAAACACCACGATCAACCTCGCTTGTGCCTCAGCCACGGCCGCCTTTGGGGTCGCCGAGGATTGGCTCGATGCAGGCCGCGTTGACCGGGTTGTCATCATCAGCGGCGACGATGTGACCGGTGACGACCTCTGGGAGTGGATTGCCGGCGGATTTGCAGCCTCTGGTGCCGCTGCCACGCACAANGTTGTGGAAGAAACGGCGTTGCCCTTTGACCGACGTCGAAACGGCCTCATCCTCGGTATGGGTGCTGCTGCCTTTGTCGTGGAGCGTCACTCGGAAGCAGAACAACGTGGCGTTCAACCAATTGCAGAATTCCTTGGGTCCACCACGGCGAACTCAGCCTATCACGGGACTCGCCTCGATGTCGAGCATGTCGGTGGCGTGGTGAACAACTTCGTGACCGACATGGAGCGACGCTGGGGGCTTGACCGCCACGAGATGGCTCCGAACACCGTCTTTTTCTCCCACGAAACCTACACGCCCGCTCGCGGTGGTTCAGCACAATCCGAGGTCAAGGCCCTACGCGACACCTTTGGCGAATCAACCAATAAACTGGTCATTGCCAACACCAAGGGCTTCACCGGCCATCCAATGGCGGTTGGAATCGAAGATGCAAGCATGTTTTACGGGTTGTTGACGGGACGCATTCCTCCCATTGCCAACCACAAGGAGAAGGACCCCGAACTCGGCGACCTCAATTTGTCAACCGGAGGCGATTACCCTCAATTGCAGTACGGCCTGCGATTTGCAGCGGGCTTCGGTTCGCAAATCGCCCTCTCGCTCATGCGTCGCTGGCCCATTGAGGGTGAGCGAATCGATGGTGCAAAACTCCTCGCTTGGGCACGGGGACTCGCCGGAACCGACGACGTCGTCATGCGGGTGCTACAGAACAAATTGGTTGCNTATGTCAACGGCGATGACAACCTCCANGGCGGTGTTCAGGGTGANCCGTGGGNNCCAACCGNTCCGTGGGANGGNAAACCCTCCGTCCAAGCGNTTGTTGCTGAACCANCCCCNGAACCTGCACCTGAGCCAACACCCGTGGCNCCCCCTCCNACCTCNCCAGCNCCCAGCGTTGCACCTGCTGCNGTCCATGATGGNGACATGGTNACGACGGTGATCGANGTCGTGGTGAACCACACGGGCTATCCTGCTGATTTCGTTGAATTGGACCAAGACCTTGAGGGTGAATTGGGTATTGACACGGTGAAGCAGGCCGAAATCATGGCGGACATTCGAGACCGATTCAATCTCCCTGTTGACGAAGACTTCGTTCTTGCAGACTATCCAACCCTCAATCACATGATCGGTTACATCCAACACATGACGGGAGGAACGGCTGCGCCGCCAGCTTCCGCTCAACCTTCTTCCGCAGATTCCCCTCAGCCTGCGACCGCTCCCCTGGAGACGGCTGCGAACGAGGTCGCTCCTGTGGCCACACCCGCAGCTCCTCACGCCCCAGTGGTCGACGATGCGGCCATGACCGAAACGGTGGTCGCAGTCGTCGTTCAACACACCGGTTACCCCGCCGATTTCATTGAATTGGACCAGGATTTGGAGGGCGAACTCGGGATTGATACGGTGAAGCAGGCTGAAATCATGGCCGACATCCGTGACCGATTTGGCTTGCCCGTTGACGAGGACTTCGTTCTTGCCGATTATCCAACACTCAATCACATGATCGGTTACATCCAGCGTATGCAAAGTGGAGCGCCAGCACCC
>PBUZ01000015.1 GCA_002728035.1 Methanobacteriota archaeon
AACGGCTCCACCGCTGACCCCGTTCGATTGTTCACCACGGGAGGCACGGGGCAGATTCCCGTTGTCCTCATCATCGACGAAGAGGGCTACATCATCGCGCAACAAGCCACCGGCACCCCCATTGACGGGTGGGCAAAATTTGACGGTATCCTTGAAACAGCGTTGACCGAAGATATCTCGGAGACCTTTGACTCGAGAATTGGATGGGAAGAGCCTGAGACCTCCTACACTGCGGTGTTCGCACTGGGACTTGTCCTCTCCATCCTCGTTTACTTCTCACCGTGCGCTTTCCCCGTACTTCCCGGATTCATCTCCTACTACCTCTCCCTTGGCGCTCGTGAGGACGAGTTGATTGAGCAAGGGAAACTCAAGACCGGCATGCCGAGTTCGTTCAACATCGGTGTCCTCTCCGGTCTTGGCATGTGGACCTTCTTTGGCATCATCGGTATCGTCGCTTTGGTCATGGGAGAAGCCTTTGCAAAATCAGGCATCATCCACTACATCGCCATCTTCATTGCACTCTTGCTGATTGTGCTCGGTTCCATGATGCTGCTCGGCATCACCTCGCACGTGATGGGCTTTGTCCAAAATCTGGTCGATAAATACAGCACGACCGAGGCCGACGAGACCTTCACGCCTCGCCGCAACATGTACCTCTACGGAATTGGCTATGCTGCGGCTTCCATTGACTGTACCGCCGCTGCCGTGTTGCCCTTCGTTATCTTCCTCAGCACCCTCGGAACGAGCGCCATCGGCTTCGGTATTGCCGGTCTCATGGTCGGTTTGCTCATTCTGATGATCGCCGTCACCATGCTGGTGGGCATGGGACGCCAAGTGATGATCAACTTCCTGCGCCGAGCCACCGGTCACATCAAGATGGTCGGTTCGTGGATGATGATCATGGCCGGTGTTGGGTTGACGATTTACCTGACCAATGCTGAGGCCGTCAGCGCTTTCTTCAGTTGAAGGCAGGACGAATCCACCAGCGCCATGCGACTGCAACGATCGCCATGCTGGAGAGCATGTCAAAGACATAGTGCTGCTTGATGAGCACGGTTGAGACGACCAGAAGTCCACATGCAAGCCACGAGAACACAGCGAGCATTGTTGACCACAACCCTCGTTTTATCAACGCATAGCGTAGGAACAAGACCACCAACAAAGCCTGTAGCACGTGAATTGAAGGCCATGAATTGTAGGGCGCATCTGCTTGGTGCAGTTCGTCCATGAGGACGCCAAGAACCCCCTCTGCCCCAACCGCTTGTGAACGAAGGCGAATTTCTGAAGGGAAGAGCAGGAACATGATGCAACAAAACCAGGTCAGTGCCAACATGCGTTGGAAGAACAACAATCCTTGCTTCCGAACCGATTCATGAGCGGCAATCCAAGCCACGATTGGAAAGTAGAGGTAAAACGAATAGTATGGCAAAACAAACAACGGAAGATAGGGAAGGTCCCAATCGATTTGAAACGAGATTTCAACCACGGTTATGCCTCGCCAGGCCGCAATTCGATTGGTGAGCACATAGGGCAATGCACCGAGAACCATGAACACTGAAAGCAAGAAACCAGCGTATTTTGAGCGACTCCATTCGTCTCGGCCAGGAATCCAGCGATCCAGTAACGGCCAGTCATTCCTCGTCATCGCCGCCGCCTTCTTGCTGGTGGAGGCAAAGGTCCTTCCAATGAATGATGCGGTCGGAGAGAACCTTGGCCTCTTCAAGATCGTGCGTGACATGGAGGGCTGTGATCGCTCGTTCCTTGAGGTGGGCACGGGTCATGGTTGCCAAAGCAAGACGTCGCTTGACATCGACGGAGGCAAACGGCTCATCCAGCAGGATGATGCTCGGTTCTTGCATCAGTGCCCGTGCAAACGCCACGCGTTGCGCTTCACCTCCCGACAGTCCTGCCGTACCGCGCCGTTCAAAATTCGGCATCCCTACAGCCCCCAGCACGTTGCTGATGCGTTGGTTGAGTTCTGATTTACCGATGCCCTTGGCAGCGCCCAACGCGATGTTTTGCGAGACGTTGAGGTGCGGGTACAACACGGGTTGCTGAAAGAGCATGGTGATTTCAGGAATGATGGTTTGGTTTTCGAGAGGAACACCGTCAAGACGTCGCTCACCGCTCTGCAACCGCTCAAGGCCACAACACGCACGCAACAAGGTCGTTTTCCCACAACCACTCGGACCGAGAATGGACACGATTTCACCCCTTTCCACATTGAGATTCAAGTGTTCAAAAACCGTCCAGTTGCCTAGACGTACGGCTCCATCTTCAAATTCAAACATCATGCTTTGACCTCCATGCNCGTGCTCGTTCATTGATTGAAAGAATGAGCAACGTGACCAGCATCAGGATGGTCGCTAAGGCCATCGCCGTTGGAAATACGTAGGGGTCGAACTTTGGTCTTGAAGCAACTTGGTCGACGAGAATGGACAGCGAGTCCCATGAGCCCACCCTNACGACGAGGAAGGTGGCTCCAAATTCTCCCATTGAGAAGGCGAGNCAAAGCGATGCCGCCATCGTGGCAGGCACCACCAAGAACGCACCACGTGAATGCCACCAATGCGCCAGCGCCCCCATCGGAAGGAGCGCGGCTTGTTCGGCGTACATCGGTTCAATTCGTTCGATGGCTGGAATCATCAAGCGGATGACGAAGGGTAGCACCAGCATGATGTGGGGGATGACGGGTAGGTACGGGAAAGTGAACATCTGAGGGAACCAGCGCAAGATTCCCGCCACCATGCCCAGACCAACCATGACGGCAGACATGGACAGCGGGAGCATGCACAGCGAATCCAGCAGACCTGCTGCTCGCCGATGACCCCGATTTCGTAACGTCACCAAACTCGAAGCCACCGCATAGCCCAACGGGAGTGCGATGATCACCGCNAGGAATGCATAGCTCAGTGAATTGGTAAGNGCCTCCATCAAGGGGACGGTTGAGAAATCACCGCTCCAAGCACGTCGCCAACCTTCCAAAGTCCACTTGCTTGACCCACCAGAGGCCGAGATGGTTCGGACACGAAACGATGCGAGCACCACCGAGAGNAGCGGCGTGAGGAGCAACACAATGGTGCCGTTCACGAACCACTTCCACGCTTTCGGAGGGGCGCCATGGCGCTCCCTGTTCATGGTTTCATGGTGAAGGGACAACACTTGACTATGTCGTCGTTCAAAACGACCGGCCATAGCCAACATCACCAGCATCACCAGCATTTGGAAGGTGGCGATTCCCAACACGGCAAGGCTGGTCTCAACGCGGTAACCTGCGATACCAGCCGTCCCTCCCATTTCGCCCAACAACGATTCCATGGTGTTGGAAGATGGGGCGAGCCATTTCACCATCGCAAAGGAGGTGAAACTGAAGAAAAACGTGTAGGTGGCAGCAACCAAGGTGGCAGGGCCAAGGATCGGTAACCATAGGTGTTGAAGCCGCCCTCGACGGGTTTGCCCAGCCGGAAGCAGGGCGAGTTGTTCTTCCCATGCGGGGTCCAATTGCGCAACCACGGGCTCGACAAAACGCACCATGAGCGAGAGGTTGAACCAGACGTGAGCCAGCACCANGGCGATGAAATGGCCCGGATTTGGCCAACCCGTNGTCTTGGCTAACCAACCGATGAATCCGGTTTCACCCTGCAGGTCGATCCCGAGGCGGAACACCAAACCCTCTGGTGAATAGAACGCCATGAACCCGACAGCAGCAACGATGGGCGGTGTGACAAAAGGAAGGAAAAGGAGCGCCCGCTTGAGGCGAAGGTGCTTCCACTCNTATCGTCCGAACGCCCATGCCAACGGTAGCCCAACGATGACNGTCAAGGCAGATGAGGCAGCGGCCTCAAGCAATGAGAAACGGAACGCCTCCATTGCACTTGGTTGTTCATGAATGCGCAGCACGGCTTCGAGTGGCGTGATGCCGGTCACCGCCCACAAACGNAGAAGGGCCAAAGTGAGTGGGACCAAACCCAAGGCGATGACAAGCATGATTGCCATCCATTGAACGACGGAGACGCCTGCAAAGCGCGTCTTCCAGTTCATCAAAAACACTCCTTCGTCAGGCCGTTGCCTCTGACCATGCGAGCAGCCAGGCATCCATTTCCACACCGATTCGTGACATGGAGATTTCAGCGTTTAGGGTTGGTGTGTCTGTGTGGTAACGGTAGCCGTTGGTTTCTGGTAAGGAGGCGTTGGTTAACACCGAAAGCATCAGGTTGTTCTCCGGCATGTTTTGGTTCACCTCCTCGCTCAGCAGATATTCGATGAACGCGTTTGCAGCCTCAACTTCTACAGCACCGTTGATCACGGCGGCATACTCCACTTGGTGGAANGTCGAGCGGGGCAACGTGAGTGAGGTCGATTTGGTCCAGTTGTCGCTGTAGAAGGCCTCCACGCCCGGGGAATGACAGTAAGAGACGGTCATGGCCGCGTCACCAAGATGGCCTTCCACCCAACGTTCGCCGTAGCCGCCGCTGTAATGACGCTCGTAGGCTTCGGTCCACCCTGAGGTAAAGATGGCGTCGTTGTCGGCCATTGCCCCCCACCAGTCGAACGCATCGGTCGTGTTGTCCTCATCGTTTTCAAAATAATCAACGGTGGCGACCATGAACGAACGTCCCGGGGAGGAGGTGAGCGGTGAAGGGAAGGCGATCTTTCCTTTCCAAGCCTCCTCGGTGAGGTCCCAAAGCGAGGTTGGCACCGTGAGGGTTTCACCATCCACCTTCGTTTCGTCGTAATTCAAACACACATCGGCT
The DNA here is from genome assembly GCA_002728035.1 of Methanobacteriota archaeon. Lineage (GTDB taxonomy): Archaea > Thermoplasmatota > Poseidoniia > Poseidoniales > Poseidoniaceae > Poseidonia. The sequence goes on from PBUZ01000015.1 coordinate 4,755, forward strand.
TGGTCGAACGGAACCGCGCGTATTCCTTGGTAAGGCTCGAGGGCTGCGTCGCTGAGTCCACTACGGGACACGTTGTGACTCTGGAGCACGCATCGGTCAAGGGCTGTAGCTAGGTAGGTGTTGTCCAAACCAACCGCTATATCGGCTTGTGGTGCTTGTTGAGTTTGCAGCATTTGTTCGAGGATTCCTCCTGCATCATCGGTACGAATCATCTCAATATCGTAGCCGGATTGGTTGGTGAATTCTTCAAGCATTTCTTCTGAAAAGGCAACGATGTCGTAGGTGAGGATACGCAAGACGCCGTCCGATTCACGACCAGCATCCACCGGTTCACAACCATCATCGGTGACGTCGACTATCATGTCTTGCATGCACCCGGTGAGCGGTGACAAGACGAGAACGCTGACGAGGAAAAAAACAGCACGCATGATATCACTCCGTGTTCATGGCATCAATGATGGCATGTGTTCTGTCGATCAAATCCATCGGGTTCGGGCCGAGGATGTACAGCGATGGCTCCCATCCAAACGCACCTTCGTCCAAGATGATGTCCAAGCGACCATCGTGCGGTTCGAGGACGCCTTTTGGAGCGAGGCCGAGGGCGAAATCCAATTCATCTGAAATGTAATTGATGTCTCCTTGGTCGACCATGCCATCAAGTGTTGGTGGGCGCAGATTGAGGATGGCGGTCTT
>PBUZ01000016.1 GCA_002728035.1 Methanobacteriota archaeon
GTGCAAAAGCCATGAGGAAAATCAAGCATGTCTACGAGGCTGAAGAAGCTGGTGTTTGGTCAAGAGATGTTGCGCTTGACGGAACGATGGACCAACAAACGCAGATGGGTTTGTCTCGCTCAATTTCAGAAATTTCTGGTGAGGCGCCTGAAATGGAATTGGACGATGAGGACAAAGTCGAGGTTCGCATGCTCAATGAGGCAGACCACATTGTCAAAGCCAATGCTCGTGTTTCCGGAAGCGCAAGTCTGGACGATGAAGTCATCACCGGTACCATCGGTGCCCAGCGAAAGGCGGGACCAATGGACCGATTTCTGGACGGCCTGTTCGGTCTCTTTGGCTTTGATAGCCGTGCCGACCGTGAAGCCGAGCGTCAGGCGAGGTTGCGCCAAGCGGCCACATCAGCCCCTGTCACCGCTCAACGTCCTGTTGCACCTCTTCGCTTGAACAAATCCAACGACGATTCCGAAGTCAACATGACGTCAATGAGCGATTCTGGTGGGATTGAAACGGTCATGACCACCTCGGGACAGGTCAAAAGCGATGTTGAAATTCCCTCTTCAATCAAACAGGTTCCTGCGGTTTCAGAATCACTGGAGAGCATGGCCATGATGGGACAAGCACCGTCCGCCACCACGCAAATTGCAACAACCGGGCCACGATGTCGAGGCTGTTCTGCCCCCGTTAGCCCAAGTGAACGCTTTTGCCCGCATTGTGGTCTTGACCTTTGAGAACGAGGCGTGAGGTTCAAAGCAGGTCCCTCATCGTGTTGAGCGAGGACGGGCCCATGACCGACAAACGAGACTACTACGAGGTCTTGGGTGTTGAAAAATCAGCCACGGCCGGGGATTTGAAGAACGCCTTTCGACGATTGGCTAGAAAATACCATCCTGACCGAAGCACGGAGGAGGATGCTGAGGACCGTTTCAAAGAAATTCAAGAGGCCTACGCCGTCCTATCCGACGATCAAAAACGTGCACATTACGACCGATTTGGCCATGACGGTCCACAAGGTTCTCCCTTCGGAGGTTTTGGAGGGGGTATCAACATCAATCTCGAGGACATCCTCGGTGGTGACTTTTTCTCATCCTTCTTCGGTGGAGGTTCCCGGCGAAGACAACAACGACGAGGCAACGATATCCTCCTTCGTCATTCGGTTGACCTCGAAGATGTTTACTTGGGCAGCGAACAAGAAGTCGTGCTTGATTTGCCCGAACCGTGTTCAACGTGCGAGGGCACAGGTGCTAAGGGTGGAGAACTCAAGACCTGCACCTCCTGTTCTGGTCAAGGTCAAGTTCGTATCCGCCAGCAAGTGGGCCCCTTCATCCAAGAATCAGTTCAAGCCTGTCAGGACTGCGCTGGTCGTGGCAAGGTGGCCGAGCACCCATGCAGTGCCTGTGATGGCCGAGGGCAGGAGATGAAATCCAACACCTTGCGCTTCAACGTCCCAGAAGGGGCAGAGGGAGGAACTCGGCTACGAATGCGAGGAAAGGGTGAGCCTGCACCACGCGGTGTTGGGGAAGCGGGTGATCTCTTCATTGAACTTGAAATTGAACCGCACCGTTGGTTTGAGCGGTCCGGCTCCGACCTCATCATGTCCCTGCCATTGGGTTATGCCGACCTTCTGTTGGGCACCACGGTTGAGCTTGAGCATCTTGATGGAAAACCGCTCGTCATCAAGGTGCCAGCCCACTCGAATTCCGGTGAGACCGTTGAAATTCGAAAGCGAGGTTTACCACGACAACGAGGAGGGGGCCGTGGGGATGTTGTCGTCTTGCTCAAGTTGCACATGCCAAAGAAGGTCCCAAAGGCGGTCAAGAAAAGCCTGGAAGGACTTCGAGGGGACCTCGCACCAAAGGACACCGAGCAAAGCATTCTGGATGACACGAACGAGCGAAGGCGCTCATGAGGATGTGTCGTTTCGTACCAACGATTCTGGAATTCGGGCCGCAAAAGGCTCGCCGTCCATACGACCGTTGAGTTCAAGGTCGACTTGGGCGGCGGTCCCGTCTAATTCAACCACCAGGTAGGTTCGATGGCCGGGGCCCATGGTGTCAAGGAACACCTCCTCTCCTTGGAATAAGAAACGAGGTTCAACATGGACGACTTCGTAGGCCTCCCCCTCTGGGGCGTCAAAGCGAAGTGCAGCCAAGTCCCAAGTGCCGTTGATGACGTGGACGCCAACCACGACAGGCCAAGCGCCTTCCGTGGTCGCAAGTCGTTCGTCAACACGCCAGACGGCGAGGGCCACATCTTCTGTTCGGTGTTCCAATCGCTGCGGACCCCACGCCTCAAGACCGTCTTGCCACTCAAGTTGAGCAACGGCGTGGAGCGCTTTGGCCATGTCGGTTCTGGCTTGCTTGACGTTGCTCTGTCCGCTGTCCAAGCGGGAGGTGTACCATGCGAGTCGCTGTTTCTTTTCAGCAAAGGAGGCAGCGTAGGATTTTGACCGTTGAACATGGACGACGAGGTACACAACGGGTAGAAGAAACAGGATGCCCATGAACCACCGTGCGATGTTGCCCCAATAGACTGCATCGTCGCTTGGAGGGAACCACGGTTCTTCACCTTCATCGATGAGGGAATACGATGCTTGGAGAACATACGTCCGTGGTTCAACGTCTTCACCCCACAAATGAGGTGTGGCCTCTGAAGCATTTTGGAATCGAATCTGGAGGAAATGTGTGCCTCGGCCAACCTGAAGGCCAATCTTGAGTTGGTCGCCAACCGGTTGCGTGATGTCAGTGGCGAGGGTCTCAGAGGTTGCTTGGTCCATGTCCCAGAGTTGCAATTCAAGGCCTTCAATAGGACCATCCACCACAAACTGGACGAAATGAATGGAGTCTTCCCATCCATCCACCACAAGTCGATAGGTGTCGGTTGTGTCGTGAACGGCGAGCGTAAGTTGCCCGCTCGTGGTTTCCGTCAAATTGAGAACGGGCCATGAGGTGTTGTCGACATCAAGGTTTTCGGGAAGGTAGGATGGTGCGTCAACGTGGTTGTGGTCAGCGAAGCTCACAAGCTGAACATCCAAAGAAAACACGGGGGTGTTGACGATGTTGATTCGGCCGACCTCCACATCTGGGTAAGGATAGACTGCGATTGTTTCACCGGCTTGGAGGACATGACTTGCCCCTTTCACCCAAGCGCCGTTGAGCAACTGGTCAACACTGACCTCAACCGCACCGGCACGTGCTTGGAGGTGGAGCGCTTCCACCTCGGACCAGTCGAAGGGCGAGGTCGTGTTGGCGTGGCCGACGATGTTGACGCCTTTTGTCAAGTTCAGCCCGACCAATGTTTCAACGGAGCGGTGGGGGTGAAGGAGCACCTGCGCCCCCCACAGCGCGTGAGCGTCGTCTGTGGAGAGTCGAGCCACGAACCGACCGTCATCCGGGGCAGTCCAGTAGGCTGCTGCGACAGGCTGTTGACCGCTTTGAGNAGAGGANNCTGTGGACGAANAANTCCCTGCAANCANGTGTTCCTCNTCGTCGGTTTGGTGGTACATTTGCAGGNTGAGGGCATGGGTTGTGGCGAGCCATTGCCACTCCAACGTATCGCCTTCTGAGGCGTTGAACACAAGGTGTTCGGCCTCTGATGCCTGGACATCACCCACGTGCAAGAACATCGCCTCGCTTGCGAGGTTGAGTTGAGAAGACAGGGAACCAGTTGACACATCAACACAATCGGCGGCTTCCGCGCACACACCGAGATGAGCAGTTGAAGCGTCCGTTCCCGGCGAAGGACGAACAGCGTGATGGTGCTCATCGTCAAAGTCCTTGAACACCATGAGCGACACGGATTCGGTGGCGGTTGAAGACAAAGTGACCTCCAGTGTGGTCGTTTCTTCCACCTCAACGCTGACCATGGATGCGCCGTGAGCGGTTGTGGTGATGCCACTGGGGGTGTCGTCAACATCAACGGTGCAGGATGAGCAGGACCACGAGAGCAGAGCGGACGAATTCGATGCAACTTGGATGTTCACCAACACGCTCTCTTCTGGCAAGAGGTCAATGCTGTTCATGGCCTGGTCAAGCACAGCAGGTGTATCGGTCTGTGCACCGGTGGCCGGTACCAAAACCAGCGTCAAGAGGGTGGTCAGCAACACGGCACGTGCTCTGCGAGACGACCAACCCATGGTGTTGGGTAGGGGCGGGGTCTTTCAAATCCACCCCCGTTTGATGTTCAAACCCTTCAAGAAGCNAAGGCGTTAGCCCTGCTCATGGCCGATGTGCTGGGGCGTNCTGTCTTGCATCGGGACCGTTATGCCCGTGTTTGGGGACTGGGAGACCGAAAAGCTGCGGCCACCATGACGCCAACACTTGTGTTGATGGAGGATGATCCATCCCTGCCCCTCACCTATGCAGCATTCACCACCTCGAGTACATCCTCGCTTCCCTCTACGCTCAGTGTGGCCTCCCGCGCTGCTTTTTCGCCTCCAGAATTTCAAGAAAACGGCCCTCACTATTCGGTCAATCTCGGTCATGTTCTTCCTCCCTCTCTCGAGGATGCGAACGCTGGTGAAGAGCAAGGGACATCGTCTCTCTTGCCCGTTTCTTGGCAGCGGATGAACCACGACGAAGGTTTGACCGACGCTTCCCTCGCTCCGGAAATTGTTGTCCTCACCGACGCACTTCAACTTGCGAGTCAACCCGGAAAACTTCCCCTTGCCTTGTTGACCTTGAAGCACCGATTTCCCGGTGCGCTCTTGTGGACGCCTGGACTTGGTGGCCCTGACAATGTGGGGGTCCTCGCCTCCATGGGCGTGGATGTGTTTGACTTGGCGCGTTGCCGTGAAGCCGAGGCCAATGGCGTGCTCTTGACGGCCATGGGCCCACGTCTGCCACTGCAGCACGAAGAGACCACGTTGGAGGCCCAAGCCTATCATTTCATGAAAGCCTTGGATGAAGTGCGTTCGTCTGTGGAGCACGGAACCCTTCGTGGGCTGGCTGAGAAGCAAAGTTTGTCGAGCCCTCGACTGGTCGAACATCTTCGTCGGCATCAGGCGTTGATGTGTGAGCGAGAAGGTAACCTTGCCTCGCACCAACCGGCAACGACCGAATTTCCATGCTATTCATCGAGCGCTCTTGTCGACCCGTTGGTTGAAGATTGGGAGCGCTTCATGACCCACGACTATCAGGCGCCAGAAAAAGTGCGAGATGTCATGATTTTCCTGCCTTGCTCTGCTCGGAAACCCTATCGTCTCTCGAAATCTCACGGTCAGTTCTTTCGTGCCATCGCCTCAACCGGATGTCATGAGGTCATGATGACCTCCCCACTCGGCCTCGTGCCCCGAGATTTGGAGGATGTTTGGCCCGCAGCGAATTATGATGTACCTGTCACTGGAGACTGGTCTTCCGACGAACTCGCCCGTGTACGACGAATGCTCACTTCACTTGTGGAACGATTTGGCTACAAACGCATCGTCAACCACACCAACATGAATCTTGATTTCTTGAATATCGATGTGATTGACACCCGTCAAGGCCAAGGCGCAACGCATTTTGACGCCCTCCAGCGGTTGGGTGCGGCTGTCAAAGCCGCTGTGGCGGACTTTGGATTGCGCAATCAGAAAAACAACCTGCGTTTGAAGGAGCATTTCATGAGCATCGCTCGCAAAACAACCGGTACGGAC
>PBUZ01000017.1 GCA_002728035.1 Methanobacteriota archaeon
TGATTCTGGAAGCATCCTCACATCGGTTGGTGAAGTAAAGGCACCTGCGCCATCGGACGCTCTCGGATTCGGTTTAGGAGGCGTGTTGTTGCTGGCATTGGCCTTCTTACAGTGGCGAGTTTATCGGGGAGGTGGCCGTTCATGAACCGCTTGACCACCTTATCCATCGTCTTCTTGTTGCTGTTTGCACCCACGCTTGGTTCGGCGAACCCCAACGGGGTTGGTGAAGGTACCTTTGACGCACAATGCGGCGGTGCGTGCCACGGAGACGCCGACATGAACAAAAGTTCCTCGTCCATCGTTACCGTTGAAGCACCCGACACCGTATACGAAGGGTTGTTGACCAGTGTATCGATCACCGTGGAACAGATCGAAACCACACAAACCGGTCTCCTCGGCATCTTCCTGCTCTCCTCGATGAACGGCGCTGGTGACACGCCTTCCGACCAAGGTTGGTCCATCGTATCCAACAGCGGAGGAGGGAGTGAGAATTATGTCGAAGTCACCGTCAATCCTGGCCAAAGCAAGCACACCGTGACCTGGACCCTCCGTGCGCCATCGGTGGGCACCTATGCTCTTCACGGTGCAATTCACCACGGTGGTCAAGACGGAAGCGATGCACCCTTCTTCGGTGCATCCAGCACCCCCGCTTCCATCGATGTACAGACTGTGCCTGAAGACCTCCCAAGACTGGATGAAGCGTTCAACCCGCCCGTTGAGCGAACCGTAGGAGAGGGGACCACCGTTGAAGTGACCACGCAGTTTGTTGAGGGTTTGCGGGTTGAATGGCGCGTGGTTGGTGGTGAGTCACAAGAAGTTCCCGCCACGGCCAACGGCGATGAGACGTGGTCGTTTGACCTACCTGCCAGCCTTCAGCCTTCGGTGATTGAATGGCGCGCTCATCTCAGCGGCGAAGGGCCGGAACAAACCACACCTTGGTTCCAACTCAAGAGCGAAGAGCCGAAGTGGAGTGTTGATGAAACGACCGCTTATGTCCAATCCGTCGCCATGTTGTTGGCCTTCATGGCCGGCTTTATGGCGCTGCAACATCGGACTTCCTCGTCATCCAAGGCCTACGAAGACGACATGTTCGAAGAAGGAGGTGAAGCATGATGGTCTCTGCAGGCACCCTTCACGTGGTCAGTACCGAACTCACCGTTGGCGCCTTTGCCATGGCGGGTCTCGCCTTCTTGCTCGCTGGACTCTCCAGTCACGGTCTACTCGGATTGCAACGCCATCTCAACCTCATGGACCATGTGGCACACTTTGCACTCGCCTTTGGTTTGCTCGCGATGCCGATGGCCGTCCTCACGGGCATCCAAGCCAGCCCTGGAGAGGGTATCGACCATCCACTGCTGATCAACAAAATGCTGCTCGCTTCGGCCTCGTTTGGTTTGGCCTTTGGCGTGTTGCTCAGCCGCCGCACACACGGTGTGACCCTCTGGGACGACACGTGGGGTAGCCGATGGCAGGCGATGGGTGGCATGGCAGCATCCGGCCTCATTTTGGCAACGGCCTCCATCGGAGGCACCTTCTCCAGAGGCGAGTCCCTGCTGGACATGTTTCATTTACCCTACGAACAGGTCCCCATCTTCCCGATCTGGCTTTCAGGCATCATCGTGGTGATGGCGCTCGCCAACCTTGCCATGATGCGCCGGCCAAACGCCTGATCACAAGCCGGCCATGTCACCGGTTTGGATGGTCCACTGGCTGGCGTACACGCCACCAGAAGCCACCAAGTCATCGTGCAGGCCTCGCTCCACGATGGCACCGTCGACCATTGAGAGGATCTCATTGGCGTTTCGAATCGTGCTGAGACGATGGGCGACCGCAATCGTTGCACGCTCCTTGCCTGAAGAGAGCAGGTTCTCCTGAATTCGGCGTTCGGTCTCTGCATCCAAAGCGCTGCTGGCTTCGTCAAGGATGAGCAGGCTTGGCGCCTTCAAGAGGGCTCGAGCAAGGGAGATTCGAGCGCGCTGCCCACCGCTGAGCATGGCGCCACGGTCCCCCACCATGGTATCGACACCGTCCTCCAACTCCTGTACGAACTCCCAAGCACCGGCCATTTCGAGTGCCTCGACAAGTTGCTCATCGTTCGCTTCTTGGTTGTAGACCACGTTGTCCTTGACGCTGCCGTAGAACAGGAAGGGGTCTTGGCTGACAAAGCCGATAGCCTCGCGAAGCGAATGCAGAGTAAAGTCCGTGATGGGGCGACCGTTGACCAGCACGTCCCCGCTGTCGGGCGTGTAATAGCGCATGAGCAGTTTGAGAATCGTCGTTTTCCCCGCGCCGGTGTGGCCCATGACGCCCAAGAAATCGCCCTCGCTTACCTTGAACGAAATGCCGTTGAGGACCTTGATGGTGGTGTTGGGGTAGGTGAAGTACACGTCGTTAAACTCCACAGTTTTGATGCCGCCCTCCAAGACCACGGCGTCTTCGTTGTCAACGATGGTCGGCTCCAAATCAACGGCTGCGAAGACGCGCCGGGCTGCTGCCTCACCGCGCTGCAACTGGTTGACGAGAATACCGAAGATGAACATGGGCATGGTCATACGGGTGCTGATGAGCAAGAACGTCACAAGTTGTCCAGTGGTGATTTCACCTTGGCTTGCAAAGTAGCCACCTGCGGTGACCAAGAGGCCGAACGCCACCCCTGCCACGGCGTAAATCATGGGAATGAAGCGATTTCGGTCTTTGCTGGCCCCCATGGCTTGGTCTCGGTAGGAGCCAGATTCAGCAGCGACACGGTCCGCTTCCCAAGTTTCGGCGTTGTAGGCTTGAACGACGGAAATACCGGAGATGAGATTTTCGAGCACGGCGTGGATATCGCCGGTGGATTCTCGTTGCTTGCGATACTTTCGCTGCACCCGGGTTGAGAACCAGTACACTGCAGGCACGATGAACAGAATGGGCGCAAACAGCACGGCCGCCAATTTCCACGACATCAGCACCAAAATGATGAACGCTGTTGCAAAGGTGATGACGATCCGAATGATGGATGTGGATGAATCGGAGACCACGTCTTCCAGTTGATTCACATCGCTTGACAACACCGACATGATTTGCCCTGTTTGTCGCAGGTCGTAATACGAGGCTTCCATGGTGATGAGCGACCGCGTGGCGTCCATGCGCAAGTCGTGTTGGATGTTGTAGCCGAGCGTCTGCCATGCATATTCGGATATTCCTTGAAAAATTGCCAAGCACAAGAAACCGAGGAAGATCAGAATCCCGTACCCGTAGGCGGGGTTGCTGTGGATGGTCGTCACCATGTCTTGGACGATTTGGGGGCCAGACAACACGTCGGTGGTGAAGTAGTCAACCGCCAAACCGATGGCGACAAAGGGCATGAGGTCGAAGAAACGGGCAGCAGCGTTTGCGAAAATGCCCGTAAGCGCCCTTTTCGGGTATTTCTTGGCGTAAGGGACAACGCGCCAAATCTGTTTTCCGAGCACCTCGGCACCCGCATTGATGTCCTCTGGGGCCATCTTGTCGCTGTTGGCTTTTGCAGCGTGCGCCCGCGTCATGGACTTACGCCCATGGCTGTGATTCTTGAACCCTCGGTAGCAAGGCGGTTACCAAGATGACCCGGTAGGCAATCTTTCATGAGGGTGCTCGGTTTGCAATGGTCATGCAGAGCCAGCGCCGCCGAACATCCTTGCTGTTTTTTTCACTGCTGCTGGTGCAAGTGCTTTCTCCCTTGACCATGGCAAACAACGCAACGCTTTCCTACAATGCAGATACGAATGCGGACCTGGAACAGCTCCAACAACTGGGCATTGGAGCGACCGTTACGGCTGAATACGGTTGGATGAATGCGGATGACGGGGCTGATGTCGCCCACCTTCGCTTCCGCGATGTAACGATGGTCGCACCCTCCGAATGGACAGACCGCACTGGAGAAACAAGTCTGACGGGCTTTCACCTACTCAGTCACGCCTACCCCGTGCCCTCCGAGTGGTTCGGCGAATTGGCAGCAGCGGGTATTGAATGCCATTCCTTCTTGCCCCCAACCAGTTTCCACTGCGATGTGAGCGGCCAATCGCCTGCACAACTCGAAGCGCTGGATGTTCAAGCCATCGCAGTCATGGACGGGGTTGACAAAATCGACAGCGACCTCGCACGCGGCCTGTTGGGCCTTGACATGGTGGCACCCAATCCCTTCGTGAATCAACAAGGAGCGATCGTGAACGTCGTGTTGTCCGGCGAGGAACTCCCCGAAGGCCTCGAACAGCGCAGCGGTATCGTCCTTGACACGCACAGCGGTCGATTCGCCACCATGGCCCTGGACGCTGACGGTCTGGCATGGTTGGCAGCGCAAGACACCGTCGAATGGATTGAAGGACGTCCGGTGTTCGAACTCATGAACTCAAAAGGCATTGACGTGATGAATGTCCTCGACACCTGGACAACCACCAACATGTCGGCCATCGACTCCTCATGGTCGGGGTTGAACGGAAGCGGCATCATCGTCACAGTGGCCGATACGGGCCTCGACAACGGCGTCAACAATTCCAACATGCACCCTGATTTCCGAGACCACATCACGGGCATCCTTTCCTTCCCCCCGTCTGCCTCGGTGTGCAGTTACTACAACCTCAACCCATGCGGTGACGATGCGGAAGACCACGACGGTCACGGCACCCACGTCGCAGGTTCGGTTCTCGGCGACGGCACCCACAGCAACGGTGACATCATCGGAGCGGCCCCCGAAGCCCACCTGCTTTTCCACGCTATCGCCACCACCTACAACGGTGAAGAGAAACTCTTCGGCATCCCCAACGACCTCACCGACATGTTTGAACTCGCATGGGAAAACGACAGCAGAGTCCACACCAACTCATGGGGCTCAGCCGTCAACGGCGCCTACACCACCTCGTCGATGCAAGCCGACTCAAGCGCTCGAACCATGGACGAACTCGTGATCCTGTTCGCCGCTGCGAATGAAGGCGTGGACGCCAACAGCGACGGAGAAATCGATCTTGATTCCCTCGGTTCCCCCGCTTCTGCGAAGAACGTCATCACCGTGGGGGCCTCCGAAAACGACCGTGCAAACATGACCTATGTCTGGGGAAGCACGGATTATGCATCACCGATCTCCACCGATAAGTTGGCCGACAACCCTGAAGGCATGGCTGCCTTTTCCTCTCGCGGACCCACCGACGATGGTCGTCTCAAACCCGATATCTCGGCACCAGGAACCATGATTTTGTCTGCCAAGTCCCGAAGCACGACCGATGTTGGTTGGTTGGGCCACAATGCCAGTTACACCTACATGGGTGGAACGAGCATGGCCACACCGCTGACCGCTGGCGCCACGGCGCTGTTGCTCGAACACCTCATCGAAAACGAAGGTGAGAACAACCCGACCTCCGCCTTGGTCAAGGCCATCTTCACCGCCAGCGCTCACGACATGACGGGTCAGTATTCCTCAAGCACCAACGGGGCAGGGGAAGCAGCCCCCAACGACCACGAGGGATGGGGCCGTGTCAACATGACGCAGGCGATCAACACCTCGTGGTTGCAAGGTCATTCCGTCACGACAAACGCTGACCGTGGTTGGTCGTTCAATGTCCCTGCCAACGCTGATGACATCAACATCGCACTCTCTTGGATTGACCCCGCCTCGACCCCGAGCGCATCGACCAACCTCGTGAACGACGTCGATTTGCACCTCAAGAGCCCCTCGGGAACATGGACCAACCTCAGCAACAACATCGACAACCTGCTCGGTATGACGTTGGCTTCGCCTGCACAGGGGACATGGGAAGTTCACGTGGTGGGCTCAAGCATCCCAACCGGACCGCAATTCTTTGCCTTGGCCATGACGGGCGACTATTCCCTCACCAACCTCACACAGGACACGGACGGGGACGGTCATGAAGACGATGATGACGACTGCAGCACCGTCGCTGGCGCCTCGACCGTTGACCGAACGGGTTGTCCCGACACCGATAATGACGGCTATTCCAACCCCGATTCTTCGTGGACCGTGAACGACGGTGCCGATGCGTTCCCCTCCGAAGCAACCCAATGGCGAGATGCCGATTTTGACGGCTACGGCGATAACAGCGCTGGTGTTCAGCCAGATGCGTGCACAAGCACAGCTGGAAATTCCACCGACGACCGCTTCGGATGCACCGATTCGGATGGCGATGGCTACTCGAATCCTGACAGCGGATGGACCACTGCCAACGGCGCTGATTCTTGTCCGTCCACAGCAGGGCCCTCAAGTGAAGACCGAACGGGCTGTGGCGACCAAGACGGTGATGGATATTCCGACCCCGACAGTTCGTGGACGGTGGCCAACGGTGCAGATGCATTCCCCACCGACGACACCCAATGGGCCGATGGCGATGGCGATGGCTACGGAGACAACCCTCCGCCCGCCACCACAGGTGATGCCTGCCCAAGCATCAACGGCGACTCCGATCAGGACCGCTACGGATGCACGGATTCGGACGGCGATGGCTATTCAAATCCCGATAGCGGATGGACCACCGCTAACGGTGCCGATGCCTTCGTCTCCGACGCAACACAATGGGCGGATGGCGACAGCGATGGTTACGGTGACAACGCCAACGGCAATTCACCCGATGCTTGCCCAACCCAATTCGGCACCTCGACACAAGCAGGTCGCTTGGGTTGTGCTGACAGCGACAGCGACGGTTATGCTGACGTTGACGACGCCTTCCCGAACGAGGCCACCCAATGGAGCGACACCGACAGCGATGGTTACGGTGATGAACCCACAGGTTTCGAAGCCGATGCATGCCCGAACACGGCAGGTGCCTCGACACGTGACCGATTCGGGTGCATCGATTCCGACAACGACGGCTCCTCCGACCCAGACAGCAGCTGGACCGTTGCCAACGGTGCAGACTTTGCACCAACCGATGCGTCCCAATGGATGGATTCGGACGGCGATGGTTACGGCGACAACCCTGCGGGAACCAACGGCGATGATTGCCCGACCATCATAGGAAACTCAACCGCTGACCGCCTTGGGTGTGTCGACAGTGACGGTGATGGCTATTCCGACCCCGACAGCCTTTGGACGGTCGATGACGGCGCCGATGCGTATCCCAACGACCCAACCCGTTGGGGTGACAACGACGGCGACGGTTATGATGATGGTCTCGACGATGCCTGTCCCATGTTCTTCGGGACGTCCATTCACGACAGGAAAGGCTGTCCTGACCAAGACGGGGACGGATATTCCGACCCCGATTCTTCGTGGACCGCAGCCGATGGAGCAGACGCCTTCATGTCGGACGCCACGCAGTGGAACGACACCGATGGTGACGGCTACGGCGATAACGCAGCGGGCTCATTACCGGATGCCTGCCCGAGCGTGTACGGTGAATCGTGGCAAAACGGAACCTACGGCTGCACCGATACCGACCGAGATGGTTGGGCCGACACCGGCGATAGTCATCCGAATGACCAAACGCAATGGGCGGACACGGACGGGGATGGTTACGGCGATAACCCAGGCGGCACCACACCCGATGCCTGTCCAACCCAGTGGGGCAATTCAACCCAAGGCAACAGGCTGGGGTGCGCAGACGACGATGGTGACGGTTGGGACAATGCCATTGACGCTCTACCAAACCTGCCCACGCAGTGGCTTGACCAAGACGGCGATGGTTACGGCGACAATGCCAGCGGCCTGCAACCCGATGCTTGTCCGGGCGAGGCGGGTACATCCACCGTTGACCGTTACGGTTGCGTCGACGACGATGGCGACGGGGATTCCAACGCCACCGATGCCTTCCCCGGCGACCCAACACGGTGGATCGACAGTGACAACGACGGTTATGATGACGCAGAAGATACGTGTCCCCTCGTCACGGGTAACTCAACCGTTGACCGAACAGGGTGTCTTGACAGCGACGGCGATGGCATTTCTGACCCAACCCCACAAATCGGAAATCAATCCGCTTGGGACACCAGCGACGGTGCCGACGCCTTCCCCAACGAACCCACACAAAGCACCGATCAAGACGACGACGGCTACGGTGACAACGCCAATGGTGTGGAACCGGATGCGTGTCCTTCGGACGCTGGCACCTCAACCGTGGATCGTTTCGGCTGTGTTGACGAAGACGGCGACGGAACATCGGATGCGAACGATGCGTTCCTCGGCGATGACACCCAGTGGGCAGATAGCGACAACGACGGCTACGGCGACAACCCCAACGGCAGCGAACCAGACTCGTGCCCAACGGATGCGGGCACATCCACACTTGATGTGTACGGGTGCGCTGATGAAGACGGCGATGGGGCCAGCGATGCCAACGACCTTTGGTTGGGTGACGCAAGTCAATGGTTTGACAGCGACAACGACGGCTACGGTGACGAAACGGCGGGTACCGACGGTGATTCGTGCCCCAACGAAGCAGGAACATCAACGCTTGGCAACACCGTGGGCTGTCCAGACCAAGACGGTGATGGATGGGCCGACAGTCAAGATGACTTCCCAGAACATCGAAGCCAATTCATCGACACCGACGGCGATGGATACGGGGACAACGCCACCCTCGGTGCACACCGACCCGATCATTGGCCCAACGATGCCAGTCGAAGTTCGGCCGAGGCGAGCATGACCTGCACGCCGCTTTCCATCTCTGTGGATTTGGCGGCCAGCGGCTGGTTTACCTTCACCTGCACCGTGTCGACGCAAATGAGTTCGGCATTTGCCGCGAACGTGGATTGGGAAACCACCACCAGCATCGTAGGGGAAGCCTCTGGGCATTTCATCACCTTTACATCGGCCACAGGCAACAGTCAGACGGTGACGTTCTCTGGAACGGCAAAGAACGTGGGCAATCACCAGTTGTTGCTTTCGGCTCGAGAACCTGGAGCAGACTACCCAATGGATACCGTCACGGTGGTCATCTCAACAACGGATTCCAACGCTCCGGTTGAAACGGTGACGGAAGATGGAGGCTCAGCATTGGACGCACTCGCTCAAAACAGTGTCGTACAGGCCGCAACGGGCGGATTGGTCCTGTTCCTCTTGATGGGGCTGTTGATGATTCGCGGTCGCAGCAAGAATGCGCGAGAGAACGAACGCAGAATGGTGCGAGCGAACGAACTGCGCCAACAGCGTGGGATCACTGAAATGCCACGCCGCAACCTCGTGCAACAAGCACCAAAAGCACCTCGAAACCGTGACCGGTCTTCATCCATGTTCAGCGAGTTCAAGCGGCAACGATGAGGAAGGCGAAGAACCGATTCACTCAAAGGTGAGAGGCGATTCGCTCGGCACACCACACTGCGGATATGGTGAAGTGGTTATCATCTGAGGTTTCCAACCTTATGTCGTGGGTTCGACTCCCGCTATCCGCACCTTCGTGTACCAAGAAAGAGCGAGAGCGCTCCTCGCTCTGCTCAACAAACATGAAAGGCTGAGCGATGAAGCGTTTGTTGTTGATTGGGCGGTGATGCATATGGATTTCCTGTTTCTTTGTTTGTTAACCCTGTGGCTCTACCTCCCCGGATTCTTGGCCAATACCTTCGCCATGATGTGGGGGAAGTGGCTACCAAAAACAGGCTATGGACCGTGGCCCATTGACGGTGGACGCACCCTCAGCGACGGGAACCGTATCCTCGGCGATGGCAAGACATGGAACGGGCTCATCGGCGGTTCGATGACCTCTGGTCTGTTGTGCATTCTGCTGGCCAGCCTCGTGAGCATGGGGAGCATGGATACGGNGTTTGATGATGGCAGCACGGTGTTTGCNCACCCCCTNCTCGGTGCTGAGAGCGCCTGGTTCAACATCGGCGGGGATGTGGGTGCAGCGTTCTTCTTGGGCACCTTTCTCGGCTTTACCTGCCTNCTTGGTGACAGCGTTGGCTCGTTCGTGAAGCGGNGGCGTGGCCTGAAGCGTGAAGGCGATGTCTCCTCNAANGCGCCCCTCTTGGACACGCTCCCCTTCGCCATCATGGTGTTCTTGTGCGGCCAGTTGTTCCTCGGAACTTCTGTTCTTGCCGCCGAAGAACTTCGAGCACCGATGGTGGCGCTGATCCTCATCACACCCGTGCTTCACCGTTCGTTCAACCTCATCGGCTACAAAATTGGATGGAAGGATGTTCCGTATTGACGAACGAATCTTCTTGAAGGCACCGCACCACCTCGGTATGTGGACGAAGTTGCGCCAGCATCGCAAAAGACACCACGCTTGCGCCGCTTGCAAGCAGTCTCCTTCGTGGCGGGGTTGGTCTTGGCCTACACCGAAGTCCTGTATCGTCTTCTCATCGGAAAGGACGTTGTCGATTCGATNTGGCCACATGCTGTTCGCTCGCTTGAATGGACACTNGTGTTGCGTTCGAGCATGGANCTGACCCTCTCGTTGATGCTGCTCGCTGCCGCTGCTGCTTACGGTCTGCGCAGATGGAAAATGGAGCGTCATGAGCGCACAGAAGTGGACATCGCCCTCGCTGCCGTCACCGGGTTGTTGACCGGTCTCATCAGCCTCCACCTCTTGCTCGATTGGGCGTATCTACGGGGTGCCTTTCTCTTGCTCCCTACACTGTATGGCTGGCTGCTGTTGTGCCTGTTGCTGGCATGGGGAGGTGCACCAACCTGGCGAACACTGGATGGCCCCCGCGTGTCCTGGCCACGAATCAGCCACCTCTTGGGCGTGTTTTTCGCTGCATGGTTGGTCATGCCCGGCATACCTGCACTCGTCGGTATCGCACCGTCACCACCCGAGAGCCCCAAACTTGGCTATGGCTCAGCGCCTGGCCCCTACGACACCCTCCAATTTGCATCGCCTTATTCCATGCCTGAAGAAGTCGTGGCCGTTCAGGGTGATTTGGAGGATGATGTGACCTTTAGCGTCCATCTTACGCTCCCCCAACTCCCCGAAGACACCCCTGTCACCCACCTTCCCTTGGCCGTGCTGCTTCACGGTTTTGGCTACCCTGATGTTGATGCCTATCAAGGATGGATCACCCACCTCGCAGCAAAAGGAATGGCCGTTGCCTTTCTTCAGTATCCATCGGATTTACGTCCCGAGGGGTACGAATCCTTCATCGAAGAAGAGCGAGACGGCATGTCGGATTTCCTTCAACACACCTACCGTGACATGGCTATTCGGGCTGCAATCGACCACCTCGACACCATGCTGTTGTCCACACAGCGAGACCCTCGTGTTGATGCACATCTTGGCAACATCACGGTTGACCCGTCCACCCTCTGGACCGGTGGCCACAGCCTGGGGGCAGCCTACACCTTCATCACGCTCGATGATGTTCTCAGCCGTGGATGGGGTCAACATGCCTTGGTGGTTGCTTTGGAAGCACCTGCCAGTCGTCCCATGCAAGCGGCCTTGCAACCCACGCTCTCACCGCTTCCAAACGAGACATTGGTGCAGATTGGCGTATCGCAAGACGACATGAGCGTCGGCATGTGCCCGGGAGCATTTCACCAACAGATGTTCACGATGTTGCCAACGGAGCGAAACCAATTGCTTGAGGTCCAAACGGATAAGTACGGATTTCCGAGATTGGTCGCCAGTCACTACTTGCAAACCGACCCCGCAAGAGACGTTCTTTCGGATTGGAGTTTCTACCGCCGCATCGATGCGCAGGCGGATTACTTGGTCGCTCATGCTCGAAACGATACGTTCACAGCGGATTGGGCTTACCAATACATGACCGATGAAACGATGCTCACTGGTATGGGTTCGTGGTCTGATGGAACGCCTGTGTTGCCCCTTAAACTTCATCACGATGCCATCGAAAGCACCCCGTTTCTGTCGTGTGTTTGAGAACACATCTTCAAAAGTCAACGAATGCAGTTTCCGTCATGGCAGGCAACGTGACACAGGATGTCAAGTCCCTGTGGAGGTGGATTGGCGGATCCGCCTTCCTCGCCTCCATGTGTTGCTTTCCAAGCATCGTCCTCGTGCTCTTTGGCTTGGCGAGCGTTTCGACCGCAGCCGCTCTATCCAACGATTTGTATTGGGGAACCAACGGCATGGGCTGGTTTCGCCCAACGCTCATGACGCTCAGTGTCATCATGGTGTCGGCGGGACTGGTGTTCTACTTCCGAAAACAAGGTATCTGCAGCCTTGATGAGGCAAAACAACAACGTCAGCGCATCATCAACACCACCTTGGTGGTGTTCATTCTCAGTGCCTTGGCCTACACCGTGTTCAATTTCGTCATCCTCACAGAAATCGGTATCGCTCTCGACCTGCCATGGGAGAGCAGCCGGTTGTGGGCCTGATCAAGCCCCACTGCGTTGTGTCTTGCAGCCCACACCCCAATTTGGATCGGCCTGCATCGCCGCCCGAGTTTCCTCAAGCAAGCGTTCCTCTGGAGTGGGTTCTGGCGGGGTCGAGGGCATGAATGCGAGCGAAAGATGGAAGCCTTTTTCTTGCCAATATTCCAATTGAATAATTGATTTTCCAATTGAAATATTCAACTTCTCTTGTCCAATTGGAATTTCAATATCTCGAGGATTGAGGTGCATGCCCAGACCCAAAGTTTTCTGGATGGCTTCTTTCCCTGTCCAAAGCCGCATTGCCTCATCGGGATGTGCTCGTAAATATCGAAGTTCTTCGCCCTTCGCCATCATGTCAAACGCATTTGGGGCAAGTGTTCGCCCCTCCGGCTCCATGTCGATACCAATCGACCACTCGGGCGATGCGCAAGCAACCACCACCCGGTCGTTGCTGTGTGCAATGGAAATATTGGGCAGCGGTGTTCGCTTCCACACCCCTTGGATATGGGTCAAATACGGCGCTCGATGTTCGGTGCGTTGCACTTCAATGGTGGAGAGATCTGTCACACCCCAATGTTCCAATGCTACACCCAGCAACCAACGACCGCTCAAGTGCTCGCTTCTTCGCTTTTCTGTGACAAAGGTCGCCACCTCATCAGCCATGGCCAACGGAACGTCGTCCATGTGCCAAGCATGAACGGGCGCCATGAACACCCGAGTCTCTGCGTTTGGTGCCGTCAGTTCGCTGACCGTAACCGACATGGACTCACCGGTCACCGCTGCAAAGAGAATCGGTGTTCTTCCTCGACCGTAGCCATGGCTTTGAGTTGCAGGCCTTTCAATGCCAGAACGGGTGCATCGTCGTTCCCGACGATCAACACATCGTGGACCGTTGTCCCGTCATCTCCACTCGAGGCCTGTATGCTTCGCAATCGCAACACTTCGTCTGCATCAGGTACCCGAAGCATGGTCGACCAGGCAATCCCAACTGGAAGGCTGCTGTAACCCAGCGTTTCCATCGCCACCAAACCAGCATTTTGGAAACCCGCTTCGATCAGCATCGGTAGCGATTCGAGCAACACGGCCTCGCCGTTTTGCTCAACCGTAAACTGGTCTGTTGCTGGAAGTTGATGGCGCATCAACGCCACGCCATCGATACCGACGAGGTCTCCCTCGCCAACACCACGCAACACGCCCCCGTGAGATTGGAACCGTGGACCGTGGAAGTATCGGTCATAAATGAAGGAGGCGGGGTGGAGAAGTGAACCGGAAGGCGGCGTGCCAAGGGTGGGCAATTCATCCACTTCGCGTTGGAGGAACGGGCACAAATCATTGCATTTCTCGACCAGACGAACCAAGGCTGTGTGATGTTCTCGCTCGCCAAACACCTCTCCCTTTGAATTCATCAAATCCGAGACAAGGCGACACCTTACCCACGTGAGATCGTCTTCACTTCGCTCAAACGCTGCCTCAACACGGACCACCACTGGACCTTTGAGGAGTTTGATCGGCAAACCAAAGACCACCTCTTCGAACCCTGCGAGGCAGGTTGAGGGGCGAAGCAGCAAAGCGGATTGAGCGAACATCTCAAGCGCCATGACCCCTGGATGATAGGGGACGCCTTCGATGGCATGGTCGATGAGGAAGGGGTGATCGTTCGTGGACAACGTGCTTTGCGTGGTCAACCGCTCATCTTCTTCGAACGCCAAGACCTTGTCAATGAAGGGGAAACGGGCGG
>PBUZ01000018.1 GCA_002728035.1 Methanobacteriota archaeon
CACCTCAGCGGACTGGCTTCTCCTTTCGGCCTCGAACCATTTCATCGAGGGAGACACCGTTGACTTGAATCACTTTGTAGCGAACACCGGGAATGTCACCGTACGAACGGCCCAGGCGCCCGCCGATACCTTCGACCATGACTTCGTCGTGTTCATCGATGAAGTTGATGGCGCCGTCGCCTGGAGCGAAAGCCGTGAGTTTGTTTCCATTTTTGATCAGGGAAATCTTGACCGCCTTACGGATGCCAGAGTTGGGTTGCTTGGCTTCAATACCGACCTTCTCAACGACAATGCCCTTGGCCTGTGTGGAGCCAGCGAGCGGGTCGTGCTTGGCGCGGGACTTGAGCATACGCTTCTTGTAGCGGCGGTCCGACCAACGGAATTTTTGGCGGTCCTTGGCCATCTTTGCGCCTGCGAAGAGTCCTCTACCCATCATCATCACCTCATTGAAGCACCTTGCCGACTTCCCGCCCCTATTTAATCAAATCCCTTTCGATGGTCGCATCATCCTCGGCGTTGTTTGATTTTATGCACTCATCATCAGCCTTGGAATGAACAACATTCAAGCAACGCGTCTTCGTCGCTGGAGCATGGCCTTTCGCGACCACCTCGGTGCAGCCACCATCGAATCGAATCAAATCAGTCTGATTCATGAAATGATGCACCACTCACAAGCTTCAGGTCACGCCATGACCGTCTTTGACAACATTGCTGAATGCCCTGGACATCGAGCAGCGGTCAACATGCTCACCCGGGACCGATTGTGTGCGGCCATTGGCATTGAACCCGAAGCCTACATCGATACCCTTGGATGGGCCATGGATCATCCAAGCGAGCCCGAAATGGTGAGTGAAAACGACGCTGCTTGCCTCGAGAACATCGCCAACGAGGTCGACCTCACCAGCATCCCCATCCCTCATCATTGGACGCAAGACCGTGGACGCTATTCATCTGCAAGCATCATCGTTGCGCAAGACAACGGCATTCGAAACGTGTCCTTCCATCGCCAATTCCTTAGAGATAAGAACCACCTCGTCGTTCGTTTGGTTCCCCGTCACCTTCGAACCATGGTGATGAATGCACGAGAAGAGGGGAGGGAAGTCTCGGTGGCCGTGGTGAATGCACCCGACCCGGTGGTGCTGCTCGCAGCAGCCATGTCCTTTGATGACAACATCGACGAACTCACGATTGCAGCAGCCCTTCATGAAAAATTGTACGGCTCCCCATTGCAATTGGTTGAATTGCCCAACGGCGTCCACGTCCCTGCGGATGCCGAGTATGTTTGGTGGGGCCGAGTTACGTTGGAAGACGACGATGAAGGACCCTATGTCGACATCACGGGCACGGTGGATGATGTCCGGCAAGAACCCGTGATCGAAATCGACGGTTTAGCGCACAGAAACGACCCCATCTTCCATGCATTGATTCCTGGCGAGGCAGAACACAAGACCCTGATGGGACTTCCCCGTGCACCGACCATCAAAGCCGCTGTCAATGAAGTGGTTGAGTGTTCAGACGTTCACATGACCGAAGGAGGTTGTGGATGGTTGGGAGCAGTTCTCAAAATCAACAAGAAGCATCCTGATGATGGGATGCGTGCTATTGAAGCGGCGTTTGCTGGCCATAAGAGCATGAAAATCGTCACCGTCGTTGACGAGGACATCGACATCACCGACCCTGTTCGCGTGGAATGGGCGATGATGACGCGGTGGCAGCCCGACAAGGACACACTCATCCTCTCGAACCAGCGCGGCAGTTCACTCGACCCGTCCAGATACAGTGATGGAAAAACGTCCAAAATCGGCTACGACGCAACCATTGATTTTGGCGTAGAGCGTGATGGATTCATGTCTGTGCAATGAGGGGAAACCATGAGCGACAGTCAAGACCTTCTGCAACATCCTCGCAGAAATCTCGGCAATCGCTACCGGTCAACCGCACAAAAATTTGCTCAACTCGCCAAGGCTGATCCCGCCAGAGCGAAAGAGAACCTCGGTTGGGCAGAACAAAACGCACGTCAGGCGATTCTTCACGACTTCACCGATGAACGTAATTGGCGATATCTCGCCGAACTGAAAGTCATCAACAGCGATAACGAAGGACTCCATGCAGTTCTGGAGGATGTTTTTGTTGTTCTTGGGCGGGACCCCGAACAACTTGACCAATTGCAGGACATTGATTTCCTTGGAATTGGCCGGGAATTGCTTGAAGCGGCGTTTTCAAAGGACCCGTTGGACCCTGACGAGTGGTGGACAAAACTCTCCTCGGGAGATCACATCGAGTCCCTCGAAGAGTTTTCAGCACGCTGTCGCCGCCTTGATTTCCGAGACCAACGAGCCAACATTGTCTTTGGGCGCCGTTTGGAACGGATCCGAACGGCAGGCCACGAAACATTGTTCATTGAATTGGCTCGCCATTTGCTTGCACACCGCCCGATGAATCACGAATTGTGGCTTGAAATGGGCCGACTGCACGAGCGCAGAGGTGAAATCGATGATGCGTGGTCCTGCTATGACCATGTCCAACAACTTCGGCCACACCTCAATGAACGCGACAGATTTCTTGAACGACTTAAGGGCGATATGGACGGGAAGGAAAAGCAACCGTGGTCGGGACCCACCATCGCTCACAGAGAATCGTTCCTTGANCGTATGCAAACGCTCACGNATCGCGTTTCAACGCCANCGGANGAANAANTTGTCCACNAAGAAGATGCACCNGAAACGCATCGTCACCCCGATGAAACCAAACTGGAACAACTCCTCGCTCAAGGCGACCACCAAGCCGCGTTCTTCCTTGCACGAAGGTTGCTTGCCGGTGGTGAAGCATGGGCAGAGCCTTGGCTGACGCAAATTCAAGAAGCCATGAAGTGAGGCCATGGGGGAAGAGCATCCTGTTTTTGTGTTGGCATGGGTGACGGCAAACGGCGCGTTACCAACACCGATGGGTGAAGGTGGCGAAGTCCTGTTTGTTGAACATCCTCAACGTGGATGGGAGATACCGGGCGGACATCTTGAGGATAACGAATCACCCGAGGAAGCGTTGATGCGGGAACTGCGAGAGGAAACGGGCTTGGACGGAACACTGGTTTCTTGGAACAAGGCGTACTATCCCAAAGGTTGGGTGGCCCACGTCACTGTAGCGCAGACGCACCGTGAATCTTGGACGGTTGGTGACGACAACGTACAGTCCGTAAAATGGTGGAAGGAAACACCACCGGTGATCGAGTGGACACCTGAAGAATTTGAGGACCTGGCTGTGCACTTTAGCCGCTCATGACAACAAGGTCAATTCGGCCAAGCGCTTTCCCCAAGCTTCCGTTTGTTCTGGCGATGGGGCACATGCTTGGGCAACAGCAGCCAACATCGGGTCATCAACCGCTTGGGGTTGTTCCAGCAGGTCGGCGAACCGGTCAATGCGCCCCATTCTGTGAGCAAGTGCGAGCATGGCACGCAATGCGGGGCGCTCTGGACCGCCGTAGCCGTCCTCAAGATGCTCGATGCACCAGTCAAAAACACCGTCAACATCGCTTGGATGAACGGCGTAATTCGGCCGTTCTTCGTTTAAGTCCAACGGTTTTGCATGTTCAACCTGTACGTGCATGGGCGGAGCGTCTTCGGATTGATGTTCGGACGAGAAATCCAGGAAAAGTGAACCCGCCTCGATCGCCATTTGAACTTGGGAGGCCAAAATCGCATGCTTGTGAGCATTCCATGCGTGACGGCCAGCGTCAAATGCATTGCCGAGCGCATGATGAATCCGACTGGCTCCCAGACGTGAAATCGCTATTGTCTCGTGTGCATGGCCCCCCTTTCGAGCGATATCTCCGTAGACCTGAAGCGCCATGAGCGCCTCTCCCTGAGCCATATGGTAAGCGGCCTTGTTGAGCAAGGAAAGGTCGTGGTCACGACTTGCTTTCGCGACCGATTTGAGCCGTGTTTCGGCCCAAGTGAGGTCATCCTCTGCACCTTCAGCATCTCCTTGTTCATAACGAGAAAGACCACGCTCCATACGCAAACGCCCTTCGAGTGCCAAATCACGTGTATCAGGAGCACGGACCACTTCAAGCGCATCTTCAATGGCCTGATCCAGTTGTGTATCGCCAAGCCATCGCCGACGTACCAGCGCAAGCACCGCCCGTTCACCCGGCGTTAGGTGGACATCCATCACTTCGAGAAGTTCAGGTGCATCCATGAAAAGGGCAGCCTCGGCAAGTGTGAGCCATGATGGCCATTGGAGTTCATCCTTCCACTCCTCGAGTGTTTCGCTGTCAACAGGGCCGTCGTTTCGCCAGCGTGAAATGAAGACGCCTGGACCTTTTGGTGATTCAATCGTCGTCACGTGTTCAACTCCTGCTTATTGGTGCGGGCGAGGGCATCGATGAAGGCCGTTTCGGCAGCGATGGGGTCGGCAGTGCCGCTCCAACCAGCCGCACCATCATGACCACCTCCTTCACCACCGATCGATGATGCAACGTGTTCCATAAGTCGACCAAGATGTACCCCCGCCAGCACACTTGAGCGTGGCGCACGCGCTGTGAGCCGAGTTTGGCCGTCTCGATGACGCGTGACGACGACGGCATCTGCACCCAATCCATTGAGCATGGAGGCGAGGCGCCCTTCGAGGGTTCCCGCAGTCGTTCGCAAGACGGTCCAAGGACCCGCCTCAGTGGTCTCCACTCGCTTTAATCCCCGAAGAATCGCTCCACGCTCACTGGGCGAGGTGGTGGTGTCTTCAAGTTCCTGAATGAAGGCTTGGTAGTCCAATTCACCCGCCTCAATGAGGGCCGCCGCTGTTGCAAACGCAGGGCCGTCCGCATGACGAAAACGAGCCGTGTCCGTCACGAGGCCAGCGAGGAGAAATTCGCAGACGGGCTGGGAAAGGGCTTGCGGTGCATGATGAAGAAGGTAATTCGCAATCACTTCGGTGGTCGAACGCACATCCCACTTGAGGGCCAGATCATGTTCACTCAGCGACCATCCATCCGTAGCGTGGTGGTCAATGATGCAAAGGGGGACGGAGGGAAGGTTCAGGCCAGTTTGGTCGGGTGCAGCAGCGTCGACGACCACGATGCCGGCGAGGGATGCAGGCCAGGTTGTGGCGTCGGATTGCAACAAACGGAACGGTGCACGATGTTTGTCGACCATACGCCGCGCAACACGACCGAGATGCAATCCACATGCGAGAAGATTCGGATGCGTTGATGCGAGCGCAACGGCTGAACCGACCGTATCCATGTCACCGTTGCGCCCTGTCACCACGGCAACTGGTCCCTGCGAAGTGACCTCGCTCAGCCATTCGTGCAACGACTTCAAATCCGCATCGACCACGGTCGAATTCATCACTGAGCACCTTGAAGTGACTTTTTCAGTTCCTCGTATGTTTGAATGAGTTGTTGTTCACGCTCTGTAAACCGCTCCAAATGTACTTTCATTGATTCGAGATTTTGGCCAAGTTCGGTGATCAGTGCCTCTCTGTCTGCGACTTGAATCAACACCCCACCCATCTGCCGATGAAGGGCCATTCCTTCTGGTTGCGCTTTGACGGCTGCAATCGTCCCTTCCAGTTCTTGCACTTGTGCCCGGACGCTGCTCACTTGTTGGCGGGCAGCCTGTACTTCGGCAACGACGAGTTGCAATTGGTCCATTTGCTCCATATGCTCACCGTTTCATTGGATTGGTCGGTGGTTCAAGAATGCTTTCAAAACACTTTCAGCACAGAGTCCGTAGCAATTAGTCCACGCAACCGTGTGTTCCACATCGCACGAAGGTCTTTGCAGGCCCCTTCCTCAATCGTGATACGAAACTGTTGGTCATTCTCCCAAGTCACCTCGCAGTCGGTTGCAAGGCAAGCTGCGAGTGATTGTGTGTCGGTCACTGACCGTGACGTCACTGAGAGCGAGAGGTGCCACATACGAGCCACCTGCCCGTTGCTCACTCTTCTTCGCCAGCGGGTTCTTCTTCTTCGCCGACAGGAGGTCGATTCGCCAATTCACGTTCGTAGTTCATGGCTGCCTCTTGGGCGATGAAGGCCATGTCGGCGGTGGTTGCACCGTCAACGGAGCGGCGTGGGATACGGTTGTTGGAATCCGAGGCTCGGGTAAACGGTTCCCAAGCACCGCCAGCGAAGGTGTGGCCGCACTTTTTGCACGCCCAGATGCCCACGGATTGGCGTTCAACCTTCTGGTACTGACACACCGGACAGGTGTACTTGCGAGATCGCTTGGCCATGGCTGATGCCGAATTTCGTCGAACAGACACACCGTATCGTGCTCCGAATCGTGCCGTTGCACCTGCTTTTTGGGTTCGCTTAGCCAATCAGTTCCCCTCCACTTTTGAGACAAGATTTCGAAGTTCCACGCATCGTTGCTGTGCCACATCAAAGATCTCGGCAAACTCGGCGGGAGTGAACACCCCTTTTAGCCCCTTCTGTAGCGAGTGGAGGTGTCCTTCGTCACCCAGCGTGATGTGAATGCGTTCGTCACCACCGAGTTCTTCCTGCTCGGAAGCATCGAGGACAAAGCGACCACCAACACGGGTAAACGATGCCATGATCGGTGTACCGTTGACTTGCAGTTTGTGGTCTTCGCCGACGTCAAAGCGCTCGGCTGGAACAACTGCAGTGCGCAAAGCAGCGATGGCAGCCAGGCCACATGCATCGAAGATATTGCCTTGGTCTGACAACACGTGAATGTCGATCATGACTCCCCAAACTTTCTCGCCGGGGACGATGCAGAGGCTCTCCATGTCGATGCAGCCCGACTCGCGGATTCCACGGTCAACCACACGGCCCAATTCAATGGATTGCGGTGAAGGTGGACCCGGTTCATACTTGCGACCAGCAACAGGACGCAGTTCCGCTCCACACATCAAGGAACCTTGGGTGGGTCGGTCAGGCCAGGGCGTACGAAGTTCAAACTTCACACCAGCATAAACAACGGTGCCTCCAATCACGACCTTAGCAGAGCCCTCGGCATTGTAGAGGCAATCGGTTTCAAGGGAAACCTCACGGGATTCCCATCGACCTCGCCCATCAAGGCGTTGGTCATCTTCAGCGAGTCGCGCAAGTTCCTGACGCAACAATGCTGGAACGAGTTCAACCATCAGGCCTCACCTCCTTGATAGCGTCGTTGCAAGGCATCCACCATGATTTCGTGAATCTCCTTTGCTGCTTTGAAATTGTACTCCATGGCAAGGTTGTATTCGTCTGGAGAGAGGTCACCGTCCATCTGGAGGAAAGCGATTTCACCTGTGTTTGGTAGAATGCCGACTGGAAGGTCTGCTTGACCGTAATTGTCCTCTGCCTTGTCGAGGTCGAGGACGACGGTGTCTTCGACCTTACCGGAGGCAACACCAACGATCATGTCACGCATTGGAATGCCTGCATCGGCCAGTGCCACCGCAGCGGCGGTGATTCCAACACAACGGGTACCTGCCTCTGCAGCAAGGATTTCAATCTCAACACGGATTTTTGAGCGAGGGTAGCGCTCAACGAGGACGACGGATTCCAACGCATCTGCCGTCACCTTCGAGATTTCTCGAGACCGGCGGTTGAAGCCTGGACGGATTCGGTCGGAAGTTGAAAACGGAGCCATGTTGTAACGAACATCGATGACGGCACGGTCCTGTCGCTGAATCTTACGAGGATGTGCTTCCATCGGGCCGTAGACAGCGGCAACGGCCACGTTCAAGCCGTGCGTGATCATCGCAGACCCGTCTGCGGCCGGCAACACACCGGCTTCGATTGTCACGGGACGCATCTCGTCCACTTTTCGGCCATCAAGTCGGGTACCATCGTCCCGAAGCAACTGTACGTCTCCATATCCACCCATCATGCATCACCTTTCTTTTTGTTTTCAATTTCGTTGAGAATTTCATCCATGTCTTTGCTGTGGGCTTCCTTTGAGACGGCATGGAGGGCATGCCGAGCCAAGGAAACGCCGTCTGCTGAACCATCGATCCAAACGCGGCCGTTTTCACCGACCATGATACGACAATCTGTAGCATCGCGAAGCCGTTGGAGGCGTTCGTTGTTTGCACCTCGAACACGGTCGATGTGCTGGACTGGAATGGATTCAACCGTCCCTTGATTGAGACGTCGAAGACCGACGCCTTTCATCGTGAGCACCACGTTGTGGCATTCATCGACCTCTTGGACTCGGGCCAAAACGACATCGCCAACATCCATGTGTTGGCGAGCTGCTCCAAATTCGACCTTCCAAGGGGCAAGCGACATGGGAAGCAAGCCTTGGAACGACCCGTTGATGTTCATGAACCACAAGTTGTTGCGGACTTCAGCGACGATGCCAACCACCAAGTCACCAGAACGTGGCATGTAGGCGGCGTTGATCGGGTCGATTGAAACGGTGTTGTTGAGTTCTCGCAACCAACCGAGTTGCGTTGCAATGAAGGTGTCTTCGGTAGCGATGATTCCACTACCAGCGCGCTTCCCGGTGGATGGCCCAACGGCCATTCCCGGGGTCACTAGGCGCTGCTCGGCGCCGGTTTGACCTTGGGACATTCTTTTCTCTCCGGTCTGCGCCAATCGCCAACCCATGATAAAGGCGACCCTAAGGCCATGGCCTTTATTTGCCGAGTTCCTTCACTTCAGCGCTCGAACTTCGGCGCATGACTTGCCCGATGAGTTCGCCCTTCATTCCGGCAGGACATTCGATGACACAGGCCCACGATCCGTCCTCCAGCCATCCCTCTTTTTGCTGATATGAACGAAGAGCCTGGGAGACGCTACCATACGCAGAACCAGGTACTTTGAACGCCAAGCGTACCGTTTCAAACGAGAGTGGGATGAGCGGTTTCAACTTGGCAATCGCATCTTTGACTTGCTCTTCCAAGCGCTTGAACGGGTCGACGGAATAGCGAGATTCTTCAAGCGCCAATTCCAACCGCGTTTTGGGATGAGGTGATTTCGTCTTTGGGTCAACNGCTTGNGAATGGATGTGATGAATAATCTGCTGGCGCATCTGTTCNACCATTTGCTTCCGTTGAGCNGTGGTGAGTTGAATCGATCCCTTCTCNAGAATCATNGATGTAATGACGCTGATGTCTTGACTTCCAAACACCCGCTCGATGGCGTCCTCGGTGGGACGTTCGCCGCCTCGGGCATCGTGAAACACTTCGTCCATCGCAAGAAACTCGTTGATGTCAACGCTTGTGGGGTCCTCTTTGAACGCTTCAACCAAACTTGGGTCAACCAAGACCTCGTAGCGTTTCCCGCCCTTCTCAAGGCGTGCGAGAACGGCATCGTCTAGACTCACCATGTCATCACCCTATTCCGTGAGAGGACGGTGAAGGTTTCAACCTATCTCAGTCATCAAGCGGCTTCAAGCGGTCAATTTGCTTGTTGACCTCATNGCGGTCAAGGACGCGGTAGCCGTTTGAATCCACGACGGTGACCTCGACTGCATCACGGTTCAGTTCTGCATCGTTGGCAGAACGGAGCGCCTCAAGTCCAAGTTTCATTGCAGCGTTAAGGGTCATGTTTTCTTTCCAATTGTCTTCAAAGAATTCAATCACCGTGTTTCGACCGCTCCCAATAGCACCTGCATGGTAGGACTGGTAAGCCCCCGAGGGGTCAGTTTCGTAGAGGTGAATCCCGTTGTCATCCACACCGCCGATGAGCAGGGCGGTACCGAATGGACGGGAGCCTCCGTACTGGGTGAACGATTGCTTGAAGTCGCAGATTTTCTTCACCATCACGTCGATTGGCACGGTGG
The DNA here is from genome assembly GCA_002728035.1 of Methanobacteriota archaeon. GTDB lineage: Archaea > Thermoplasmatota > Poseidoniia > Poseidoniales > Poseidoniaceae > Poseidonia. Next base: position 9,734 of record PBUZ01000018.1, read on the forward strand.
CGCCGTAGGTGATGCGGTTGATTTGGGCTTCAACACGTGCTCGAGCAACGAGTTGGCGGGCGTCGGCCACCAATCCAGAGGTCGCAATACCGATGTGACCGTCGATCTTGAACATCTTCTCAATGGACTCAGGAATGATCAGGCGGCTGATGATGCGCTTGTCACAGACAAGGACAACACCGTCTTTGAATTTCAATCCAGCAGTGGTTGTTCCTCGCTTAACAGATTCCCTTGCGTATTCCACCTGAAACAGGCGACCGTCTGGGCTAAATGTTGTGATTCCGTGATCGTATCCTCGTCCGCTTGGTTGCATGGTCTGACCTCATTGTTCTCGTCACGCCGACACTTTATGAGCCTGCGGGTCAACCATGATGGCTGAACCCTGAGCGCTGACCNNNAAGAGNGGGCGGTCCTGTAAGAACCCACGCATACAAACATCCTCATCAAGGTGAAGTGCGTGGTGCCGACATGCGTGTGGCGGTGCTCTCCTCTGGGGGAAAGGATTCAGCCGCTGCATGGTGGTGGGCCATGTGCAAGGGCTGGGACATCGACTGCCTTGTCACGGTTCGCATCACCGGCGAAGATTCACCCATGTTCCAACTCCCCAGCACCCATCTCGTAGAGATGCAAGCCCAGAAGGCGGGGATTCCTTGGTTGGAAGTCTTTGTCGATGGAACCACACCAGGAGATATCGAAATCCTCGAGGCGGCCCTCTCCAAGCGTGACATCGATGGCATCGTCTCGGGAGCATTACGCTCGGACTATCAAAAATCTCGCCTCGAACGCATGGCGCAGCGGTTGAACATCAACAGCTGGACGCCNTTGTGGCATCAATCAGGTCATGANCATGTGCNTTCNATGATTCAACACGGTTTTGAAATCATGATCACCGGCGTATCCGCAGAAGGTCTGACCGAGAAATGGCTGGGCCATGTCTTGACCGCTGAGAGTTTCAAGGAATTGGCTGAACTTGCAAGGCGACACCGATTCCATGTAGAAGGTGAAGGCGGAGAATACGAAACACTGGTTGTGGCTGGGCCACATCACAACGGACGCCTTGAGATCGAGGGAACCACCCATTGGGACGGGGTGCGAGGGCATCTTGAGATTCACTGAATTGCAGCACGAGCAAGNGCAACGCATTCATCAACGATCTCACCAGCAACACCGACNTGGTTCAAAGGATCGAACATCGCNTCGAGTTCCTCNGCCGAAAACGCNGCTGAAATCGCNGGTGTACGGCTGCAAATNTCGATCAATTCCTCGCCCTTTGCTACCGCTTCGAACGAGGCTTCTCGCAGAACTTCGTGCGCTTCGTCACGAGGCATGCCGTGGTCAACAAGTTCGATCATCACCTTTTCTGCCATCACCAGTCCTTTCTGAGCGTGGATGTTGGCTAAACAACGGTTTCGGTCAACCCACATGTTCGTGAGAACATCAGCCGTTTTGGCCATCACATCCTCGAGGAGGGCGGAAGCGTGAGAGAGTGTGAACCGTTCACTGCTCGAGTTGGCCAAATCTCGTTCGTGCCAAAGCAATGCGTTCTCGTACGTTGGGATGATGAACGAACGGACGATTCGAGCAAGACCTGAAGCGTTTTCGGACTTGATGGGGTTCTTCTTGTGCGCCATCGTTGATGAGCCCACCTGTTTCTTGACATCAAAGCCCTCTCCAGCCTCGGCAAGTTCAGAGCGCTGGAGGTTTCGAATTTCTTGAAGCACCTTTTCACATGTGGTCGCAACGTTCGCCAACCACGAGATGTATTCGACGTAGCGGTCACGACCAACGACTTGCGTGGTGGCCAACGGAACACCAAGACCAAGGTGGGTGAGAATAAGTCGCTGGAGTTCACGAGCGTTCTCCCCTTGAGCCGCCCCTGTCCCGACGGCACCGAGGAACTTCCCAACCGCAATACGAGGGGAGGCTTCGTCGAGTCGAATCAATTGTCGTCGAAGTTCATCAAGCCATACGGCCGCTTTCAAGCCGAAAGTGATGGGAACAGCTGCTTGGCCGTGGGTTCGCCCGAGCATCACCGTGTCTCGCTCACGTTCGGCCACATCGGCACACACCGATATCAAGTGACACAATTTCTCGCGCAACAGCACGATGCTGTCCCGCAATTGCAGGGCGACCGCCGTATCGACGATGTCGTTGGAGGTCGCACCGAGGTGAATGCACCACCCAGCTTCACCGGCGGCTTCCGCCATGGCTTTGGTGAGCGCCATGATGTCATGGCGCGTTTCTGCTTCGATCTCACTGACACGTTCTTTGCTCACCGCATCGGAGTTGGCGATGGCCGCCACGGCATTGTAATCGGCTTCAGTGACCCTACCAAGTTGCCAGTGTGCCCAGATCAGGGCACGCTCAACTTCGAGTTGACGTTCGTGGCGGCCAAGTTCGGACCAAATGTGTTTGAAGTCTTGGCAGCCATAGCGATAATCAAGCGGGCAAAAGGCCATGATGCAAGGCAACCGCCTCGATTCATCAACCTTCCCTTCGAGGGAATTGGGAGTTGCATCAGGATTGAGCGGGTTCAAGTTCTTCCATCACGACGGGAGCCATGACAATGCGGATGAGGACAATGGCCAAGCAGGATGAAGCGATGAAAGCAAAGCCGATCCAAGCCGATAGGTCGTACCACATCATCGCAACACCGACCAGTGATGCATAGGAGACGACTTGGCAGAGTGCAGAGGCGAGGTTGAGTTTGTGAATGCGCTCTTCAGGAAGATGCGGTTCATGTTCGAGCAGGAAGGTGTAGATGAGGAAGTATATGCCCTGGAAAGGGAGGGCCGCCGCAATGATGCACAAGGCCAATTCCCGTACGGGGTTGGGAGTTTTTGCTTGCTCAATGCCTTGGAACAACATCAGGGCGGTGTTGGTACCCAAAAGGGCCGCCATGATGGTCCAGCGCTTGTCCTGTGAGGAGGTTCTGCTTTCTACATTCACCGAACCTTCGCTCATGAGCCCTTGAGTCACCGTTAAGGGTATGATGTTTCCCGTGAAGGAGGGAGGTTATGTGAGCGATTCAGCCGAGTATTCGGATGACCGTCCCCGTGATGGCAGCGACGATCAACAACAACACCATCATGGCAACCGGGCCGTATTGGTTCTTGTCTTCAAGTGCCGTTCCAAAAAGGCCGTCGCGTGAAATGGCTTCAGCAAAACTTCCAGCCTCTTCAAATTCAGGGGGTGCACGTCGGGGGATGCGTTCCCCTTTGCGAAGTTCTCCACTCATGAAACGCCGAGGCATCAGCAGGTCATAGCACTTGCGAAAGGAGATACACGCCACAACCCTCATTCACCGATGCCGACGAGTCAAGGTCATGACGCGGTACGACATGGGGCTGAACGGGCAACGTATCCATCTCGCCATCGAAGGGAGCACTGGAGGTACAAGCCTCGGCCTCCATGCAGCCGCTGACACCATTGCCGTCGGCAAGCGCGTGCTTTGGGCGTCGGTGGAGATGCCCGATGCGGCCCGATTTTCACAGTTGCTCGGCCACCTCTCACTCGTTGAAAGCTCACGCTTTCATGCCATGAACTTCGGCGGGAAATTTGAGCGTGCGATCGATGCACTCATCGAAGCCACCCAAGCCCTTCCAAGCGTGGGTTTGGTGGTCTTGGACGACTGGTGCGAAGCCTCTGGACGCATCGATGCACAACGGCTCAAACACATCGGTCGTTTCGCCGAGGCATGCCCCGAAGACATCACCTTGTTACTCGTCTCCAAGGGGACGGTTGATGCCAGCGGGGCAACTGACGAACCGATTTTGGCCCGAGGCGAACAAGCGATGAGAGACAACAGTTTCGAAATATGGCGCATGTGGAGAAACGGTGAAGGCCCCTCTCGTACGCTTGACCGTAACGGTGAACGCCAAACGCTCACCATTCAGGATTCAGGCTTCGTCCTCTGACTCGTCTTCATCACCGAGTAATTTCGCCATTTCTTCCAAAGCTTCTTCATCGGGCTCGTCGAATTGTTGTGGGTGGCGTGCGCCCCCATCGAGAACATCTTCTCCTGCGATTTTCGGAGCCGATGCTTCCAGCACATCAGCTCGGTTCTTCATCGCTCGTTGGCTGATAAACCACACCATGGCAAAAAGTGTAATGCCCATCACAATGTAGGCGATGTTTGTCGTTGTCTCCGGCTCCATGGCCTTGGTACGGATGCTCGCCATTTGATGCTTTTCATGCTGGCTTCTTATCATTCACAGAATT
>PBUZ01000019.1:0-15222 GCA_002728035.1 Methanobacteriota archaeon
GTTCATCGTATGATTTGGATCGGGAAACGGGTGGAAAAACTCGGTGGTGTCGCAAATAGATTGATAACCCACCCGCCAATGCAATTTGCATGAACAGAGTACTTGCAGTTCTCCTCGGCTTGATGTTGGTCCTTTCCGGTTGTTTGGGTGGCGAAGATGTCATCGACAACGACACAGAACCCGAACCGGTGCTTCTCGACACCGACGGTGACGGCGTTCCCGATGTTGATGACGACGACGACGATGGTGATACGTGGACCGATATCGATGAATTAAATTGTGAATCCGACAGTTTGCTCGCTTCGAGCGTACCGTCCGATGTCGATAACGACGGTGTCTGCGACACCCGTGACAACGACAAGGACGGCGACACCTGGTCCAACATTGACGAGGAAGCCTGTGGCACGGACCCCCTGCTTGCCTCGGACATGCCAACCGACGGCGATGAAGACGGTGTCTGCGATGCTTTGGACGAGGACACCGACGGCGATGCGTTCGCTGACGGTATTGAAACGCAGTGTGGCTCAGACCCACTGGACGTCACGAGCATCCCTGCAGACATGGACGGTGACGGTATCTGCGACGCCCTCGACGACGACAAGGACGGCGACGGTGTGAACAACGACGATGATTTCGCCCCAGAAGACCCCGACAAGTCCGAAGGCACCCAGGGTTGTACCGACGAGGCCGCCTTCAATTACAACCAGGCAGCAGAGGTTGACGATGACTCGTGTTTTACGCTCGCTGACGCCGAAGCAGCCGTGATGACCGCCATGACCGGAATCGTTTCCTCCACATTCAACTCCGAATTCATGGACGGCGTACCGATGACCATGACGATGGTTCTTGAGAACGAAAACATGCGCCTCGTCAAGGTCGCACTCACGGCCGACAATGGCGAAGAAATGAGCGTCTCCTACCTCGTTGACGGCAACGGTTTCGTCCAAGTTGAGCAAATCATTCCAGCTGATGAAGAAGAAGGTACAGAGGCGGTTCACGACCTGTTCCTGGTGAACGATGCGTATTACGCCGCCACAATGGGAGAGACCGGTTGGTCGCACTGCGAGTTTGACGGCGATGCGTGGTACTGCGTCGATCTGTTCGATGAGGACGACAACCGTCTCTTCAACGCAGACAGCCAAAGCGAAACGTACCACGTCTTCGAATGCAACGACGGTTCGACCATCGTCGTCAGCGATGTCAACGATGGTAGACAGGACTGTGCTGACGGCTCCGACGAGCCAATGATGCAAGACGACGGTCGCACCTACCAGTGCAACGACGGCACGACCGTTTCGTTCAGCGTGGTGAACGACGGCGAAGAGGATTGTGCCGACGGCTCCGACGAGCCGGTGTTCATTGACAGCTTCACATGCAACGACGGTGATACCATTCTAGGACAATATGTCAACGATGGTCACGAGGACTGCCATGAGGGCGAGGACGAACCCTACTACGATTTCGAATCTTACGAGACCTCCACCTTCTTGTGCGACGACGGCACAGAAATCTTGTTCAGTTATGTCAACGACGGTCACGAGGACTGTACCGACGGTGAGGACGAACCCGAATACGTACTCATTGAGAGGTCCTACTTTGATTGCGCGGACGGTTCCACCAGCATCGACCTCTCGAGCGTTAACGACGGCGTCGCTGATTGCCCTGACAGCAGCGATGAAGACGATGGGACGGGCACGCAAACATACGACTGCCTTTACACCGGTGATACGATTGACTTTGCGTACGTGAACGACGGCGATTACGATTGTGAAGACGAAACGGATGAGCCCTATTACGACGAAGAACCCACCGGTGTGTTTGTGTGCGATGACGGGGAAGAAATTAGCTTTGAATTCGTGAACGATGGCTATGATGATTGCTCCGATGGTTCAGACGAGGCCACCTACGACATTGATGAACTCACCGATTTCACCTGCGACGACGGCAGCGTCATCGCTTTCAGTGCGGCCAACGACGGTCATGACGATTGCCCCGAAGGTGAAGATGAGCCCGTCTATGAAGAAGTGGAGTACACCTCCTTCGAATGCGCCAGTGGCGACATGATCCCGCTCTCCTGGGTCAACGACGGTACGGACGACTGCCCCGCAGGCGACGACGAGCCCTCCTACGACCCGGTCACCCAGTCTGAACTTTCCACCTATGAATGCCTCTTCTCCGGCGAAACCATCGCCCTTTCATTGGTCAATGACGACCAATATGACTGCGACGATGGAACCGATGAGCCTGAATACGAGAATGTAGACACCTCCGAGTGGACCTGTGACGACGGTAGCGATACCTTTGGCATCTCCCACCTGAATGACGGAGACCGAGATTGCTCTGACGGTTCGGACGAAGCACAATTTGACATTGAAGACGAAAACTCCATGCTGTGTCTCAACGGAGACGAGATCGCCGTGAGCCAATTCAACGACGGCCACTACGATTGCTCTGACGGTTCGGACGAAGAGGATTACTGGCAGTGCGACGACGGTAGTTACACCATTCCGTTCTCATACATCAACGATGGATGGGAGATTTGTGAGGACGGTTCCGATGAATCCGTGGTCGAAGACACGAACATCATCGATTGCTTTGGCCAGGATGGTAGCACCGTTCTTGCATCCGAATTCCATGATGGCTGGCACGATTGCGACAACGGCTGGGATGAAATGGACTTTGACCAAGAAAATGACTGCGAATGGGAAGCTGGCAAGGGCTGGATGTGTACGTCCGCCATGTTCCCTACAGACGAGACCTACCAGTATTGGGAAGGCGCTGATGAGAACGGTCGTGCTGTCATCGGATTGAACGCCACCGACGATGACGGTTCAAGCATGGTTGCACTCTTCGATGCGAGCACCCACGCTTTCCTCACCATGCAGGAAACCGAGTACAACGAGGACGGTGAGCTTGAGAGCGCCGGCGTCATCACGACGGAAGCCTACGACGCCTCCATCGCTGAGATGATCGTCGTTGACACGGACTTGGATGTCCACGCTCCTCCCTTTGCCTTGATATTTGATGGCGAGTCCATGCCAGGGGAAGACGATCGCGTCTTCACCTGCAACGACGGCACAGAAGTACCGTTCAGTTACGTGAACGATGGTGAAGACGATTGCAGCGAAGGTGAGGACGAGCCCGTCTATGAAATGACGGAATATTCCGAATTCTATTGCAGTGCAGATGATGAGTTCATTCCACTCTCGTGGGTCAACGACGGCGAGGACGATTGTTCCGACGGCGAGGACGAAGACGACGGAACGGGCACACAAACCTACACTTGCTGGGAATCCGGTGAAACGATTGCCTTCGAATACGTGAACGACGGTGATTTCGATTGTGAAGACGAATCCGACGAGCCTTACTACGATGAAGAAGAGACCTCCGAATGGGAGTGTGAAGACGGCTCAGACATCATCCCGCTCTCCTGGGTCAACGACGGCGGCCCCGACTGCGGTGACGGCTCAGACGAAAGCCCAACGAACGGAGGTCACGGCTACGGTGGCTACGGAGTCATGACCATGGGCATCGCTGAAAGCATGGAGCTTGGCCAGTGGTCCTACGGTGAAGGCACCGACATGATTGAGATCGTGTTCATGAATTGCGCTTCCTTTGACGAAGTCACCCATGAATTGACCTACAACACCTACTTGCTACCAAGTGACTGCGGTGAAGAATTGGCTCGTTATTCCCTGAGCGAGGTCATGGACGGAAACGTCGTTGGAATGTTTGCCTCCATGGACGAGGGTCAACTCGGTTTCTATGTCGATGAAGACTTTGAACTCGAAGGTTGGAACACCGTTCGCCTCTCCACGCCGAACGGGGAGTACGCAGACGAAAACCCCGAAGTGGTGCTGCCAGCGCCTGGTGTTGGATTCGCCTTGGTCGCCATGCTCGGTGCTGCCATGCTGGCCGGTCGCCGAGATGAGTGAGTCTGAACTGATAGGCTAAGTGAAGCGCACGCTTCACCCTCTTTGTGAGGTTAAGGCTTTGAAGGGCGTCGATGCGTCGGCTTCCATGGTAGAGGAGGGCAACGCTCGATGGCGAGATGTCCTTGCCCTCGGGCCGTCCTTGTTTGACCGCCTGTCTCGATACATCCTCAATGCAGGTGCCTTGCTGGAAGGAAAGGTGAAGCAACCGGAGACGCGTGCTGGACGTCTGAAATACACCCGTTTGATGGGCTATGTCGCCGTCTTGCGAAGCGGGGGCTTTGGTGCGTTGGCCACCGCTCTGCCCATCCTCATCCTCTACTTTGGACTGCTCCCCTTCTTCCCAGCATTGAACCCCGACGGGAACGGTTTCAGTGGATGGAACGTGGTTGGCTTCTACGCTGCGCTCATCTTCGTATCGCTCTTGGCAACCGTGCTCGAACTGTTTCTGCTCTACAACGATGCGGTTCGTTATGCAGGCAAGATGAACCACGCGACTTCACGACGGATTGACGAGGAGGCAGAGGCCAACCTGGCCATCCAAGCCGCCCTGCCAGAAGGGCTCACCAAGGCGGCCCTCGGCATGGTCAAGGACAGAGCGCCAAAATACGGGATTGACCCGTTGGAAAAAGGCTCGAAAGCGGGGGCTGCTGCCCGTGGTGTGGCGTTCAAGGCGAAAGTGCTGATGATCAACGCCCTCATGAAACAGGTCGCTCGGCGCATCTTTGCCCGTCTGTTTGGGCGAGCGGCCCCTCGAGCCTTTGTGGAATGGCTTCTGTTGCCCATCTATGTGTTTTGGAACATGATCGGGACGACGAAGGTGATGAACGAACTCATCGCTCGTGCCAACGGCCCGGAGGCAGCGGCAGAAATCGTCAAGCAGGTCGGCTGGGAGAATGAAGTCCCACCTGAATTGAGAGGCCCAGCAAAATTTGCCATCGCTCAACATGTGATGGCCACGAAAGCCTTCCATCCAAACATCGAATTTGTGCTGCTTGAACTCGCGCTCGACCACGACGAAGAACAGGCCACTCAGTTTGATACCGGCAATCTCTCAGAGGAACAACGCATTCAACTCGCAAAATTCATCCTCGCTTTACCCCATTTGGAAGTGCGCCGTGTTCGGGTTGATGACGCTCTTTGGGCCTTCATCGGTGAAACGCTCAGCGACGGCGAACGCGACGCATGGCGCGCCGCCTGCAAAGGGTACATCCATCGAGGCGTTCCCTTTTGAGAGTAAACATACGGCTCCACTGGAATGACGCGATAGCGCATAGCGCAACTCCTGTGTTGAACTCGCCATGTTCAAGCCGTCGGCGACCCAGGTTTGAATCCCCGGATTAACGGTGCAAGATTCCGACAAAGAAGGGTTGAATGACTTGAAGCACACCACCTCGCCCATGGAACGCCCTTCTCGCAGCGATTTGGCCGTCCATTGGGGCCTCGACCCCGAGACGGTCTTCCTCAACCACGGCTCCTTCGGCGCCACGCCGACGGCGATTCGTGAGGAACAGCGTCGCTGGCAGGACCGCATGGAACACGAGCCCGTGGCCTTCCTTGACGGCGAAGGCCTCGAGCAAATGACCGCCGCCCGCCACGCCCTGGCAGAGATGGTCTCGTGCGACCCCGATGATTTGGCGCTGGTTGACAACGCCACATCGGGCGTGAACACCGTCATGCGCTCGCTTGAGTTTGCCGAAGGCGATGAAATCCTCGTTCCCGACCACGCCTATCAGGCCTGTCGCAACACGATTGACTTCGTGGCCAAGCGTTGGGGCGCCAAGGTGGTTACCGTTCCGCTCCCGTTCCCCATTGAAGGCCCGCACGTCGTAATGGAGGCGATGCTGGGTGCTATCACCGAGCGAACGGTGCTCGCGATGATCGACACCGTCACCAGCCCCACCGGCCTGCGCATGCCCTTCGAGGACCTAACGGCTGAACTCGAAGGCCGAGGCGTGAGCGTGCTCTTGGACGCCGCCCACGGCATCGGCATGGTGCCGCTCGCCTTGGATGAACTGGGTGCCTCCTACACCACCAGCAACTGCCACAAGTGGCTGTGCGCCCCCAAAGGCTCAGCCTTCCTTCACGTTCGAAAGGACAAGCAGGCCGACATTCATCCGCTGACCATCAGCCACGGCATGACCTTCCCGCTGGGCGACACCACCCGCTTCCGACACGAGTTCGACTGGACGGGCACCCGCGACCTCTCCGCTCACTGCTCGCTTCCTGCCACCATCGACCACGTTGGTGGGCTGGTTGAAGGCGGTTGGCCCGCCATCATGCAGCACAACCACGACCTGGCGATTCGAGGGCGTAACATCCTCTGCGAGGCCCTCGGCCTCACGCCGCCGTGCCCCGACGAGATGGTGGCCTGCATCGGTACGCTGGTCCTGCCGCTGGGCGACGACGAAGACGTGGTGGTGCACGAGCGCGACCCTCTCCATGTCACCCTGAAGGAAAAGTACGGCATTCAGGTCCCCGTGTGGTCGTGGCCCTCTCCCCGTGGACGCTACTTCCGCATCTCGGCTCAACTCTACAACAGCGAAGAGGAGTACCGCTATCTTGCTTGGGCGCTGGAGCAAGAGGGTTTTGGGCCATCCGCCCCCTGAGAACCAAAGCCTTCAAGCACGGTCATGCTAAGCACCTTTCATGACCTTGATTTCAGCGCTGGCGAAAATTTTCTTCAGTGGATTGATCGTGTTCACAGCCAGTGAAGTCGCCGAAAAATCAACGCTCATGGGAGCGCTCATCGTCTCCATACCGTTTACCAGTATTCTTGCTCTGTGGTTTCTTTACGCTGACTCCAACGACACCGCTCAAGTTGCTGAAATGGCGCAAAACATCCTATGGTTGGTCCTGCCCTCTGTGGCCTTATTTGTCCTGCTCCCTGTGCTGCTTAACAGAGGATGGGATTTCGTTCCGGCCATGTCGGCAGGGGTGGTCGCCACCGTCGTTGCCTACCTCGCTTTTCTCGCCTTGGCAAACCAAGTTGGCTCCACGAGTTGATGTGAGGGTGTACCGAGTTTGCAAGGCAGAGAGGAGGGGGCGCTTGGTAACGAACTTGAGCGCGTATGATTAAACACCGCACCGAACAGAGAGTTTGGCAACCTCGGGTGAATCTTGAATGGACACGGTGGCGTTGTTTGAACTCCTGCTGCTGCTCGGCATCGGACTCATCACGCCGGGTCCCAACGCCTTGACCTGCTTTGCACACAGCGGTATGTTTGGGCCAAAAGCCAACATCAAACTGATCCTTGGGATGGTCATCGGGTTCGTTTCCATTGAACTCGGCGTTGGCCTGTTGGTGGATGCGCTCAACGATTCAAACACAGCGATGACCGTGCTTCATTGGATCGGCATGGTGTTCCTTGGCGCCATGGTCGTCGTGATGATACGTTTTGACCCCAGCACCATCGCTGTTGAGCAGCACATCGACGGGATGCTGGGCATGAAGGTCGGTATCGGCATGCAATACGTGAACGGAAAAGAGTGGGCCTTCGTCATCATCATGATGACCAACTTCATACAACCCCTGGGCGGGGGAATGACGGGCATCCTAACCATCATCATGGTCACCGTGACCGTTTGCACCACCGCCATGGTGTTGTGGACCTTCGCCGGTCAAAGGCTCAACCATCTCTTCACACAGGGCACAGCAGGGCGACGGGTGTTCCAAATCTGTGGCATCTTGCTCGGTCTGCTTTGGTTGGCCTTCCTCATTCAGGGCCCGCAAAGCATTGTCTGAGCAGTTTCGGTCGATCAGAGCGATGCTTGAATCATCAAGAAGACGCTTAACGCCCAACAACCTGTAAAACGGAGAAGAGGTCAGTGTTGGCCAATGAGCCGCGAGCACACCCTGCTGGGCAAGGTGTTCCACTGGGGCTTTGTGTTGCTTTATGCCTACGGGATATTCAAGCAAATCGATGACCTCTCGCAGTTGGAAGATGCCGCCCTGTTGCAGTTTGAAATCGTCTTTGCCAGCGTGTTTCTGCTGCTGGTTGTGATTCGCTACGGCTACATGCGACGCTTTGACACCTTCCAAGGCGCTGTCGTTCCCGTCCATCGCTACCACAAGCGCTTCGCACGGCTCATGCACGTGGCGATGTACCTCTGCCTCGCCCTGTTGCCGATGACCGGACTGGCCATCGCATGGCTCTACACCCAAGGTGCAGGTGAAGAAGCCTTGACGATGGATGTGGCGATCGGTCTGCACGGTTTCTCTGCCGACCTGAGTTATGTTCTCATCGCCATCCACGTCATCGCTGCCCTCTATTCCAGAATCAAGGGCGAAGGTGTGTGGACTTCGATGGTGCCCGTATTCACCGAATCCGGCCAGAGCACCAATCAGTATGTGGTCAAGGCCGCAGCGCTTGAGCACCAAGCGCTGGAAAAGATGGAAGCGCTCATCGCTTCACGCAAGAACTGAAGTCGCCTTCTGCAAGGCGCCCAGCAAACTCAACGAGGCTCAAAGAGCGGCCTTGAACGCGTTGATGACGTCGTCGTTGAGCTTCTCCCAGGGGAAGGTCTGACCGTTGGGCTGACGGCCGAAGTGGCCACCGGCGGCAGTGATACCGTAGATGGGGGCTGCAAGGCCAAGGTCACGGATGATGTGACCGGGCTTGAAGGAGAAGTGAGCATCGACGAGGTCAGCGATGGCTTCGTCGTCAAGTTTTCCGGTGCCAAAGGTGTCCACACGAATGCTGACAGGGTCGGCCACACCGATGGCGTAGGCGAGTTGAATTTCGCATTCGGTTGACAAGCCAGCGGCGACCACGTGCTTGGCAGCCCAGCGGGAAGCGTATGCAGCAGAACGGTCCACCTTGGTCGGGTCTTTGCCCGAAAAAGCACCGCCGCCGTGTCGTCCACGACCNCCGTAGGTGTCGACGATGATCTTNCGTCCGGTCAAGCCAGCANCGGCGTANGGACCGCCTGGGTCGGCAAAGCGTCCAGTNGAGTTGACGTGAATGGTGGTCTTGTCGGTCATCAACGCTGCTGGAACAACGGGGCGGATAACGTGCTCAATGACCTGCTCGCGGACGAAGGCTTGCTCGGCTTCTTCTGAGCCGTGCTCAGCGATCATGTCCTTGTGCTGGACAGCGATGACGACGTTGTCGGCGTAGAGCGGTTGGCCGTCCTTTCCGTGCATGAGCGTGACCTGGGATTTGGCGTCCGGTCGTGCCCACGGAAGCGTACCGTCCAGACCGAGTTTGCTCACTTGACGGGTCAAGGCTTGGGAAAGGGCGATGGCAAGCGGCATCCAACGGCCTTGGTGTTCGGGGTAGGCCTCCGTTTCGTCACAGGCGTAGCCGAACATCAGGCCTTGGTCGCCTGCACCTTGGTCGTCAACGGATTGCACCACGCCGCGGTTGATATGGGCGGACTGGCTGGTGATGAGTTCAGTCACATCGCACAAGTCCTCGGAGGTGGCGTCCATGCCGATGCCGTGGGAGGTGTAACCGATGGCAGCAGCCGTCTTTCGAGCGATGGCGATGTAATCTGGAGCGTCGATGCCTGCAGCGAGTTTGACCTCNCCAGCGAGCACGATGTGGGAGCGGTCTTCACGNCCTTTTACGAGNGTNTCAACGGCGACCTTGGCTTTGGGGTCGAGCGCGAGACACGCATCGACGATAGCGTCCGAGATTGCATCGCACAATTTGTCTGGATGACCTGCGGCAACCGATTCTGAAGTAAACAACCATTCCTGTGGCATGTTGGGCGCTCTGCCCACCCGTATTCAAGCCTTACCTTTCCCTTTCTGGGCGTGTTGAGNGCGACNCCCGATGNNTGCGGTAAACTTGGAGNTGGCCGTGAATTGCGAACCNATCACGTTCCGACGGTGTAGTCATCCAAGTAGGCGAGTTGGGCGTCGGTGAGTTTGTCAATGCTAAAGCCGAGAGTACCGAGTTTGGTGGTGGCCAAGTCTTGGTCTTGTTCGGTCGTGATGTCGTAGACTTGNTTGCCCATGGCGTCGCCTTCCTTGGCCAAGCGGCACAGGGAAAGGAACTGGTTGGCAAAGGACATGTCCATGACTTCAGATGGGTGACCCTCAGCAGCGGCGAGGTTGACCAAACGGCCTCGTGCGAGCAAGAAGATGCGGCGGCCGTCTGNCATGAGGAACTCCTCGTTATCCTGACGGATGGTGCGCACCGACTTGGCCTGTGCTTCGAGGTCGGTGATCTTGATCTCGCAGTCGTAGTGGCCGGTGTTGCACACGATAGCGCCGTCCTTCATCGACTCAAAGTGGCGACCGACGATGACATCTTCCATGCCTGTGGCGGTGCAAAAGATNTCGCCAAGTTTGGCGGCTTCGTCCATGGGCATCACACGGTAGCCTTCCATGACCGCACGNAGAGCAGGAAGCGGGTCAACTTCGGTGATGATGACATTCGCACCCATGCCGCGGGCACGCATGGCCACACCGCTGCCGCAGTGACCAAATCCAGCCACGACGAACGTCTTACCAGCGAGCAACACACTGGTGGCTCGCAAGATACCGTCAAGGGTGGATTGGCCCGTTCCGTAGACGTTGTCAAAGTCCCACTTGGTCACGGCGTCGTTGACGGCGATAACGGGGTAGCGCAAGTCACCAGCGGCGGCCATGGCACGGAGTCGGTGAACGCCGGTGGTTGTTTCCTCGGTTCCACCGATGACGCCTTCTGCGTATTCGGATTTCTCGCCGTGAACACGAACGATGAGGTCGGCACCGTCATCGAGGGTAAGCGTGGGTTTGAACTCGAGCGTTTTGTCGATGCACCAGTAGAAATCCTCAGTGGATTGACCGTGCCAAGCGTGGATGGAATAGCCCTCGCTGGCGAGCCAAGCCGCCACTTCGTCTTGCGTTGAAAGCGGGTTGCAGCCCGACCATGAAATTTCAGCACCAGCCGCACGAATGGCTTCGATGAGGACGGCCGTCTCTTTGGTCACGTGGAGACAACCGGCGACGCGCATGCCTGCAAGCGGCTTGGTGCGTTCGGCCTCTTCCTTGAGTTTCGCCAGTACCGGCATGCGGGCACGCGCCCAGTCAACGAGCAATGCNCCGTTCTCAGCAAGTCCCATGTCACGAACGGTGTAGATGTCNCCTTTCTCCAAGTCATCCATGTTGCGGGCGACTTGTTCGCCCCTCTTGAAGTCTATCATGCACCCTCAACCACGACGCATGCTGCCGAGATGGGATGCTTCGGCAAAGTCCCTCGTTCGCCTCATCGGTAGGCGTGGAACGACATACGGCCCTGATTCATCGTTTGACGGAACGAACCACGGCCCTCAAACACGCCCTTGATGGACGAAAGGTAGCGAATTGGCCATGCGTAGCGCAACCAGGGTCGCTTTGGATAGACCACTTCAACACGGGAGAAGCCGAGGTCCTTGAGCATCCCTTTCATGGCGGCCACGTTGGGTGCCCAATAGTTGGTGTCGTCGTTGTTGAACGAATCACCGGGGTAGTAGACCATTGACGGCTTCCAACGCTGGAGGTCGTCCATTTGCGTCTCGATGATGAGCAACTCATCGCACACGTCGGCGGCGACACGAAGCCCAGCCATTGGATCCTGCAGGTGATAGAGCACCCCAAGGAACATGACGACATCGAACTTCCCGACCTTTTCAGGCGTGATGTCCATGGCGTCGATGTCAAGTGTCTCGACCTTGGAGTTCAGCGTCTCATGGACGAGGTCGAAGCCTGCTTTCGTCCCCCAGCCGGGCCCGCTCCAGCAGAAATGGTCGGTGGCCAGCACACGCTCAGCACCGTTTTTCTCCGCTTGGAAGGAGAAGAAGCCGTCCCATGCACCAATGTCCAAGACAGTTTTGCCTGTGAGGTCTTTCGGAAGGCAAACTTGTCCCAACTTATCCATGGAATTGTCNACCCCAGGNGTCACGATACCGTCGCGCAGCGGGATGGAGTGGAACCACTTGATTTCCTTGATTCGCTGGAGAAGGTCCTCGTTGTCTCCCATGGCTTGAGGCTGTGGTGTTTTGCATTTATTCCTTCGCATCAGCAACAGAGCATGAGGTGATGAGGAACAATGAGCGCAATGGTCATTCTTTGCTGGCCAATATGTGAATATGTTGAAGGTCTATGTTTGCGGGCAGAACATGTTACCGATGCCACTAAAGGATTCGTTTCCGTTCCGCGCTTTGCGTTACGGGTTGCGTCTTCCCGGGCGATGGTACTCGAAATACATCACCGAACCCATCGTGACACGGTGGATCAAAAAGTCCGAGCTGACGGTGTTCGTTCACGACCCGAAGCGGGGGTTGTTCCGACCGGTGATGGAAGGAGGACGGTTGCGTTGGACACTGGGAGAGAACATCTCGGTTGACGCTACCCATTGGCTTGATGTGGTTGAGCCGTTGTTGACCAAGGAGGACGTGGTCTTCGATGTTGGAACCAACATCGGTACCGTGGCAAATTGGTTTTCCAAACGAGTAAATCACGTTCATGGATTTGAGCCGCATCCGGACAATCTTCGCATAACACAGGAGCAAATCCTTTTTCGTCAAACGAAAAACATCACCATGTCGCAACTCGCCTTGGGAAGTGAGCCCGGTACCCTTCAACTTCACGTGAAGAGTTTTCACGGCCACCATTCCCTCGGTGACACTTCTGCTAGCTTGACCGTGGAAAAGATCGACGTGCAGGTCGATACGGTTGACCGGTACTGCTCAAGCCGAGGAATTGACCGAATTGACTTCATCAAGATTGACGTGGAGGGTTTTGAGGAAGACGTCCTCAAAGGAGCAGCGGCCATGCTGGCGGACAACAACATNGGCCTCGTGTTGTTTGAACTTCGGCAAAGCATTCTCACCTCCGTCGGCAAAACAGCCACTGGCCTGTTTGAACCCCTCATCAACAACGGATACACGGTGTTCTCGCTCGACGGNACCTCAATTCGCCAAACCGACTTGGAACATCTTGCTGATGGCGACTATCTCGCCGCAGTAAACCCAGAGGACTACGTTTCTCGTTTGAGTACATCAACGGCTCGGGCCTGGTGATGGCCGAGAGGTCAATTGAGGAAAGACGCGAAGCGAAGGAATCACTTCTTGTCCTTGTGCAACTTCTTGGCCTGCTTGGCCCACTCGTCTCGCTTAACACGTCCGGGGAAGAACTCGATGGCGATGTTGACCTCTTCTTCGATCTTCGCCGTCATCTTGCTGACCTGCTCAAAGGTGTAGATACCCAGTGCGTTCAATTTCTCTTCAATGAACGGCCCGATGCCCTTGATGGACTTCAGGTCGTCCTTTTCTGAAGCGGACGCCACACCAAGCGTGGCGAAGTCAATCGATTCAGCCTTGGCCGCCACACGGGCCAATTCCTCGGCCTGCTTGAGGGCCTTCTCGTCCAACTTGACATCTTCCCCAAGCAGGATCTTCGCCTGATTCGCCCACTGGTCGCGCTTGACACGGCCCGGGAAGAACTCGATGGCTTCGTTGACCTGATCTTCCAGTTTGTCCGTCATTTTACTGATTTGAAGCCACGTGTAGATGCCCAGTGCATTCAACTTCTCCTCGATGAACGGTCCGATACCCTTGATGGCTTGCAAGTCGTCCTTTTCGCTGGCCTTGGCCGTACCGAGAATCTTGAAGTCTATCGACTTGGAACGCTCCTTGACACGCTTTAGTTCAGCCTTCTTCTTCTCTTCCTTGTTAGCGGGCTTGGCNGCAGCAGCAGCCTTCTTGGCTTCGGCATCCGCTTTCTTCTTGGCAGCGGCTTCTTCCTTTACCTTCTTGTCGGCCTCGGCCTTCGCCTTCTTCTCGGCTTCCTTGGCCGCCTTCTCTTCAGCGGCCTTGGCTTTCTTGGCGTCTTCTTCAGCCTTCTTTGCAGCGGCAGCAGCAGCGGCTTCTTCTTCAGCCTTCTTCGCCTCCTTGGCAGCCTTCTCTTCAGCAGCCTTGGCCTTCTTGGCTTCAGCCTCCGCCTTCTTTTTGGCTGCGGCTTCTTCCTTGGCCTTCTTGTCAGCCTCGGCCTTTGCCTTCTTCTCGGCGTCCTTGGCTTCCTTCTCAGCAGCGGCAACGGCAGCAACGGCAGCGGCTTCCTCTTCGGCCTTCTTGGCGGCTTCCGCCTCCTCAGCGGCCTTGGCAGCNGCTTCNGCTTCTTCNGCGGCCTTGGCTTCGGCTTCGGCCTTGGCCTGGGCTTCCTCAGCGGCTTTCAGGGCCTCTTCGTCAGCCTTGGCTTGCGCACCGATAATGTCCTGAGCCTGCTTCACCCACTCATCGCGACGGATGCGTCCCTTGTAGTGCTCAATGGCGTCGTTGACCTCATCTTCCGTCTNGCGGTCGAAGTGGGCCAGTTGCTCGTAGGTGTAGATGCCCAGTGCATTGAGCTTCTCTTCGCTGTACGGGCCGATACCCTTGATGGCTTGCAGGTCGTCAGCGTCCTTCTTGGTCGCCTTTCCGATGCGGTCGAAGTTGAAGTCCTTCTTTCGCTTCTTGATGCGACTCATGGTCTGCTTCTTGACGGTCTCGGCCTTGCGTTCGTCGGCCATAACGGTGACCTCCCAAAGGAAGTACACACTGGCCTTGCCCAACTTGATGCGGCCGGTGTAGGTGCCGCCTTCGTAAGTCGGGAACTCGCGGTCGTCGAACTTGAAGTTGATGACCATCTCACCGTCCTTGCCCACGGGCAACTGACGGGAGCCTTCCATGCTGAAGGCGGACTCGTACATCGTGAAACGTCCGTAGTTCTCTTCGTCGTTGAAGTCGAACATGTCGACATTGATGTCGCCCATGTTCGTGATAGTGATCTCTTCCACCGTGGATTCCATCGCACCGGGTTGCAACGGTCCAACAGGGGCGAGGATGAACGGGTCGTCCTCAGTACCCGAACCGGCCGTGAAGTCGGGCTCAGCGAAGGTGTTCTCGGGTTCGGGGCCGTCAGAGAGCATCACCAGCAAGCGGTCGCGACCGAGCAACAGCGGGATGATGAGCAGCAACAACAGGAGAAGCAGGCACGGGAAGCACCACATCCAATTGGGTCCATCGTCATCGGGGCCATCGTTACCAGAACTCAAACAGATGGCCAGCCAACTCTCTTGGCCGGACATGTTGTTGTTGGGGTCGGAGCCGCACTCNGCTTCTTGGGANTCNGAGAAACCNTCGTTGTCGTCGTCGGTNTCCTCGGTCAGGTTGCCCACNTAGCCNTCAGGCAGTTCGTCGGGCAGGCTGTCGTTGTCCGANTCNTTGAACACGNTCAGGGAGAGNGCGAACGANTCGCTGTANACCGAGTTGTTGGCCCAGACGGTCANGTTCACCGTAGCGCTGGCGTTNANCGGCGTNCCNCGNATGCTACCNTCNA
>PBUZ01000020.1 GCA_002728035.1 Methanobacteriota archaeon
CGCTTTTGGCCCAGAATCCTTTGTCACAGCAGGCAACGCCTCAGGTGTGGTTGATGGCGCTGCGGCTGTGGTCATCAAATCGGCCAGCCAGGCCGAAGCTGACGGTGATGCACCGCTTGCACGCATCGTTTCTTGGGGCATCGTCGGCTTGGAGCCTGCCATCATGGCATACGGCCCTGTCCCCTCCTCTCGTCAAGCGCTCGAGCGTGCTGGTTTGTCGGTGGATGACATCGACCGATGGGAGATCAACGAGGCGTTCGCAGGTCAAGCCGTGGCTTGCATCAATGACTTGGGTCTCGATGTCGAGAAGGTCAACGTCAACGGCGGGGCTGTTGGTCTCGGTCATCCATTGGCCGCCACCGGTACCCGATTGGTGCTCACGCTTGCTCATGAACTCCACCGTTGTGGAGGGAAATACGGTGTTGCTACTGCCTGCATCGGTGGTGGTCAAGGCATTGCCATGGTCATTGAATCGCTCAAAGCATGAGGCCTGCGATATCAGCGACGTACCGCACGAGCACGATGGCGACGAGTGCCATGAAGACCTTCATGATGTTCTCCGTGCTGATTTTGGTGATGCCGAACGTTGCGCCTGAGGTTGCGCCCAAATAGGCAACAAAAGGAAGGGCGAAAAACCACCAAGGCTGGTTTGCGAAGGTCGAGACGATGCCTGCATCCGAGGTCATCAAGAGGGTGAGGATGGCGACGGGCACCACCAACATCATGATCGCCAAACTTGAGCCGATGGATGAACGAGCGTCCAACCCTGCGTTTTGCTGGAGAACGGGGACATAAATCACCCCAGCGCCCACGCCGAGTACGGATGAGAGTGCACCGCCAACTCCTGCTCCCATCCTGAGATGGAGCGTTTGTATCTTGGCAACCTGGGTGCCATCCTCATCACCTTCTGCCCCGTGTAGTTCCCGTTCGATTTTTCGCTTTGTTTTCACCAAGGCCCAAACCAACATGACAATGGAGAGCACTTTGAACACCGCATCCAAACCGCTGCCAAGGACATTGACGATGGCGACGCCGAGCAGCGCACCAAGCAGGGCACCAGAGAGGGCGACTTTCGTTGCCTCATCGTTGTGGTAACCCTTTCTCCTGTGACGAAGGCCACTTCCAATGCTCACCGCCCACGTCAACGTGAGTGACATCGCAAGAAGCGTTCCGTCAATGGGCCATCCGGCCACGTAATGAAGAAGCGGTGCGAACAACATTCCTCCGCCCATGCCGATGGGGGCGAACATGAAGGCCACCAGAAACACACCAACGGTCATGGCCAAGGATTCCAGCATGCGTTCACCGAGTTTTATCCGTAGGGACAGGATGCTCGAGGGGCGTGTTGTTCATGATGTTGCCCCTGATTTGCCGCCGTATCTCACAAATTGATACATTGATAAGGTAAATCGCATTGGAAAGAGCATGGAACCTATGCAAATTGCTTTGATTGTCGGTGGAGCCGTCTTCATCTTGATTCTCCTCGTGTGGTTTTTCTCCACGTGGAACCGTCTGGTCAATCTTGAAGAAAACGCGGTCAATGCTTGGAGCAACATCGATGTGTTGCTCAACCAACGCTACGACATGATCCCCAATCTGGTCAACATCGTCAAAGGCTATGCAGACCACGAAAAGGGTATTTTTGACCAGTTCGCACAAGCCCGTAACACTGCCGCAGGTTGCCTCGCACAAGGCGATGTGGCAGGTGTTGCTGCTGCAGAAGGTATCCTCGCAGGGATGCTTCCTCGAATCAACATGGTTGCTGAGCAATACCCCGATCTCAAGGCCAATGCCAACTTCATGAACCTCCAAAACCAACTCGTTTCGTTGGAGAACCAAATCGCAGACCGCCGAGAGTTCTACAACGCAGCCTCTACCAACTTCAACAAGGCCATCAAGATGATTCCTTCCAACATCGTTGCAGGCATCAAAGGCTGCGTTCGTCGAGAGTTGTGGACCGTTGCGGCCCACGTGCGTGAGAACGTCGAAATCACCTTCTGAAGTTCAACTGGCTTCGGCTGGACCTTTGAGGTGAACGGATGAGTGAAGCCCCAGTCGTGGATGTGCGACCAAACCTGCGTTTACTCGGAACGGCGCACATCGCTACGTCCTCGGTGGAGGCGGTTCGGTCACAAATCGAGGCGTACAAACCCGATGTCGTCGCCGTTGAGCTTTGCAAGAGTCGCTACGATACACTGGTCAATGATCGCCGGTTGGACAAAGAGAGCCTGCTGCGGGTCATCAAGGAAGGCAAAGCTCCGATGGTTTTGCTNCAGTCCATGCTTTCGGCGGAGCAACGAAAACTGGGTATGGATGAGGGCCAACAGCCAGGGGCGGAGTTGCTTGCAGCCGTTAAGGCAGCGGACGAAGCGGGTTGCGAGGTGGTTCTGGTCGATAGGGACATTCAGGTCACCTTGCGCAGAGCATGGAAAAGCATGCGATTTCGAGAAAAATGGCGATTGTTGCTCTCGCTTCTCGAGGACGATGAGGAGGAGGATATGGATGTCAACGAACTCCTTCAGGATACGGATTTGCTCTCGTCAATGATGGAGGAACTCAAGGGCTTCTCGCCCGGTGCAGGGGAGGTTCTCATCGATGAACGGGACGCCTACATTGCAGCAAAGATTGGTGCAGTGGATGAAGATCAACGAGTGCTGGCAGTGCTGGGTGCAGGCCATCTGAAAGGTGTTGCATCGAAATTGGAGGCAGGCACTGATTCTATAGAAACTGAGGCTCTGGAGGTTTTACCGGCTTCATCGACGTTTCGTCGTGTCCTTCCGTGGGCGTTCCCCTTGGTCATGATCGGGGTGATTGCAGCCGTCGTTTCAACCAGCAGCGATGTCGACTGGGTGACCTTCTTCACCGTTTGGACGGCCGCAAATGCCGTCTTTGCAGCCCTTGCTTGCCTGTTGGCGAGGGGCCACCCTTTGGCGGTGTTAACGGCCGCTTTGGCTTCGCCGATCACGTCGCTCAACCCTGCGCTGGCGGCCGGTTGGTTTGCGGGTTATGTCCAATTGAAGATGGCCGAACCAACCGCTGAAGACCTTCAGCAATTCTTGAAGTTGGATGAACTTTCGGCGTTTTGGAAAAACCCCGCAGGGAAAGTTCTGCTCGTGACGGCACTTACCAACCTTGGCTCAATGTTGGGGGCTTGGGCCGCCCCATTGATCTTGATCGGCGGTCTTGGCGTTGCTTGAGAAGGCCTCGAGGGTCGCAAACAAATCAGCATGTTCGCGCACATCATGAACGCGCACAAGGTCGATGCCGAGGTGAAAGGCGACGGTGGCGAGGCCAAGGGTTCCCGGGAGTCGTTCATCTGGATGCGTTTGTCCGGTCAAATGACCGACGATGCTCTTGCGGGACACACCCCACAGAAGGCTTCCTTTATGTTTAACGGCCAAGGATCGTCCAGCACGCAAGAGTTCGATGTTATGCTCTTGCGTTTTTCCAAATCCAATACCTGGGTCAAGGCAGATGAGTTCTGCGGGATGGCCACGTTCAACCAATGCCTTGTGGGTGTTGTGAAGGAAAGCGGTGACTTCCTCCACACAGTCGCCGTAGTTGGGAGCGGATTGCATGTTGTCGGGCTCGCCCTGCATGTGCATGATACACACTGCACACCCCGTCTCCACCACCACATCCCTCATTTTTGGGTCTCGCAAACCGGAGACATCGTTGACCATGTCTGCACCTGCCTCAAGGGCAGCCCTTGCGACCTCATGATGGCGAGTGTCGATTGAAATCAGGCCATTTGGCCGTCGTTCACGAAGCGCTTGGATGACGGGGACGACGCGTTCACGCTCTTCGGTGACGGACACAGGAGATGCACCCGGGCGCGTGGATTCCCCGCCGACATCAACCCATGTTGCGCCTGCATCCCACATGGCCAATCCTCTCGTGACCGCTTCATGTTCGTCTGCGCGACTACCTGCATAGAAGGAATCCTCGGTGACGTTGATGATTCCCATGATAAGCGGTGTACCGTCGGCGTGCAAGTGACGAGCGAGGGCTGCTCGGCGAGCGGCATGAGCCTCAAAGTCCGAGGGCATGAACCTTCCCAGTTCGGCAGATTTGATAAGTTGTTAGACGGAAGGGTCATGCATGTCCGAGGCTGATGCGTTGCTGATGGAGGAGCCAGAATCCTCTGCAGCACCAACGCAAACAGGTGACCTTCCGGTGGATTGGGAGTTTGCAGAGCGTATTATCCGCCGTCTGAAACCTCGAAACTTACAGGATGTCTACGAAATGGCCGCTCGGCAATCGAAGTGGGGCGGGATGCTCATCACGCTCATGGTCGTGGTGTGGTGGCTCTTGATCGGCCTGGACGATGACAACATGAATTCAGGCATATCGGTGTTCTTTGGCCTTGATTTCGGCCAAGCAGCCCTCGCTGTGATGGTCCTTTCATTGGTGTCCGCTTTGTTGACCGAATTCAGCCGTGACATCGGCAAAATCCTGCCATCCACCGCCGCAGGTGGTATGCTTATTCTCGCTGGATTGTATGTCGCTGAACCCTTGATTGCATCGCTTTTCATCAGCAGTTATGACCTCGCTGTGCAAGATGCGCTCTGGCGCAGCCTTCGTCTTGGCGTTCTTTGGGGTGGCATGACGTTTGGTTCAAAGTTGATCGTGAATGCCATGCTGTTGAATTGGCTCATCCGTTTCCTCGATTCCAACGAGTACGATTTCTCCTCCCGCGATGGCGGAAACCAAGAGATGGAGCCACGCCTTGTGCCTTCGGTTGAATAGTCGCTACCCTCTTGAACACGGTTCCTGTCGGATGCACATGGTCACGGAGCCGTTCCATGTGCTCCGTCTGGGTTATCGCAAAGGACGTGACCCTCGGATCACCACCCATCTCGCCTTGGTTTCTCGAGCACTTGGGGCCACGCATTTCAAACTCGCCGGTGATGAAGACGAAGACATGTTCAGCAATGTCAGGTCGGTGAACGAGCGCTTTGGAGGCTCGATGGAATGTGAACATCTGAGCGGTGCGATGGGATGGTTGAAGCGATTTACGCAGCGTGATGCCGGGGATGGAGAGCCTGGTGTTGCGGTTCATCTGACCATGTACGGAGAGCCTTATCGGGAAGCAATCCCGAGAATACGCCGGGACCGTCCTGTGGTCGTGGTGGTGGGGGGTGCAAAAGTACCTCCTGAGGCCTTTGAATACGCTCATTACAACGTGGCCGTAGGCAACCAGCCACATTCGGAAGTAGCGGCCCTAGCCCTGTTCATGGAGGCCTGGTTCGGTGAAGGCGGTGCACAACGAACCTTCCCTGATGCACGTTTGGTCATCGAACCTTCCGCACGCGGAAAGAACGTTCATGATAAAGAGCGACAAAAGGAAAACAAGTAATCCTTTACNTGTGATGATGCATGCGATTTTTCTCAGAAGATTGACCGTTTGTTGATGCTGAACATCAATTCAATCCGCACCCAATCATTATGGGGGGCCTTTTCCGACAATTGTTGATGTTAGGGGGCAGTATCGGGAACACGCGTTCTCTTCCAGCCACCCACCGTCTCTACAACCCATCTGCGTTGTCCATCCCAGACGCTGCTGAGGGCTTGGTTGATGCAAGCGATTTGCCCGACCCCGCCTCGGGCCCAGGTGTCCTGTTGACCGCTGACGGCGGACGGTATCCTGGGGAATTGTTTGGCGCTCAAGGCATCGGTTCGGGTGAACTCGTGTTCACCACGGGGATGATGGGCTATCAAGAGTCGTTAACCGATCCTTCCTTTGCAGGGCAAGTGCTCACCTTCACCTACCCGTTGATCGGCAATTATGGTGTCCACGTCGGCTCTTCAGAATCGTCGAAAATATGGCCAAAAGGCGTGGTTGTCCGCCATGCTATGCACCAGCCTGATCACCGGAATTCCGTTGGAACAGTGGACGAATTCCTTCGTTTGCACGGGGTTCCGGGAATTCACAACATCGACACAAGGGCCATCACAAAGCGTGTTCGAGAGCTGGGAACAGTCCTGTGTGTGTTTGGTCCAATGGACCAAGAAGCGAGCATGAAAGCCCAACTTGAAGCGTTGACATCACCTGAACTCGAGGATTTGGTCGATGAGGTGTCCATTGATGAGCCGATGGAATTGAATCCAGGTTCAACCGATGAACTCGGAGCGTCAAAACCCCGTCTTGGGGTCCTTGATTGTGGCGTGAAGTACAACATCTTGCGCCATCTCTGCATGCTCTTCGATGTCGTTTGGTGCCCACCTGATGTGTCCTATGAGCGTCTTCGCTCCGATTTCGCCATCGATGCCTTGTTCTGCAGCAACGGCCCCGGCGACCCAGCACATCCTGGCAAAGCAACCTCTGCACGAACGACCTTGGCCCGTGCCGTGAGCGATGGTCTGCCTGTGATGGGTATTTGCCTCGGCCACCAATTGTTGGGTCTCGCCTCCGGATTGCAGACCTACAAAATGCGCTACGGTCACCGTGGCGCGAACCAACCCGTGGTCGATTTGAAGGACCAAACGGTTTCCATCACCAGCCAGAACCACGGGTTTGCCGTGGCACATCCGCTGGACGGTATGCTTGCAGCTCACCCGACAGGCGCGACCTCACCGCCCGTGACCAACCAGCACGGTGCAGAGGTCAAGGTGCGCTACATCAACGCCAATGACGGTACGGTCGAGGGGTTGGACGTGGTCGGAAAACCGTGCTTTACGGTTCAATTTCACCCTGAGGCCTGCCCGGGCCCTCACGACGCAGCCCCCTTGTTCCTGCGATTCCGAGCCATGGTTGATGCGCACCTCGGGGGTGAGTCTTGATGCCACGAAGAGACGATTTGGAAACCATCATGGTTCTCGGCAGCGGTCCGATCAAGATCGGACAAGCCGCAGAGTTTGACTTCTCGGGGTCACAAGCGGTTCGAGCCCTCCGAGAGGACGGGTACAAGGTCATCCTNGTGAANTCCAANCCTGCAACGATTCAAAACGACCCAGAGATGGCTGACATCGTCTACATCGAACCGCTTCTTCCCGACACCATCGGTCGTATCCTTGAGAAGGAGCGCCCATGCGCCCTGTTGGCAGGGATGGGCGGACAAACGGCCTTGAACATCGCAAGTGAACTCTCCCACAACGGGACGCTTGAACGACTCGGTGTGGAACTCATTGGCTCGGATTTGGACGCCATCGACAAGGCCGAAGACCGAGAATTGTTCAACCAAGTCTGTGAATCCATCAATTTGCCCATCAGCAAGGCGGTGGCCTGCAATACGATTGACGAAGTGATCGCCGCTGCAGAATCCATCGGCAGTTGGCCCATTCTCATTCGCCCAGCCTTCACGCTTGGCGGGTTGGGCGGTGGTACGGCTCGAGACATGGGTGAGTTGGTTGAAATTTCCCAACTTGGTCTACGAAACTCGCGTATTTCCCAGGTCTTGATCGAAGAATCCATTCTCGGTTGGCAGGAACTTGAGTACGAAGTGATGCGAGATGAAGCCGACAACGCCACCATCGTCTGTACGATGGAGAACATTGACCCGATGGGGGTGCACACCGGAGAATCAACCGTTGTGGCTCCTTTGCAATCCTTTAGCGACGCTGACCACCAACGCCTGCGTAACCAAGCCCTGGCGTTGATTCGAGCCTTGAACATCAAGGGTGGCTGCAACGTGCAATTTGCCTTCAACCAATTCACGGGTGAAATTCGCGTGATTGAAGTCAACCCACGTGTGTCCCG
>PBUZ01000021.1 GCA_002728035.1 Methanobacteriota archaeon
GGGTGGAATTGAACGAATTCCATGTCGCGGAGTTCAGCACCAGCCCACAGGGCGAGCGCATGACCGTCACCGGTGTATTCCCAAGAACCTGAACAGACGGACCAACAGCGGGTAATGCCGCCCGTGGCGAGGACGACCGACTTGGCCGAAAAGGCGTGGAATTCACCGTCCACACGGGTGTAAGCCACGCATCCAGTCACGCGGTCGCCTTCCTTCAAGAGGCTGCGAACCGTGTATTCCATGAAGATGTCAATGCCTTCGTGGATGCCGCGTTCTTGCAACGTGCGGATGATCTCGAGGCCCGTTGCGTCGCCAACGTGGGCCAAGCGTGGGAAGGTGTGTCCACCGAAGTTACGCTGATTGATGAGGTTCTTTGGGGTACGGTCAAACACAGCACCCCACTGCTCGAGTTCTCGGACGCGGTCAGGCGCTTCTTTGGCGTGGAACTCCGCCATGCGCCAGTTCGCAAGCCACTTGCTGCCCTTCATCGTNTCGTGGAAATGGACTTTCCAACCGTCTCGTGGGTCGGCGTTTTGCAAGGCTGCAGCACATCCTCCCTCGGCCATGACGGTGTGCGCCTTGCCGAGCAGGGACTTGGTGATGATAGCGGTTTTCGCACCGCTGCGAGCAGCCTCGATCGCTGCACGAAGACCAGCACCACCTGCGCCGATAACAATGACATCGTATTCGTGTTTTGTGATCTGTTCTCCCATCTTCTTCACCTCAAATCACAAAGAGCACCATGTCGTTCAGTCGACCTTCTGCGACGGCCAGGACCCAAAGGTCGCCCAAGAATACGAAGACCAGCGAGGTCCAAAACCAGAACCCGTGAGAGCGGTTGAGCACGCTGATTTTCCCGAAGAGTTTGCCTCGAACACGGCTGATTCCNGTGGTCCAGCGGTCCAGCATACCTCCTGCGAGGTGGCGGAGGGCGTGACAGGAGGTCACGTACATCGTGAGCAGGAAGGCTTCAATCCCCATCACGAAGGTACCGATGGAGACGCCGTAGCCGTGACGGGCGCTGGAGTCAAAGTGCATGGTGTGGGNCACATCCCACCATTTGATGAGCAAAATGATCATGGCTGCATAGAGGAAGTAGCGATGAAGGTTGTTGAAGATGAACAGGCGCTTCTCACCTTTGTAGCCAATGGCCTTGTTGATGTCTGGCTCGTCAACCCAGCAAGCGGTTGGGCTGGCGAAGAAGGTACGGTAGTACACCCTGCGCATGTAGTAACAGGTGCCACGGAAACCGAACGGAATCCAAAGCACGAGGATGGCGGCGTTCACCCACTCTGGATGGTTCCACTCGTTGAGTCCGAACAGACTCCATTCCAGAACATTCGGCGAGAAAATGGGCGAAATCACGGTGCTGCCGTGGAGTTCGTAAGAGATGAGTGAGGTCCCGTTGGCCGCTTCGGTGCCGTAGAGGAACAGGCGCCAAAAGGTNTAGACCAAGGCGGCGGTGAGTCCGATGCCCATGACCATNGGTTGGCTCCACCAGTTGTCGATTCGGTTGGTGCGCCCCAGTCCGTTGAGNACCGGGAGTTTGATGCCATCACCCATGCCTTTCACCCTCGTTCCCGTAGGGAACATGTTCACCCAGTTGCGCAGGGTCTTTGAGGTTCACCATTGAGCCGCAGGCCGCAATTGAAAGAAAATCAAGCCAATTCGGACCAATTGACTTCTGCTTCAACCATTTCAATTTCATCGACGTCCATCTGAGCNAGTTGGAGTTTACCCGAGAGTTCGTCGTTGACGGCATGCCAGTAGGAATAGGCTTCAAGCACCCAGATTCCGGACTCACGGGTCCCGTTTCCAGAGCCTTTCACNCCGCCAAACGGNAGGTGGGCTTCGGCTCCCGTGGTGGAGTTGTTGATGCCCGTCATACCGGCCTTGATGCCCGTTTTGTAGCGGTAAGCCTCCAATCGATCGTTGGTGTAGATGGCCGAGGAAAGGCCGTAGGGGCTGGCGTTGGCAAGGTGGAGGGCGTGATCGAAGTCGTTGGCCTTCACAACGGTGACCACCGGACCAAAGATTTCCTCGTGGAAGCACGCCATGTCTTCGGTCACGTCAACAAAGACATGGGGCCACATGAACACACCGTCGCTGGCGTCACCGAGGAAGTTTTCCGGTGCATTTTCACTGGTGACTGGGCCTTCGCCCCAGAGCTGTGTTGCGCCACTGCCTTTGGCCATCTCGATGCCAGCAAGGAAATCATCAGCGTATTTTTGCGAGAGCATTGGCCCGTACAACACGTCCTTGTGGGCCAGTGAATCGCCGATACGGGTTGACTTGACCTTGGCCATGAACTTCTCCATGAATTCGTCGTAGATGTCCTGGTGGAGGATGAGGTTGCCAAGGCTTGTGCAGCGTTGTCCTGCCGTTCCAAAAGCACCCCAATAGGCGCCTGCTACGGCGTTGTCAATGTCGGCAGTCGGCATAACCACAAGCGGATTTTTCCCACCGAGTTCCAACGAGCATGAAACGAGGTTTCGACCACAGACTTCGCCGATCATCTTGCCGACTTGGGTGGAACCCGTGAAGGAAATTTTGTCGACCAGCCCTTCGTCAACGGCGTCGACAAGGAATTGACCTGCGCCGCTGCCCTTGCCGTGAACCAGGTTGATCACGCCATCGGNCAACCCAGCCTCGTGCATNATGCGGGCGAGTGCGAAGGAAAGCAGCGGNGAGTCTTGTGGGCTCTTCCACACGCAGGTGTTGCCGCACATGATGGCTGGAATCATCTTCCAAAAGGGCACGGCTGACGGGAAGTTGCAGGCGTTGATGATGCCGCAAACACCAAGCGGGCGTCGATAGGTGAACAATTCCTTGTCCGGNAATTCTGAATTGACGGTTTGGCCGTAGAGGCGACGACCTTCGGACTGGAAGAACAGACAGGTGTCAATGGCTTCCTGAATCTCGCCTCCAGATTCCTTCAATGTCTTGCCGATTTCACGCGTTTCAAGGGCGACCAAGGCATCTTTGTGCTCCATCAACAAACGGCCCATGTTTCCGATGATTTGCCCTCGGGTGGGCGCTGGTGTGGCTGCCCAAGCAGGGAAGGCAGCCCGAGCAGCATGGAGTGCGGTGCGAACNTCATCTCGNGTNGAGAGCGGAAATTCNCCGAGGTTATCGGCGAGGATGGCGGGGTTGGTGGAGGTGAAGGTNGCTCCATCGCTTGCGGAGGTCAGTTGTCCATTGATGATGTTGTATCCCTTGACGGAGGGTTTGCCGTTGGGGTTGTTCGATGGGAGGTATTCAAGGCCGGTTTCGAGTACGTGAACCATGTCATCAGCGAGCGAGAGTCGTCTCTTGAATGTGATGGCGATTGATTTTGTGATTTTTGTCCACCAGGTCCTATGAACCATCGGGCTTGGGTTTATATTGCCCTGTCGTGAACTGAGGATGCGAGCAGGTCCAAAGACTCGGTTGAATGTCATTATATACCGTCAAATGGACATGACAGAGTAGAGGGGAAGAACATGGCAGACAAAGACGAGACCATTGAATTGCGCGTATCCAAAGCAGTCCCTTCCGATGTCGGGTTTGGCCGTGCCCGTATTTCTTCCGAAATGGGCTTGGATTTGAAACCGGGTGATTTTGTTGAAATCAGCGGTGAAGAGCGCTCCACGGCAGCGATTTACTGGCGAAGCCGTCCTGAAGACGCCAAAATGGACATCATCAGGGTGGACGGCATCATCCGCAAAAATGCCGGCGTCAGCCTCGGTGATCGCGTCACCGTTCGCAAGGTGGATGCAAAACCCTGCACAAAACTCACCATTTCTCCCGTGATGGCGAACAAGCAGAAGGTCAAGTTCGGCCCAGGCATCGAAGGCTTCGCAAAGCGCGGTTTGGCGAAGCGACCCGTGATGGCNGGNGACCGTATTTTCATTCCTGGCATGACCTTGTTTGCAGAGGCCTTGCCCTTCGCCGTCGTTCAAACCACGCCAAAAGGCATCGTCGTCGTTACCACCGACACCGAGATCGTCATCAAGGACGAAGCGGTTGCCGAGGAGGATATGGGGCAATCCGAAGGTATCACCTACGAGGACGTAGGTGGCATCGGTCAACAATTGCAAAAAGTCCGTGAAATGATCGAGCTCCCCCTCAAACACCCCGAATTGTTCCGTCGCCTCGGCATCGACCCCCCCAAAGGCGTGTTGTTGCACGGCCCCCCTGGAACTGGAAAGACGATGATTGCAAAAGCGGTCGCTACCGAAGTGAACGCCCATTTCAAGAGCATCAACGGTCCAGAAATCATTTCCAAGTACTACGGGGAATCGGAGAAGCAACTCAGAGAAATCTTTGACGAAGCTTCTGAAAATGCTCCAGCCATCGTGTTCATTGACGAAATCGACTCGATTTGTCCCAAGCGTGAAGACGTAACCGGTGAGGTGGAGCGTCGTGTTGTTGCCCAAATGCTGACCCTGATGGACGGCATGCAAGGCAGGGANAACGTCGTGGTCATCGGTGCCACCAATCGACGAGACGCCCTCGACCCTGCCCTTCGTCGGCCGGGCCGCTTTGACCGAGAAATCGAGATCGGCGTTCCCGACCGCGAGGGCCGAAGCGAAATCATGGATGTTCACACGCGCCAAATGCCCATTGCTGATGACTTCGATGTGGCCTGGGTGCTCGACAACACCTATGGATTCGTAGGTGCAGATCTCGCAGCNCTGGTGAGAGAAGCCGCCATGCGAGCNCTNCGCCGTTACCTGCCTGAGATTGACCTCGATGAAGAGACCCTCCCTCCAGAGGTCTTGGAGAAGATGGAAGTTTGCATGGACGACTTCAAAGAAGCCATTCGCGACATCGAACCCTCTGCTTTGCGAGAAATTTATGTCGAAGTCCCTGAGATCACATGGGATGAAGTCGGTGGATTNTCCGAGGTCAAAGACCGCCTCAAGGAATCGGTTGAATGGCCATTGACGAAACCAGAACTCTTCGAACACTTTGGNATCAAACCACCACGAGGTATCGTGTTGTTCGGTGCACCAGGGACTGGAAAGACGTTGCTTGCAAAGGCCATCGCCAACGAGGCACAGGCCAATTTCATCAGCATCAAAGGCCCAGAGATGATTTCCAAATGGGTGGGCGAGTCCGAACGAGCCATCCGTGAAATTTTCAAGAAGGCCAAGCAGTCTTCTCCCTCCATCATCTTCCTCGATGAATTCGAATCCATTGCGACCATGCGAAGTGGGGGTACTTCCTCCGAGGGCAGTGACGTGGCAAACCGTGTGGTGAATCAACTGCTGGCGAGCATGGACGGCGTTGAATCGTTGGACGGCGTCATCGTTGTCGCCGCAACGAATCGCCCAGAAATGATTGACCCAGCCCTGTTGCGCAGCGGTCGTTTTGAACGCGTTCTCCACGTACCTCCACCCGATGCTGGTGCCCGAGAGGCCATTTTTGCCATCCACAGCGAAGGTATGCCGCTGAGCAAGTTCTCGTTCAAGGACATCCTCACAGGGATGGACGGATTTACCGGAGCCGACATCGAGGCCGTGTGTCGAGAAGCAGCACTCATCTGCATGCGTGCTGGCAAGAAGAAGGTGACAAAATCCCACTTTGAGGAAGCCATTTCTCGTGTCCGACCAACCGTGACGCCCGATATGCTGGAGTACTACCAGAAGATGGAGACTCGTCTCACGTCTGGTTTGACCAACATCAAGCGAAACAGGGATTTCAGCCGCGGCATGGAAACGATGTGATACGTCGATTCCTAACCGACGCATTCATGGGATTGTTTCCCCTCATACGAGGCAAGGCGAGGAGAAACGATGGCAATCTTCGGACGAGAGGTGATTGGAAGTTCGGTGGTTGACCGAACAGGCGCTGTTCTTGGCCGCTTATCGGACCTTCACATCGACCTTCATACCGGGGCGATCAGTGAACTCATCGTGGCGGTGGAGACAGGCGTTGACCCCGCAGCCTTGCCTTTTGAGCACCGAGAGAACAGCGTCATCATCCCCGCATCAGCGGTTGCTCGTATCGCAAACAACATCCACTTGAACCAGTGAACAGCGCGGTGTTTGGATGAGCATTTTCTCCACTGCTGTGGACAACCTTCTAAAGTCAGTGGGAGCCGTGTTGAAGTGAGAAACCCCCCTGCGTGATGCCTTATGCTTGGACTGCCCGCAAACCTCAACGCTCGAAGGCTCCTCCTTCAGGCATCGTTTTGGGCCGTTATGGGCATCTTGTTGATGACCATCCTGCTGAATTTCATCAACTTGAGCACCACCGATCAGCTCTCTGCTTACGATGATGATTGGAACGACATGTCGGCGTTCCGGCAGGACATCAAGGACATGGGCATTGAAACTCGGTCCTTGGTCAGCAGTCCGCTGTTGCTTTCGGATATCGAAGACCCGCGAAACACGACCTATGTCCTTGCAGGTGTTGAGCGAGACACGTTGACGCTGCCTCAGTTTGACGACGATGGCTTCATCACCATCGCTTCTGGAGCTGGTTACTCACCTTCTGAAATCAACGCCATCGTGGAATTCGTTGAAGCAGGTGGAACGGCCATGGTGTTCGAAGATTATGGTTACGCCAACACCATCGCTGAGGCATTTGGTATTCGATACACGGGGGAGCAGGTTTACGATACGACCTACGTCGCTGACCTCGATTTCAATTATATTTGGATGTGCATTCAGAACAACCCTTGCGGCATGAACGGAACGGACCTCGACCCTTCAACGCTCTCAACGCATGAGCGATGGGCGAGCGTGGATGCTCCTGGAGAGCACCCGTGTTCAAAACTCAACGGACAACCCTTTGCAACCGAACAGGAAGCAGGCCTTTGCGGCCAACATCTCGTTGGCAACGAAATCGTCTACAACGGTACCTATCAGATGCTCTTGAACAACATCACGGGCCTTGAGGTCATTCCAGGTGTTCGTGGGCCGCTGTCAGAAGTTGCCATCCGAGCCATCACCAGCAACGAAGCAACGGTTGATGTGAACGGTGACGGCGAGATTTGGGTCGGGAACGAAGTCACGCCAGAGACACCTGACCGCTGGGGTCAGTTCAACCTCAGCATCGAGGTCTGTGCCCGTGCCAGTTGTTCTCCAAGCGACGGCGGCCGTGTGGTCTTCGTTGCCGATGGTTCAGCACTCATCAACGCCATGTACGATTACGAAGGGTTCAACGAAGGGAAATACGGTGAAACGGAGACCTTGATGCCCGCTAACGACAACCGAAAGTGGGCCATGGATTTCATCGCTGAAGCCCTGATGAGCGAGATCGTTGGTGAAGAGGGACAACCAGCCGAGAACGCCATGGTCATCTTTGACGAATCCCGCCATCCACAAAGCGCCCTTGCGGCAGATTCCTACAACACCGTGTATTTCTTGCTCGTCTATTTCACCGGTGAAGGCCTCGCCATGCTCTTGCTCTTCCTGATCTTGTTCATCACCTTCGAAGCGGTGCTCATCAAAAAGCGAGACCCAGAGCCTTGGCGGCATGTCTTCAGCATCATCTACTACGGCTTCGGTGATGCGAATCGATACGCCTACTACTCCAAAGTGGAGAAGATTCGTCAGGTGTTCCTTTCGAAGGTTCGCAACCAAAACGGGCTGAACCGAGAAGAATTCCAGGCCATGCAAGCCAACGAATTGGTCTCGATGATCAACGACCCCGTGTTGGCAAAGTTTGCCGTGGAATCAAGCAACCGCTACACCCTTGAACAAACGGTGGCGTTGGTGAAACGAATCAAGGCGTGGGGACGTCAGTGAGGTGAGAGGATGTGGACACGTAAGGCGGCCTTCACCTTCACCGGCGGCATTGCGCTGGTCTTGATTGGGATGATGATCTCCAATCAGCAGATGATGATTCTCGGCCTCACCCTCGTGGCCTTCATCGTCGTGAACTCCTGGATTTCAGGTCATGGTGACGTTGAAGTTCAACGCACGCTCTCTGCCGACAACCTCTACAAAGGCGATGATTTGTATGTCGAATTGCTGGTCACCAACCGAAGCAATCGAAAAACGCAGATGATCGACATTTACGACAACATTCCCCACGAAATGAAATTGCGAAGCGGTCTCAATCAAATGCAATTGAATTTGCGTCCTGGCGAGAGTGCACGGATTCGCTATGTTTTGCGCTGTCCGCTTCGAGGCCACTATTCCATCGGCCCAGTATCACTGCGTGCTCGCAACACCTTCAATCTCGGCGTTGAAGAGATGTATGTTGACCACCACAGTGACATCGTCATTTTCCCACAAATCAAAGACATCGAGGAAGCGTTTTTGCGAAGCCGAACACCCAAGATGTACACCGGAGCCACAACCTTGCGAACACCTGGTCAAGGGTCTGAATTCTATTCTCTGAGGGAATATGTGCCCGGTGACCCGTTCAAGAACATCAACTGGAAAGCGTTTGCACGTACCGGCGATTTGATGGTCAACGAGAAATGCCGTGACGCCGTTACCGACCTTTACCTCATCCTTGACAGTCGAGATCTGGCGCGTATCGGAACGGTGCTGAAGAACCCGCTCGAGATGGGAACCGTTTCCGCTGCCAGTTTAGCAGCGTTCTTCCTCAAGCGACGAGATTCGGTTGCGTTGGCCATTTATGACGAGAAATTGTCCTATTTGCCACCCGATACGGGAGACAAGCAGTACTTCAAAATCCTCAGTGCTCTTGCTGGTGTGACCCCCAAAGGGACCATGCCGTTGCAAGCCGTGACCAATTCATTGAGCGGTCGCTTCAGTCGTGGCAGTCCCGTGTTTATCATCTCCTCCTGCGAGGGTGATGGGACGGTCCCCGCTGCTGTGCGAGACCTCGTTGGCCGAGGTCATGAAGTCACGGTCCTGTCGCCATCCAGCGTGGACTTTGAACGGCTTGTGAGTCGTATTCCACGCATGTCGTATGAAGTGCTCAAATTGGAGCGCCAAAACCGTTTGACAACGCTTGCTGGCTCAGGCGCTCAGGTCATTGATTGGATGCCAGACATGGATTTGTCGCAGGCGTTGATGCAGGTGAGGGGGTACTGAAATGGCAGGTGAAGTAGGCCTTCAATCGGATGTTTATCTCGAAGGGACTGCAAAACCCCGCACCCTTCACCTCAAGAACTTGCGAAGGCAATGGCAAATATTGGCGCTTCAAGTCGTGGCGACCGTTGCCCTGATCGCCATGTATCTCGAAGTCGTGTCAACCTATGTCGTTGGTTCAATCGACCACACCATTTTGTTTGACACCATTGAACTTCTCATCTCCGACCAGTTGCCACTCGGCGATTGGCTCACGGGCGAAGGAAGGGACGGTATGGGTCGCTTCTTCGTGCCGTTGGTCCTTGGCTTGGGTCTCGGTGCTGTCATGGCGTTCATCGCTTTCCAAACGCCAAAGGTCCAACAACGGATCAAACTCGGATTCATCATCGGGCTCATCACGCTCCTCGTCGGGCGTCTCATCCTGTCCTGGTTCGCTGGTATGCTGTTTTCCTTTGAGTTGCGTTTGCCAAACAACGCTGAATTGGAAACGCTGCAATGGCCGCTGTTGATGATCATGTCCTTGCTCATTCTTTTCATCTACCTTCTTCCCGTCATCATGGGCACCCGTGGCATTTGGGGGTTGTCGCGCCGCTCTATCGCTTGGGCCATTGGCTTTACACTGCTCTTTTTGGGTATTCACGCCATCCTCACCTTCCCGCTCATCAAAGCCCAACTTGGCTCCTATGGTGGAGCACTGGCCACGCTCGAGAGCCAGACTTCCGACCCCACCATCGGGTTGTTTGGGCTGAAACTCGTGACGCAAGAGCAATTCAATCTCATCCTCATCGCTGTTCTCATCATGGTCTTCCAGGAAGCCAGTTACGGTGTCATCCGAAACCTTGAGTACGCCTTCCGCCTTCCTGAATCGTGCAAGCGAGACCCTGAATACGTCCGACAGATGGACAACGTCCTGAACACCCATCTGCGACACACCTTCCTGTTCCTCGGTCTGACGGGCGTAGCAACGATGGTCGCGCTTGGATTCCACAAGGTCCTGTTGACCGTGGTTTCCGACACCACAGGCAGTCAATGGGCAGGCCAAGTTTCCGAGTCGATTGAATTGACATTGACCTACGGTTTGGTGATTTCAGCACTGCTCTTTTTGAGCATCATGGCCGTGCTTCGTTTCTTCATTCCATGGCAGCGAGTCATCGGCTTTATTCAATCCCGCACAAATCAATTGCCAGCTGAACCTGAAGGCAAGGATTTCTCGCAACTATGAGGACAACCACCGTTGGAGGCCTCTTCCCAACAGTTCCACTGACGCCAAGAGAGCGAGTGGAAACAGGATGTATCCGAGAATTACGCCAAGGATCGTGTTGTCAGTCGCCTCCGTTACCTCGCCATGGAAGAAGCAGAAGGCAATCACAGCGAGCAGCAACAGCAACCGTTCAATCCACAACGGATAGGATTTTGCGAGTTGCTCTTCTCTCCCCATCAGCGTTGACGACATGGTGGTCAACCTCAGAAGTCAAGGTTTGAAAGACGGGATTCAAGGTCGGCAAGAGCAGCATCACCAGGTGCAGCTGTCGGCGGCGCAGCGCTGTGGCGATGGAGTCGGTCCGCATCAAGGCGGGCGAGTTCTTCCTCCAACTTCGCTCGCTCATCGTCAAGGCTCTCGTGCATCACGACCGATTCATTTGCAGGGGTCTCGATTTCAGGCTGTTCGACGTCTTGCGGTGCAGAAAGGGGCGACCATCCTTCTTCATCCACCATGGCCTTCTCCGTCTGCACAGGTGCAGCGAGTTCAGCGTTGATGAGATGCGGCTCAAGATGTTCCAACATCTCATTGGAGACAGGAAGTCGTTGTTCAGCTGGAATGGATTCCCGCTCAAAAGGCAACAAACCGTCGCGTTGGAACTCCCACATCATCCCGTGCGGGCGTCCATCGGTCAGTCCCGATGCATCCAACTGCGTGATGAGTTCTTCAAGCACACGAGCTGTTTCTTCCAAACCAATGGCTTCACCTGCATCCCGTTGGTCGGCTTCGAGGTAGATGTCGTCGAGCGCGACTTGAATGAGTCTACGCGTGCCTTGTGCGAGGCTCGGCAAGGCTTCAGGTCGCTGGCAGTTGGCTAACAGGGCTTGAACTTCATGAGCCGGTGCACCCAAGCGCTCAACCTGTTCGAGGACGTTTCGAATACGCCGTAGCATCGTGATCGAGCGGTCAAAGTCCTCAAGGAGATGTTCCAAATCCAACACCACTTGGTTCACCGTTTCCCCGAGCTGATGTTCAAGTCGTTGTTGAACGGACCAACGTGCCAAGCCGCGTACTGCACCAGCGGTTTGTGGAACTTGACGCTCGAGCAACGTCATCACTTCAGAGGACAGCAAATGTCGAGGTGTCGCCGCCACATGGTCCACCGTTCCCTGAATCACTTGGAGGGCTCGTTCAACGGCCCTGTCGAGCATGTTTACCGAGTAACCCAATCCACGAGCGTGTTCCAAGCGTTCCAACACCGGGCCCAATCCTTGGAAGGTGTTGTTGTCATCGAGCAGTGCCTGTGCGAGCGGCTCTTCAGCCAAACGTGCACGAAGTCGCTCCGCCTCCTGAATGTCAGCAAGGGCTTCTTCGTGGGCTTCGGCGAGGGCTGTTGCTTTGTCGACCAACGAGGCCAGCTCCGCTTCAGCATGACCGCGACGTGCGCCAAGGTCGCCCAATTCACGCAAAACAACCCGTCGTTCGTCCATCAATTCGCGCAATTCTGCTTGGATGTTCGCACGTCGGGCTTCGTCCTCTGCCCGCCTCAAGCGGTCTTCCTCCATTCGCTCACGGGCATGCTTTTCTTCGGTACGAGCGGCCTCAAGTTCGAGGTTGTTGACATGCACTTGTTCCTGCAGCGTGAGCAGGTCGGCTTGGGTTCGGGCGTGACGCTCGCGAGAAGTGTTGACTTGTTCGCTGAGGACCCTCAGGCGGCGCTCTTCGTCCTCGCTCTGTTGACGAATCGTGTTCAAACGCTCGCTTCCACTGTCAAGATTTGCTTGAAGTTCAGCTTCTTTCAGCGAGAGTGATTCGATCATGGTTTGCAATTCAATGCTGCTTTCAGCATCCCCAAGTGCTTTGGCCAATTCAGCAGCACGCTCGCTCACTTGGTGCTCGAGTTCATTGACTCGGCGCATCAAACGTTCCGCACGTGCACTCGCTTCTTCCGATTGGCTTCGCGCTTGAGCGAGGTCAACCTGCATGGTGTTGAGTTGAACATTGGCGTCCTCCAATGCAGAGGTGTTTTCTTGACGGGATTCGGTTGCTTCCCGTGCTACGATTTGCGCAGCTTCTTTCTTCTTCTCAAGGGCCTTGACCTGACTCTCAAGCACCGCTTTTGATTTGTTGAGTTCATCAATGGTTTGCTCCGCTTTTTCGAGTTTGCGACGCAACCCCGAATCAACGGCACTGACGGCTTGGTCCTTCATGACCGGAAGGGGCTCAGCAACATCGGAGCCATCGGATTTGAACTTCAACTTCGAACGCTCTTTCTTCAGTGATTCAAGACCTGCTTCAAAGCCAAGCAAATCGTCAAGCAGCGCTTTCAGCGAGCTCTGCCGTGCCTCAGAGCGGGTTCGTACAGTGGCCAAATCGTCGATGAAGGTGCTGACAGAGAACGCATCCACGGTTCCAGAATTGGCCGATACAATGGTGCCTGCGGGGAAGCGGATGAGCTTGACCTTTCGTTTTGGTTCGGTGAGCGCCATCATGGCTTCCTCTCGGTTTGAGACGGAAGGCGCCCACAGGGCGATAGGAACACCACGATTGAGGACAAGGGACACCGCTTTGCTCGAGGAGCCGGACTGGATGTGTCCAGTGACCTCTTCGTTGATGCCCGCCTTGAGCATGGGAATCACGGCGTCTGGGCCACCGCGACCGTCACGCAGCGTGAAACCCTCGGGGAGTTTGGTTCCATGGGACCCTGCCGATACGAGTTCACCTTCTAGAGCGATGGAGGCAGAGGAGAGCAACCGTGCATGATTGGCATCCTTTTCGGTCCAGACAGCGAGGGAAATATCGCCGCTTTGGGCAAGCAACAGTGCCCCCTCGCCGCTGTGAAGCGTCCAATGCCCTTGCCCCGTCACTCCAAGCTCTGGCTTCAGGTCTTCAATACGAATGTTCGACACAAGATCGTGAAGTTCACTTGCCAAGGTTTCTTCCGCACCCAATCCAGGCAGGTCACCCGCATGATCGATGAGCATGCCGCTGTCGATGGCCATGGCACCTCGAACGGTGGTATGACTTGCCATTTCTCGAATCACAGTGGATAAATCGCGAGCGAGCAACCGTTCAACCATGTTCGAGGTGGATTTCATGCCTTGGCGGTCTGCCTGATGTTCGAATGCCTCTGGCAAGATCTCAGCGACACTACCGAGCCCTCCAATGCTGTAGGCTGTGGCAGTATGGCGGACTTTTTGTGAGGATTCAATCGCTTCAAGCGCAGTTTTTGCTTCAGCACCGCCCAGCATGACGCCCTTTGTATCGCCCTCAACGACCCATGCCACAATTCTCCCACCGCGCACGAATCGGTGGCCTACGGGTTTCTTTCGACGCCCAACATAGGTCGAGATCGCTCCGTGCGCAAAAGGTTGCAATTCGCCCTCAACGAACGTGATATCTTCGTTTACAGGCGTTCCAAAAGGCAGTTCAAACATGTTCTTCACCTAGATTTCAGGAGTCGTAGCGAGTTGCCGTCGCAAATGGTCAGTCGTGTGGCGCCAACGGGCGATGTTACCGTTGGTTCCGTTGAGCATAAGGATTCGATACGGTGTGATGATGTCGATCATGACGGTTTCATCGCCTTCTATCCAAACCTCATGCAAATCGCCCAAACCCAGTTGTTGCGAGGAGTCAAGTGCTGCAGAGGTGAGTGAAACCGCACGGTCGGTGGCCGGCAGTTGTCCTTTTGGGCCAACTGCCGAGAGCAACCTTCCTCGGTCATCAAACATCATGGCCTGTTCAATCCCCGCCTGATTGAGAAACTCACTCAAGAGACGTTGCAACATGGCTTCTCAATTCTCCCGACACCGCTGTAGCCTTCAAGAAGTTTTGCGCTTGGAGCAGCGATTTTGTCCATTTGGCGACCTTCTGGGATTTTCCAACTGAAAAATGGTTTTCACTTTCTCCTGATGTGGGGTTGTGTGGCCTGTTTTTTCGCATACGCCCGGCGCTGATTTCTGAGCCAAAATCTCGAGAAAATCCCTTCTTGTGCATGCTTTAAACCTTCAATTGAAAAATTAATTCTTCAATTGGAAAAATCCACCAAAAATGCGCGAGAACACATGCTGGATTCATGGGTGAGATTCAAAGGAGGAGCCCACGAGCGTGGCCCATGCAAGGCGGAACAGAAGGGGCACCTTTTGTCATCCCCCAATGCGATTCCTGCGACAACCCCGCCGTTGTTGAACAAGCGTACTCGGGGCGTGTGTTGTGCGGTAAACACCTTGCCAAGTCGGTCAGAAAGAAGATCAGCAAAGAACTTCGTTCTCAGTTGGTGCTCAAAAAGGGCGAACACACCACCATCCTTGTCGCTGTGTCAGGAGGCAAAGACTCTGCGGTCTTGCTTGATGTTCTGGTTGACCTTCTTGGTAAACGAAACGACGTGACCATTGTTGCAGGCACCGTGGATGAAGGCATCGAGGGTTACCGTCCACCCTCCATCGTCTGTGCAGCTTCTCTGTGTGAACGCCTGGGCGTGAAACACGAGGTGGTGACCTATCCCGAATTGTCGTTCCTTGAGATGGATGAAGTGGTGACCCGGTTACCAATGGTGATCGAGAAAGACAACGATGCACCACGTATGGCGTGTTCCTATTGCGGGGTGTTCCGCCGTCAAGG
>PBUZ01000022.1 GCA_002728035.1 Methanobacteriota archaeon
CGGGATGGTTCAACGACTCCACCTCGTTGCCGATGGTTCTCCTCGGTGGCAGCGGCGAAATGACCGCCTCTCTCTTCGTGAACACCACCTTTGGTGCAGAAGACCCGCTGAACGGAGGCTACCTCTCCACGAGCCTCAACATCGGACAAGAAGATGGATCAAGCCTCTGGGAACTTCTCGGCAGGGATGCGATTGACCTCCATCCAACACTTTCGGGCCACATCCTCTACAACGAAACCACCGGCCTCACAACTCAAGGAGGTGCAGTCTTGTTCCTGTACGGAGAACTTTCAGGCCAGACGCCTCCAATCTTCGATGGAAATTCCCTCCCATGGAATGAAACCACCATTTCGACCATGTACGGCGTGGATGAGAATGTCTCTTCCGCCATGCGATTGCTGATGATGGGTGACCCAGCAAAGGCTGGCATTTACGGCACCACTGCTGATGCAAAGGTCCCCGGCTACCTCATGTCAAACGGCGTCATGCCCTACCTCACGCAATCGTTCAACAACTGGTTGCTGGGCTGGCAAGACGCTGCGACAGGCGATTGGCTCTCGCTTGAGACCAACGAAACGTACTACGGTTCCGGCGGTGTAGCCAACGGCGACGGCACCAACTACACGATGTGTACGGGTGAAGCCGGCGGTTGTGACCAAGGCGAAACTCTTGCTGAAGACGGTTCGACGTATCTCTCGTGGCGAAACGAAGCCATGGCGACCGAGACCTATGGCCTCATCACCCCCGAATCCTTGGTCGGCACCACCGGTGGCTTCCTGACGGGTAGCGGCGACAAGGTGGACGTGAGCGGTTACGCCATCGCTGACATCACCTGCGACGGCACCAGCACCGTGAAGGGCATCCCCGTTGACGATTGTTCGGCCAGCGTGACCGCCACCGAGCGCAACATCCAGGCCAACCTCTTGGAGACCTACACCTTGCTTGACGCCACGCCCGGAGCACTGCCCGTGTACTTCGGCAGCGAAATCACCATGCAAGCAGAACAACTCTCTGGTCTCATCATCGCAGGAGAATCCTCCTCAACCTTCTACTTGGACACCCGTGCACACACCAGCCAAGCCAGTGCACCAAGCATGAGCGACCTCGAGCCGGTGTTTGAAATCAAGTCCTCATCGATGATCGGTGACGATGATGCGGAAGAGATGGAGAGCGCCATTGTGCAGAACCAAGACATGTTGTCCTACTGGACAAACTTCGACTCGTGGATTGACTGGGTCACCCTCTTGTTCTGGGTTGGCGGTATCGCGATGATCGCCATGGGCATGATCGGTGCAGGCAACGCTTCCACCGAAAGCGACTCACTGGCCACTGCCGCTGCCATGGAAGACGCCGACGACGAGGCTGATTCATCCGATGGTGGCGACGAAGACGCCGCCTGATGTTGAACCCGAAGGAAGGGGGAAAAGGTCGCAAAACAGGCCTTTCTCCCCCAACTCTTGGGGGAAGAACATATAGGGATTCAAACAACGGTTAACCGAAGGGAACATCTCTTCGGTGAACAGCTTGAGTTGCAAGTTGAACCTCCCGCTTGGACCGTCGCTGAGGGACCCTTCGCTTGAGGCTGAATTGCA
The DNA here is from genome assembly GCA_002728035.1 of Methanobacteriota archaeon. GTDB lineage: Archaea > Thermoplasmatota > Poseidoniia > Poseidoniales > Poseidoniaceae > Poseidonia. The sequence continues at coordinate 1,593 of PBUZ01000022.1, forward strand.
GGCCCGTCTAGAAGACGGGCACCGTGTGTTCGTGGTCGGTGATGTCCACGGTCATCTGGCCACGTTTCGAGCCCTGCTGCATCGGTTGAAGCTCAAACCGGAGGACCGCGTGATCTGTTTGGGCGACATGATTGACCGTGGTCCGGCTTCAGCAGACCTGGTCGCTTTGTTGCGCACACACCCGCAGGTGCTGTGCATCAAAGGAAACCACGAACAAATGGCCATCCAGTGTGTGCAGCCCGACGGGACGTTTGCGGCATGGCAGCCTTGGATGCAACGTGGAGGGAAGTCCACCTATGCCTCGTACATCGTTCAGGCAGAAGGGGATTTGTGGAGGGCCAAACAACAGATGCTTGAGGATTTCATGTGGCTTGACACCCTTCCGACCCAAATCGTCCTCGATGATGTACGGCTCGTGCATGCGGGTTACGACCCAAGGATGCCCCTTGACATGCAGGGTGAGAAGGAATTGTTGTGGATTCGCAAACCGTGGTTCACACACGAAGAAGCGGTGGACCCTACACGCACCGTGTTTTTTGGCCACACCACCACCACCAAACTTGGCGATGCGGCCGGCGAGGTTGCCTTCTCGACCACCCGATTGGATGACGGTCGCCCCGCATGGGTGGGGCTGGATGTCGGCGCCTACAACCACGTCTCACCGGGTTTGGCAGCCGTGAACATCGCCACATTTCGGGTGACAAAACAACCAACCCTGAAATGCGACCGTTGGTTTGAGCGCATTGACAAGCGTGCAAAGAAAAGCAAGAAGAAAAAGAAGACTTGGAAAGGTGTTGAAAACCTCAAGGAGGCAGAAATCGCCCGTTCATTTGGGCTGCGAGCGCTGGCATTGCGTGCCAAGAAGGCTCGCCCCTCAACCCTTCGAGCCCGGCAAGAATTGGAACGTGTTGGCGTGGTGTTCCCTCCTGCCTACAGCAACACCGCCTTGCAACAGGCCCATACCCAAACGGGTTATCGTATCGTTCGACGTCAACACGGCGTTCCTGACAGCGCCGCCCCTCGTGGGCCGAGATCGTTTCGGGTGTACCGAAAACGGCTGCCTCTCCTCACGCCAGCATCGCCCGATATGCAAGGTTTGATTTCCACACCCTGATGCCTTTTTCTTGAAATTAAATGATTGATTTCGTAAGAAAAGGGGCATGAAGCACGGATGATGCACGAAAAACAACATTAAAGAGGTAGAAAGGTGTTCCTCTATCCATGGAGGTCAACGAAACACCCCAAACATCCGTGCACGCCCTACAGAACGCCTACTCTCGAGTGTTGGCTCATCGAAAAGCCAATGCTTCGATGTTGCGTTGGAGTCTCCAATTTGCAGCAGCCGAAAAAGAACGGAGAACCGCTGGCCGAGGCGTCACACTCTACCTTCTCTAGGCGCACGCAGACCAAGTTTGAAAACATGGTCGATGTGCTTGTGGCGTGGACCCCGTCGCATGGGATGTGCTGCTTGCAGCCGGCACCGTCTTTTTTCTCGGCGCCGTTTCACCTGGCCCAAGCTTGATGGTGGTGCTTCGTAACACCATGATCGGTGGTCGTCGTCAAGGCGTGATGTGCGCTCTTGGCCACGGTTTGGGTTTTGGCATCTATGCTGGCATGGCCGTGTTTGGCCTCATCGTGCTGCTCGAGGAAGCGCCAACAGCGTTCACCGTCCTCCAACTGATCGGCTGCGGTTTGTTGGGATGGTACGGATGGTCGATGTGGAACGCCAACCACGATGCGCTCTTCAGCGAAGACCTCGGCTCATCCGCTCAAGGTTTTGGCGAAGGCTTCGCCATCGCCTTCTTCAATCCAAAAATCGCATTGTTCCTCGTGGCCGTTCTGGCCCAGGTACTCCAGCCCGACATGAACTTCACCTCCAAGGCCGCCGTCGGCCTCTTGGGCATGACCATCGATGCTGTTTGGTACATGCTCGTGGCGTTGGTCTTGACCGGGAGCACCTGGTTGGACCGACTCAAGCATCAGGCCGCGTTCATCCATCGATTGACGGCCGTCGTGCTGTGGGGCTTCGCACTGAGTGTCGTCTGGCAGTTGTGATCAGCGCTGACAGGACGGGCAGTAAAACGAAGAACGGTTGCTCTGCACGATGCGTCGCACGACGCCACCGCACCCTTCTTTGGCGCATGGTTGTCCTTCACGTCCGTAGACAGCGAATTGATGGGCGAAATACCCCAGTGTGCCGTCCACGCTTGAAAAGTCGTTGAGCGTGGAGCCCCCAGCATCCAAGGCTTCGTTGAGCACGTCTTTGATGTGAGCGACAAGTTCGACAAGTCGCTTCGTCGGTTGGCCGTTGGCTTTGACCAATCCTTTGGCTTCCCTNCGCGGGGAAATGCCCGCCCGATGCAAGGATTCGCAGACGTAGATGTTACCGACGCCAACAACCGTTTTTTGGTCAAGCAGTGCGAGTTTGATGGCGGTTCTTCGCCCTTGGAGTTTTGCGGCAAGGTCCACGGCGCCCCACGGGTCAAAGGGCTCGGGACCCAGGATGGCCAACAGCGGTTGTATCGCTTCTTCCGAGCGATGAAACAGGTCGATGATGCCAAAACGACGAGGGTCCGTGTAGACTGCGCGCGTACCGTCCGTAAAGACGAATTCGAGGTGGTCGTGCTTGCCGTCGTACCCGGTGGTCTCGCCAAACGACGAGACAGGGACACCGCCGTTCACCGTCTTCAACAGCGGTTTGACAGACTTNGCTTCTTCGTTGGTGAACAGGGTATAGCGCCCGCTCATGCCGAGGTGTGACAACAGCACCCGCCCGTCGCTCAAATCCAGCAACAGGTACTTTGCACGACGGCGAATGTCCACCACGCTGCATCCAGAAACGGTAGCCAAATCTTCGGGAAAGGGATAGCGCAAACCGCTACGACGAATCAACACGTCCTCGATTTCCTTTCCAAGAATCGATTGGAGCAAACCCTGGCGAACCGTTTCCACCTCGGGAAGTTCTGGCACCTTCACGCCTCCTGGTTGTACACGACAAAGAGGCGATGGTTGTCTTCGTACCCCGTTAANTCGATGACTTCNTCCAACNTGTANCCCGCCGATTCCAGCGTGTGAGCGACGTTGTTGAACAACGCNGTTTCGCCCTCTCCCGTCCAGCGCTCACTGGCGGCTTTGAGCGAGAGCAAGCCCATGCCGCCNGGTGCAAGGAAGCGTTTGCAGGCCGCGAGGAAGATGTCTACTTGCCCTGCTTGCGCCACGTCTTGAAACAACCATGGCACCTGTTTGGGCAACAAAACGCCCCAGGCGGCGAGTTGACGGGCGTCGCCGAGAACGGGAACAAGACCAGGACGCTTGGCGGCCATGAAGGTCAGGTCACGCAAACATCGAGGCGCCAGGTCAACGCAGACCAAACGCCCCTTCAGCCGATTGGCTTCACCGCACAGATGGTCGTAGAGGTGACTCACCGANGTTCCNTGACCCGCNCCAAGGTAGAGCACCGTTTCTCCGGGCGTTGGCAACAACCGTTCAGGCGCCCCTCGAGTACGCAGCATTCCTGCGCCCAATTTGGAGCGGTTTGGGTCCCAGCGACGGTGTTCATGACCGGAAAATCGGCGCAGCGATTCACCGTAGACATCGGTACCAGGAACAGCATTCAGTGTCCAGAGCGTGCGTCGGTCAAGACGAACCGTCGGTGAAAGTTGACGCGGACCGCGTTGTCTGCGCTTCTTTCCNCCGCCCATTCCATCGCCTCCTCAGCGCCGTGAGGGCGGTTGCTTGTTGGCTTCGCGAAGGGCTTCCACGCGTTGCTCAACCTTNGCGACCTCGGCTTCATCCCACGGTGTACCCTCAAACGCGTCGACTTTGGCTGCAATGCTGATTTTTCCCGCCAGCATTCGGGCGATTTTTCCTCGTACCCACCGGGGTGAGCGGCTGATCCACGGATGCATGAAAATGTGGCCGTGTTTGGGCGAGGGTGCACCCGTCTTGAGATGATGGAAGAAGGCCTTCTCTGCACCCAAGATCTGAACCGTTCCCGATGGTAATCGGGCCAGGCGTTGTCGTCCGTGGGCTTCCACGCACAGACGGGCGGCCAACAGTGGGCCAACGAGGGCGGATACGGACGGGAGATGTTCACCCGCCAGCAGGCGAAGTGCGTGTTCCATTCGGTCGAGACGGCCTTGCGCCTGTGCGGTGTTTTCACCCCATTCCTGCAACGAACGCCATTCTGCCTCGGAAGGAAGCGATGGAGGTATGTCCACGCCCATGGCTTGTGCGAAGGCTTCTGGCGTGTCGCTTTGGGCAACGGTGCGCACGTAGGCGGAGCGGTCGGTGGCCACCGTCATCGGGAAGAAGAGACCCGCCCATTCGAGCAAACGCGATTCCATGGTCAAGTGGTTGGCCCTCAATTCGTCGCTCCCTCGGACCAGGTGCTCCAAACGACGATCGGGGTCGCTGGCTGCGGCCTGAACACCCTCGACCGCAAGACGGAGTGCGGCAGCATCAGCTGCCGCTTGTTGTTCTGCATTGGGCAGCGGCCAATCGGCGTCAGGGAGTTGAGTGTCGCCATGGACACAGATGACGGCCTCTGGAAACCGTTGATGCAGCTCTTCCGCCTCGCGAATGCGCTGACCTTGGCTCACCTTTCGAAGACGCTCAACGACAGCATGTTCGGTCATATGGCCCGTCCATTCCATGCTGTCGACGATGTTGCCATTCTCATCGGCAACGGCGGCTGCACGCCAATCATACCACAGCCACATGGCGTTTCCGTGAAGGCCGATGATTTTGACCCTTGCCCTGAAAAATGCCCGAACAAGAACAAGGNAGGTTTCTTCNNATTTAAAGCAGAATAGGCTAAATACTTCATTCCACGGGCATAANCNATGTTTTGCCCACAATGTGGAACCTTGTCGTTTCCATCTCCTTCGGGTGATATTTCGTGCACGAATTACAAGTGCGGCTACAAAGGTCCTGCGGACAACACCACCACGATCGGTGGAAAAGAAATTGACCTCTCCAAAGCAACCTCAACCACGAAGGTTGAGAACCGTGATTTTGAGATCATCAAGGACTCGGACAAACTTCAGGGTGTGCTGACCAAGAACACGTACATGTGTCCAAAATGCGATTGTGTTGAGGTGTTTTCTTACCTCGAACAGACCCGTTCATCCGATGAACCCGAAACGCGTATGCTCACGTGCAAGGATTGCGGCAACGGATGGCGTGAGTACTGAGTTCAGTAATCCGTTTCAACACGAGGGGCAAGGAAGTAGACGACTTCGCCTGCACCGTCATTAAACGAGAACTCCAAGCGAAGCGGGAAACTTTCACCAAAGCCCAACTTGACCTTGTCCAGCGAGCCAAACACCTTGGAAAGCGGGACGAGATAGGTCAAGGAATATTGGCTTCGTGCAGGGTCTGCACAGTTCAGGGACTCGAGTTCATCCTTTGAGAANCTGACNGTCACCGAATCGGTTTGGCCCTGCACGTGAACGGTAAACGAATTGGCATCAATGCTGAAGTTGACCAAGTCGCCAACCTGCTTGGCCGCTCGCAGGGCTTGCGCGAGCGACGCCCCACTGATCTCGATGGACGATGGGATTTCGATGTTGGGCAAATTCGGGGAATTCACCGTGCTCGCATCCAGCGGGCGGATGTTTTTGTCGATCTTTCCGAGGTTGAGCGTGAGCACGCCCGAATCGGTGGTGTAGGCCATTTCGATCATTTCATCAGCAGCACCAAGGCTGATGAGGTCCTTGATTTTGCGAAGTTCAAGAGCGAGGTTCTGTTCCTCGATTTCCCACGTATCAAAGGCCGCTGCATCGACACGCATGTCGATCATGGCGACGTGGGATGCATCGACGACCGTCGCCTGCATCTTGTCTTCTTTGAACTCGAAACGGGCGTCTTCGACGACAACACCCAACGTGTCCACAATTTTACTCATCAAGTCCTGTCGGGCTGTGACGTTCAGCATGAGTTCATCCCTCTCTATCCGAAAGCCCATCGCGACGGCTTATGAACTTAGCACAAAAGGTNNCATGAACGGANGCNTTCNTACGCGGTTTCTTCGGGNGGAGTGCATTCTCCGCGCATACGAACAAAATCTCACGTGTCCCTTGATTTCTTATGAGGCGGGTGTGTCGCCTGTGACATGGGCGAGACCACGGAGCCTGTTCCCGTTCTTCTCAAGGAAGACGGAACGCCGTACAAAACGGCGGTCCTCATCCCCACCATCAACAATGCCGATGAACTCGACATCGTGCTCGAGCGCCTCGGCAAGCAAACATACCCCCATTTCGAGCTGATCATCGCCGATTCAAAGTCCAAGGACCATACCAAAGCCGTGTGCGAAAAGCACGGTGCAACCTGGATCGACGACCCCTCTCGCAACCGAGCGGATGCGTGCAACTTTGCACTCCGTCAAATGGACCACGACCTCGTGTTGTTCACGGACGACGACACCGTGCCTCCACTCGATTGGGTCGCCAAACTCGTTCGATGGTTCGACAACCCCGAAGTCGGTGCTGTTGGAGGCCCCAACTTTGCGCCCGATGACGACCCCTTCGGTGCCAAGTGCGCTGACGTGGCCTTTTGCACCAAGTTCATGACCGCAGGTACCCGTTACGGTGCACAGCCCAAGGGCGAACTGGTCCCCATCACGCACAACCCCGGTGTTAATTGCGCTCACCGTATGGCCAACCTCAGGGAAGTTGATTTCTTCGAAGAAGGTTGCATCGGTGCTGAGGATGTGGTGCTCGATGCCAAGATTCAGCGCAAAGGCCACAAGTTGTTCATCGACCCTTCCAACGTCATGCCTCATCGACGACGACGTCCGTTCAAGCCGTACATGAAGCAGATGCGGAATTACGGCTACACCCGCATGGTCGCCAACAAGCGCTGGCCTGAAATCGCCACCTGGTCGCACACTGCCATCGGGTTCTTCCCGCCCATGGTGGTGCTCGCCCTCGCTGCCATGCTTTACGGCGGCTTGTCAGGCGGGGCTGAAGCCGACCTCTGGTTCACCCTCGCTGGTGATTGGGACCTTGCCCGCGTCGCTTTCCACATCCCATTGGGATTGGTTTGTGCCTACATTGCCATCTCGTGGTTGGGGGCCGCCATCGGCACCTCACCTCACCGTTCCATCGGCACGGTGTTCTTGGCACCACTCTTCGTCTTCCTCGCCCAGTGGGCATACGGACAGGGCGTCATCAAGGCCTGGCGAGAAATTCGCCGCACGGGTGGACGAGCAGGCGAAGGTGCTCAAATCGATGACCGTGTGCGAACCGCATAAGCGGCCAACAAAACGCAACCTTTCGGGTGCATCATGAAGCGAACATTGATGATTGCAAGGGCGTGGTTGTCGTCATGGCTCCGACACTCGCTGAACGACTGTCGGCGCTTGACCAGCCAGAACCCGTCGGGGAAGCAGGGGCCATCTGGACATCGGTGCGTCCTGTCTTGGTGTTGGGGCGTTTGTTGATGGTGCTCCTGATCATCTTGGTCGGCGAGATTTTTGACGATGTGCGAATGGCTGGATTGAGCATCGGCGTGTGGGCGCTGGTCCTCGGCATCCCAC
>PBUZ01000023.1 GCA_002728035.1 Methanobacteriota archaeon
AAGCCGATACCTCCTCGGTTTCTGGCGCATCAAGCAAATGGAGGCAAGCCTTTTCTGCAACCTCAAAACTTGTCGCACGTACACCAAAAAGGACGGGAGAAGGACCACGAGGTGCGATAAGACCGCTCCCGTTTCGTGGGTCTCTTGACAGCACCACGCCTTCCATGCCGTCAATTTCCAAGAGAGCGTTCATATCGATTCGGCGTGATTGTGTTGATTCAGTCGTTGACCTCCATGCAATCGCTTCCCAAGTCACCTGCTGGGCAGGCCAAGAAATAGCAGCAGCAGCACCGATTTTTCCATGCCCGCCCCAAGCACGGTGCGGCGTTGGAATACTGAGAAAGTCCACTTCCTGCCTTACCGCATTCCAATAAAACGCCTCGTCGGGACGTTGGCGATAGTACACCATGCCTGGGCTGGCTGGTGATTGAGGCCGGTCGGACATCGTTGAAGCNTCAACCACCCCCTCCAAGGGTACGAGATGGCGCCTCCACCAATCATCGAGATGGTCCAACAGCACAGCCTCATCGGGCGCATGCAGTTCAACCGCCAGCGCAGCATTTCCTCGTGTTCGCCGCTGAGCAAACGGCCACAAACGTACCAACCGAGGAACACCCGTCTTGATATTGCTTGGTAAATCAGCAAGCAAGGCATGNAANGATGCAGTCGTGCANCCNCCCTGGAGCGAATCCGTATCGTCAAGACCCAACCACCCCATGCGCTCACCTACGGCTGAAACTCGTCCCCCGGGTCCTCGTCTCTGAGAAGTCGCTGATGTACTTGAGAAAGACCGATTGTTTTGGACACACGGAAGAGCCTCGCACCGTAGGCCCAGCCTGCTCCCATATCGGAGGTTCGGTCCCCAACCATCAAATCGAGCGGGTGTGGCGGGATGGGTTTAGAACCCCACCAATTCACATGGGGCATATCAACCGGACAAAGTGCCGGTGAAAAGGAAGGAACGAGACTCGCATCCCTGCGAAGATGATGATGACCCAAATGGAGCATTGCTGGCGAGGGTTTGCGGCAACTGCATCGGTCCTCATACCGGTGTGGGCAGGTCAAAAATGCATCAACATGTGCATCCGGATGCTCTTCTAGCAGGTGTTCCTGCACGGTCGCATGAAGAACTTCAAGTCGCTCAGGCCCCCAAAGGCCTCTGGCAATCGGGGACTGGTTGGTGACCACGCAAATGAGGTAGCCCTGTTTTCGNAGGGAGGCGACCGTTTGCGCAGCACCGCTGAGGAGTTCAACTTCCTCTGGACGATTGACATAGCCGGCTTTCCCGAGGTTCAGCACGCCGTCTCGGTCAAGAAAAGCGATGGGAGAATCTGCACGTGCAGAATACGACAGGAGCGGCGCAGTTTGCACGAAAGGGCCGTCCATGGTTCACGGCTTGCTTGACGACACATGGCCTTTGTTCTCATTTGGAGACCTTGATAGTGCATCACCTCCTCGCTTGGTNCGTGCTCATCGAACGAGAAACGGCCACCCTCATCGGCGCAGCCGGTATGGTCCTGCTCGGTGCAGCGTGGTGGTGGCGAGAACGCTCCGTGGTTCGCCTGGCCCAGACAGGNTGGATTTTGGTCGGCGTGTACTTCTTTTCACAAGCGTGGACTTACCACGGACACAACGACCCGATTTTGACCGTCATGTCGGCCTTGACCCTTCCGCTCAGCTGCCTTGCAGCGTGGTGGGAAGAAACGGCGGTTGACCAGCGGAAAGAAGCCATCGTTTGGGCCCGTGGNACCGTCGCATTTGCAGGAGGGCCTTACCTTCTCATCTCCTATGTCCCCTACTTGAGTGTGCTCGCCATTTGGTTCGTGGCCTCACAATCGGCGTGGTTCCTCGGATTTGCCACCGGCCAGGACATTGAAATTGGAACCACCTGGGTCAACGACCCCTCGGGAAGAGTCTCATGGGAGGCATGGGAAGGCAACCGTTGGTTTGCTACGGACTTCACCGGTGAATACGCCTTTCAATCCGAATTGTTGTTGGCCGACGGCACCATGATTGGCATCAATTTCGTGCTGGCGTGCACCGCCATCCAGTCGATGGTGCTCTTCATCGGCGCCATTTCGGTGNTGGANATGTCGTGGAAAAAACGAACGCGAGCCCTGTTATTGGTTATCCCAACCATCCACGCTCTGAATGTTTTCANGAATGCAGGCCTCATTTGGATGCACATGACCTACACCCATTGGGACTTGTGGGGGCTGAGCGTGTTCGAATTCGGCCACAGTTATGTTGCTCGGTTTGTGAGCCTCTTCGCCATGTTCCTGTTGGCGTTAATCATGTTCGAGATGCTGCCAAACATGCATCGAAACATCATGGCCTTGACAAGTTCAAACCGGCGTGGGCAGCGGCTGTAAAGGTGCAGACGCCGAGAGTCGAACTCGGGTAGAGAGGTTGGGAACCTCCCATCATAACCACTAGATCACGCCTGCTGATGTNCGNTGGAATACGNAGCAATTCATGAGCGCTNTGGTTGGAAACGATGATGGAGGGAAGCGTGATGTCANGGCATGCACCCCGTNCTNGAACCNTANGTGTTCAAGCGAGGTTCGCTTTCCGTACGCAATCGAACCGTACTGGCTGCCATGACCAATAAACAGAGCCATGACAACGGGGTACTTTCAGAAGATGAAATCGCGTGGCTTGAGGCCAGAAGCGAAGGCGGATTTGGTATCATCACCACCGCTGCAACCCATGTTGAAGAAGATGGACAGGGCTGGGAGGGCGAATTTGGAACATGGTCTGATGAGCACCTCGAAGGGCTCACCCGACTGGCGACCACCATTCACCAGCACGGCGGCGTTGTACTCGCCCAACTCTTTCACGGTGGGATGCGAGCACCCGAGCGATTGACCGGACTTCAGCCTAAATCNGCTTCGGAAAATGAACTGGGAAACGGACTTGGCCAAAGCAGAGCGATGACGGCTGCAGAGATTGAGCATACGATTCAGGCCTTTGGTATCGCCGCTAAGCGTTGCGAACAAGCCGGCTTCCAGGGTGTTGAACTCCATGGAGCCCACGGTTATTTGATCGCTCAATTCCTCGGTGCATCCACCAATCGTAGGAAGGATGAGTGGGGTGGAAACCAAGGAAAACGGACACGATTCTTGGAAGAAATCGTTCGAGAAATACGCCGTTCAACGGGCCCGAATTTTGTGGTCGGTGTTCGCCTATCACCCGTCTTGCGTGCGTGTGGTTTGGACCTCGATGATGCATTGGAAACGCTTCGTCTTTGCAACGAAATGGAACTCGATTTTGTTCATGTCTCGTGTTGGGACATCAACGAAACGGGCGTTTNCAACGACGTGGAAAAGCCCTACACCACACATTTCAGGGACGTGTTGGNNGATGGCATCCCGCTCATNTCGACTGGCGGCGTGTGGAACGCCGATGATGCTCACCTCGCTCACGACCAAGGAGCAGACTTCGTNGGCGTAGCCCGAGCAGGAATTGCTCATCCAGATTGGCCGTCATATCTTGCCGCAGGGTCGATTGNGCCAAGCAGGCCCCCCTTTGACGAAGCGACGTTGCAAAAAGCAAGACTGAACTCCACATTTATCGATTACATGCGTCGCTGGGACGGTTTTGTCTCGGACTGAACGCCCCTGCCGCGATTCGAACGCGGGTTCCTGGCTCCGGAGGCCGGGGTGATATCCACTACACTACAGGGGCAAGTCTGCGGCGATCCTTCAACCGTATCAGGTCTTCTCAATCTAGACCTTTGGCTCCCACGGCACATCAGGGGACGACCTTGTCCAGACAACGCCACTGCCCGTGGGGTATTCCACCGTCTCAACACCGTCCAACATCATCCCCATCAAGTCTGGGTGTGGGGCATCTGCGCNAAGAAGACCCGATGGTTCTGAGTCGCCTTGAAGGGATTCAACCAGTCCATTCGGTTCGGAGAACGGACCTGCAACATTGGAGGTCATGACGGATTCAAAATCCACAGGTTCCTTGGCGTAGTCGTTGGATGAGCCTTCGCCAAACATGACCTGATTCATCCGGTCTTCGTCCGACCACACGTCTGATTCAACACGCTGGGTCCTGGTAGAGCGCAAGAAGCCAAGCAGGGCGCCTGCCAAAATCAAGAACATGACACCTGCGGTGGCGTAAATGATGTCGTTGGAAACGCTTGCAACAATATCGGCGTTATCACCAACACCATCACCATCGGTGTCTTTGGTTTCCGTGGGGTCTTCAGGGAAGGCATCCTTCTCATCGGGGACACCGTCGCCGTCTCGGTCAAAGGCATCGTAGGTGGTCTCACACACCAAGAGAAGCAATTCCAATTCATCTCGGTCAATTTCATCGTCNTCGTTGATATTGATGAGGTCAAAGTCGTAGTCGTTCTCCCAGTCGTGGGATTGCAGAGCGGACAATGAGACTTCATCGCTACCGGCTGAAAATTCGTCAAANACCGTTTCCAATTCGATATCGCATGTGCAGCCAAATTGCAATGCTTCCCTGTATTCAATCAAGGAATCTTTGTTCAAATCAATGGACTTGGTGTCTTCAAGNGGCAGGTCCGACACCTTCAGTTCTTGTTCGTCAAGAAGACCATCGCCGTTGATGTCAACCTCCTCGAACAAGGCCGTCGTTCCTTCCACACATGATTCAACCGTTGCCGGTTCTTCACCTTCACCAGGGTCGATGGGGTCGATGGGCAACTCAGTTTCATCCCAACGGGCAACCAAGCTGATTTCTTCTGAATCCGACAACCCGGTCAAGGTGATGTCCATGCGGCCGTTCATCGGGAACTCCACCGTCATTTTGTGGTTCGTCCCCTCTTTCCCACTGTTCATCACGAAGGACGAGGTNGAGACATCAAGGCCAAATCCGGGACCTGGGCGGCCGCCACCNTCGTTGAATTCCATTTCNTANTGGACACCCTCGAGCGTGAGCATGATGTCGCCTGANCCCCCGTAGGCTTCAATGGAGAACACATTGCCNGGCTCTTCNAGCATNGCGAAGAAGAAAATCTCGCCNCCTTTGGCGACGCTGATGCCTTCAAGCGGTTCATCANGATAGAGTTCAAGCGGTGTTCCATCGTACTCCCAAACATAGCGATCTGCGAATTCAGCCACGATGTTCACGCCAGTGAACGCCGATTCCGAAGTGAGAAGTATGTACCACCAACCGGGGGTTGGGTCGTTGAAGGCAATGCGGTCNTNGGCGCCTTCNGCNGTTGAATGNTGGTCNTAGGTGGAGGTGGTGGGTGCTTGGTCCAAGCGCATNTANAGNGAGGCNTCNCCCGCTCCATCGTTCAANTCAACGACCAAACGCTCNGTNCCTTGNGGAACTTCGACNTTGAAGTACTGCGANAGNCCTTCGTANCCGCTCAGNAATCCATATTCCACGCCGGGCGTCAANANGATGGCGTCATCCGGGTCAACNTTTTCCGGAGGATAAACGAAATCNGCCACGATGGTAAATNCACGNGCATTGCGGAAGGAATANGCNGTNATGTAATACAGTCCNGGTTCGACNTCAAACAGGTGAACCTCCTCTTCGTTGCCAGGTCCAGTGGACCAGGATTCCAACACAGCGTTTGTTTCGCCTCCCTTAGCGTCACCGTCGTCAAAACCAATCGGCTCTTCCCACCACATGGTGGGTTGTGGAGGGCTGTAGTAGGAGATGCCAATGTTGACGTTGCCCTGCCCGTCATAGGTTCGCACGCGAAGGTCTGCAAGAGGTTCAGTGACGTTGACGTAGTAATAATTCATGTTCACATCACCGTTGTTGAAGGAATCCCAACTGACCTCTTGGTTGGTCACGGGGATGCTTTCTTTCAACTCCGTCATATCATCCAAGGTGGGCGGTGGGTCAGCAATGTCCGCGTCAAGTTCAATCAACAATTCCTCAACATCGGTATCAAGAATCATCGTGAACCACATCACGCCTTCGTCAGGCCAAGACCAAGCATCGTAAACAAAGCCCCATTCGCCGTAGGAGACCGTATCGTGGTTCCATTCATCTGGAATTTCGTTGGACTGTGCATAGACGGTGTATTCTGTCATCTCTTCAAAGTCGCCAAACTTGAGCGAGTACGAAGTCCAGAACAATTCCCGGGTGTATTCCTCAATTTCAACAAAGAACAGCAAGGTGTCGCCTTCGGCTGCGAAATCGAGTTCGTAACTCTCGCCAATGAACAACTCAACCGCCTGAGCCACGATGCTACCGTCGGGCATGACCCAGTCTGCACCTTCGATGCTGGCCATGTATTGGCCTGTTGCATCCCATGTCTCGCTTCCTTCGCCCTCCGGGAAGTCAAGGTGCATCCGTTGTTCCAGTGCATCGGCGTCGAGTCCAGCACGAACAGAGATGTTGTCCAAAACACCCTCAAAGTGCGAGCAATCACAACCTGCTCCCATGCGAGCAATGTACATCTCGTCGCAGGCCTCTCCGCTCTCAAAGCAATCGTTGGAGCCAAAATCGCCCGCCGGGATGGTCGCCTCATCGTCCAAAACCACCCCTGCTTCCTCGCCGTTAATGTGGAAGGTGTAACTCTCACCGGCCACCACATTCACTTGAACATGGGACCAAGTGTCGGCTTCGACGGTTGCGTTGGAAACAGGGTGTCGAGAAAGGCTGTATTCTGATGAAAAGGCGAGGCG
>PBUZ01000024.1 GCA_002728035.1 Methanobacteriota archaeon
GCGGGTCTTGCTGACGGGAGCATTTCGATTCGCGATCAACTTTGGCCTTGACCCATGGATGCGACGGCATCACGCCATGCGTCGAAAATCGACCAGAGGTAGAGAAATACCCACAGAACAATCGTCAAAGCGAGCGGGATTTGCAGCAATGTCCAATCCATTGCTCGGCGATGTTGACGATTGAAATGCTGGCCTAAGAACAGGAACGGAACGGCTGCCAACAAGGCAGCGATGAGTGGACGCAATGCCCCCCATGTGCCAACCCCAAAGGTGACTTCCCGCCAGATCTCTTTGACCACACGAACGGGAAGCAAGCCCTTCTGGCCTGCCGATGAATCAGGTGCCAATTGGACAACCAATTCCTCTTCCATGAAAGGACGGTGTGTGTGCCTCTTTGTGAAGATGACGCCGTTCAGGCGGCGGATGGATGAAAAACCTCGGCCCACGACCTCCCTCCATGTCCTCTCTCAAGCATGTCTTGGTGACGGGATTTGAGCCCTTTGGAGAACACGACTTCAACATCAGTGAAGCGGTTGCTCGATGTTTTGCTGGTGAAAAAGAACTTTTCAATCCATGGACAGGCGAATCGGTACTGGTTGAGGCTGAGTTTTGTATCTTGACGGTCGACCAACCGGGGTCGTTGCACATTGCACAACGTTTAGCCAACGGTGAGCGGTGGGATGCCATTTTGCACCTCGGGCTTTGTGAGCGGTGTGAACTCCCTCGAGTCGAACGGACGGCCCGTGACATCTTGGACATGCGCATGCCCGATAATCAAGGCCGGCATGTCACCCGTGCAACCATCGACGGTGAAGGGCATCGGGGGACTTGGGTCGACCCAACCGTTTGGGATGACGCCCAGTTTCCCGTGGCGTTTGACGTATCCACCAATGCGGGGGCGTATCTTTGCAACGAAACTTACTTTCAAACGCTCAAACAACTCGTTCTTTCTCCACATTCTGCAGCATTGCCATCACCTTGTATTTTCCTTCACCTCCCCGATGTTGACCGCATTTCGGTTGAGAATGCAGAACAGTTTGCTACCGCTTGCTTGGCCTATCTCCTCTTCCCTTCACCTCCGGCATCCATCGATGTGGTTGCGGCCTACCTTCCTCTTGCAAACGGTCATGTGATCATGAGGAGAGCTCTGAGTGATGCTGATGGCGGCATGTGGGAGTATCCCGGTGGCAAATGTGAACCCACCGAATCATGGCGAGAGGCACAGATCANGTTCGTGAATTGATGGAAGAGTTGGAGATTGTTGTCAGCCCCCAACACCCCATCGGCACGTGGTTACGTTCACGGGGTGACGAACACTATAGCGTCCATTTGGTCCAATGTGATTGGTCACGAGACCTTGAATCCATTTGTCTCAACGCTCATGAGACCATCGCTGCGGTTGACGAGCACACCGAGGTTGATGGCGAATGGGCAGGCCGAGACGGAGAGATGCATGCGCACATCACGGAGGTCGACTCAAACCCATGTTGAAGCCTCGCCGTCATCAGCCATGGCGAGGTCATCGTTGATCGCTCTTGGGACTTGACTNCGCCCCTCATGCCATGTCGCTGCTTGCAGCCAGTCCTCCAAACCATCACCTTCAATTTCGATGGTCAAAACTCCACCGAGCGGGCTTTCTCCAGGGATGGGAAAGGCGATTTTCCCAGCATAAGCCGCCAGCCTTGAAACAGCGAAACGGGTGCAGTTTTCACGCAACGATTGCGACATGGCATCAAGCGCAGTGTCCAAAATACGTTGTTCATGGAGTTGTTGCAAGAACGGGCCCAATGAAACACCGTCGTGGCTCCAAACGACATCGATGGCGTTGCCGAATTCAGGCTCGTTTGGATGCTCATCGGCCGAAATATCGGGGAAGAGGTTCAACAACGCTTGTTGAACGTTGCGTGGTGAATCTGCACCCTTCAGTTCGGTCTGGACCCGAACGCGCATCCCTTCGCCAATACCCGTGAGGCGTAAGCGATGTTCAACCATGTACGGGGCACGGGTTTCCCCTCAAAGAACATACGGCGTGGGCGGCTTCGCAGCGAAGGGGTGAAAATCAAACGGTGCAACGCAAGGTCATGCGTGGTGACGGCCCCCGGATTGCCACCGTGCTTCCCGTTCTCAATGAAGCCACTCATCTCCAGGCCTGTCTTGAGTCTCTGCTCCACCAAACCATTGACCCATCTTCACACATCATCATGGTGTTTGATGGTGGGTCAAACGATGGAACACAGGGCATTGTTGAAGCATGTATGGCACAGCAGAATGAGGTCGATGCGCCGCAGCTTGTCCTTCATTCAAATCCACAAAGGACGGTGGCACATGCGCGTAATTTGGCCCTCAAGATGCTGCCAGAGAGTGTTGAGTTGGTGGTCGAAATGATCGGGCATGCCACCGTTGAGAAGGACCACCTCCAACAACGGCTGGACGCTTGGGATGCATGTGAGCAACGTTCGGAGAAGCCACTTGGGGCGGTGGGGGTGCGAGTGGAGAGCATGGATGAACACCCTGGAGCAGTGTCAAGGTGGATCGACGCTGCTTTGCATTCACCTCTTGGCCAAAGCGGGGGACAATTCAGTCGTTTTTCCAAGATTGGTACAACCGATGTTCCCGCGTTTGCCACGCATTCACGGCACGCTCTTGAGTCCGTTGGAGGTTGGGATGAAGCCTTCATCACCAGCCAAGACAGCGACCTTTCGATGCGAATGAAGAAAGCCGGTTTTGCACTGTACAGGTCACCCAACGCCACGGTGAAGATGCACAAACGCGCCCGCCTCCAAAACTGGTGGAAAATGGGTCATCGTTACGGATTTTGGCGAACAAAGGTCTTGAGAAAACATCCCAGCCGTGCAAAGTGGCAAGAGTTTCTCCCGTGGCTTGGCGCACTGGTAACCGTTGCTCTCGCACTCACCCAACCCGTGTGGGCGTGGCTTCTTCCTGGACTGTATGCTGCTGTTTTGCTCTTGAGCGGAACGGTTTATGGGATGCAGAACCGTGACCTTGGTGGTGTGGTGGGTGTGCCACTCTGCCTCTTGATGCTTCACGCGAGTTTCTCCATCGGCCTGCTTGACGGATTGATTCGTAAGGGCCGTCCACCAAGCGACCGTGGGTAAACACAAGCATACAATAGTTACATTTGCGAAAGGCTCCTGAGGCGATTTCATGGCTGTAGCGCAACCAAGGCGAACAACGGCGAGAGGCGTGAGCCTCTTGCCCTTGCTCATCATGGGTTTTACGCATTTGTCACTGCCTCCGCTTCAATCCATGTTTGACATTGAACCCCTCNTGATGTTTGGTTGGTACGGNACAGCGGTCATTCTCGGTATCGTTTTGTTTCGCCGTTCACGGGTTGTCAAAGACCATGANTACAACCGNGCNAAAGCCATGCGAAAAATTCGTCATGTCTACGAGGCAGAGGANCGAGGTATTTGGCAAAAGGAAACCCATCTTGATGGTAACATCGATGCTGCAACGGCAGCCAGTCTCGGACGTTCCATCGGTGAACTTTCGGGGGAGAGCCCAGAAATGGAACTGGGTGATGATGAGAAAGTCGAAGTTGAGATGTTGGCAGAAGCCGACCACATCGTAAAAGCGAACGCTCGCGTAACCGGTGAGCGAACGCTCGACGATGAGCGCATCACAGGAACGGTGGGTGCAACGCGAAAGCGTGGGCCAATGGACCGATTGCTGGACGGCATCTGGGGATTGTTTGGCATTGACAGTCGTGCAGAACGAGAGGCCAAGCGACAAGCCCGTCTTCAATTGGCTGCACAGCAAACGCCCGTCACTGCTCAACGGCCGGTGGCGCCCCTTCGTCTCAACAAGGGGAAGGATGAGAGCGAAGTGAACATGACATCGATGAGCGATGCGGGGGGCTTGGAGACCGTGATCAGCACCTCGGGAGAAGTCTTGGACAACGAGGAAATGTATGTTTCACAAGAAAAACAGTTGCCTCCCGCTGAATCTTTGGAGAGCATGGCCATGCTCGGGCAATCTCCTGGGGGGATGGCAACCGTTGCGACGACAGGGCCACAATGTCGCGGTTGCAAGGCCCCCGTCAGTCCGAACGAGCGCTTTTGTCCGCATTGTGGACTTGACCTTTGAGTCAGAGGCGTGAGGTTGAAAGAGGGTCCCCCGTCGTCCTGAACGAGGACGAACAGATGACGGACAAACAGGACTATTACGAAGTCTTGGGTGTCGAGAAATCTGCTTCCCAGAGTGATTTGAAAAATGCCTTTCGCCGGCTCGCTCGGAAATATCACCCCGATCGAAGTACCGAAGAGGATGCTGAAGACAAATTCAAGGAAATTCAAGAAGCCTATGCTGTGCTCTCTGACGAACAAAAGCGTTCCCATTACGATCGTTTTGGTCATGACGGACCTCAGGGGAATCCCTTCGGGGGATTCGGCGGGGGTGGCTTCAACATCAATTTTGAAGACATTCTTGGAAGCGATTTCTTTTCCAACATCTTCGGAGGGGGCTCGTCGCGACGTCGTGCACGCCGCGGTTCCGATATTTTGCTACGTCATTCGATCAATCTTGAGGACGTCTTGAACGGAAGTGAGCAAGAAGTTGTTCTCGATTTGCCGGAGCCCTGTGCCTCCTGTGAAGGGACCGGTGCTGAGGGCGGGGAATTGGNCACCTGTACCNNATGTTCTGGTCAGGGGCAATTCAGGGTTCGCCAACAAGTCGGTCCGTTTATCCAAGAATCCGTTCAACCTTGTGACGCATGCGGTGGAAGAGGACGTATTGCTGTACGCCCCTGTGAGGATTGCAGTGGTCGCGGTCAAACGATGAAATCCAACACCCTTCGCTTCCAAGTGCCCGAAGGAGCAGAGTCTGGGACACGCATGCGGATGCGGGGAAAGGGTGAACCTGCACCGCAGGGTCAAGGCGAAGCAGGGGACTTGTTCATCGAACTTGAGATTGAACCACACGCATGGTATGAGCGATCTGGTTCAGACCTTATCATGTCCCTCCCACTCGGTTATGCTGACCTTTTGCTCGGGACGACCATCGAATTGGAACATTTGGATGGCAAACCCTTGGTCCTCAAAATCCCGCCTTACTCTAATTCGGGAGAGACCATCGAAGTGAAGAAACGTGGCTTACCTCGCCAACGTGGTGGTGGAAGGGGCGATGTGGTAGTTTTGCTCAAACTCCATATGCCCAAGAAGGTGCCAAAGTCAACCAAAAAGCAACTGGAACAGGTTCGCAGCGATTTAGCACCAAGCGATACGATGTCAAGCATCGTCGATGATGCGGAAGAACGCAGGCGCTCATGAGGCGTCTTGGTCACGTTGAAGCGTTTCAGGGACACGAGCAGCGAACGGTTCCCCGTCCATTCGACCGTTGAGCTCAACATCAACATTGGCAGCATTGCCTTGCAATTCGACGATCAAGTAGGCCTGATGACCGGGCCCCATCGTGTCGAGGAAGACTTCTTCGCCCTGAAACAAAAATCTTGGTTCAACGTGCACCACGCGATAAGGCTCTCCATCCGGGGAATCAAAACGTAGAGCAGCCAAATCCCATGTTCCGTTCATCACATGAACGCCAACCACGACGGGCCATGCCCCCTCAACCGTGGCCAAGCGTTCATCCACGCTCCATACCGCCAACGCCACATCATCCGTACGGTGTTCAAGCCGTTGTGGGCCCCACGCTTCGAGCCCTTCAAGCCAATCCAATTGTGCAATGGCGTGAAGCGCTTTGGCCATGTCGGTGCGCGTTTGTTTGGGGTTGCTTTCACCGCTATCAAGTCGTTTCGTGTACCACGCAAGCCGCTNCTTTTTTTCAGCAACAGCGGCGGCATAATCGTTGGACCGTTTGACATGTATCGCCAAATAGACCACAGGAAGGAGGAACAAGAAGCCCATGAACCATCGAGCGATGGTCCCCCAGTAGACGGCATCTTCGCTGGGCGGGTACCAAGGCTCCTCTCCTTCATCGATCAGGGAATAGGCAGGTCTCAAAACATAGGTCCGTTCTTCGACATCTTCTCCCCAAAGGTTGGGCGTGGCTGCTGAAGTGTTTTGGAAACGGATTTGGAGGTAGTGGGTTCCTCGTCCAACCTGGAGGCCAATTTTGAGTTCGTCGCCAAGGGGCTGCGTGATGTCGGTGGCGAGAACTTCGCCCGTGGTTTGGTCGATGTCCCACAGTTGCAGTTCGAGACCTGTGACCTCACCTTCAACGGCAAACTGTACGAAATGAATGGAATCTTCCCAGCCATCGACCACGATGCGGTAGGTGTCGGTTGTGTCGTGCACTGCGAGGGTGAGTTGGCCGGAAAGGGGTGAAGTTAGGTTGAGGACTGGCCATGAACTGTTGTCCGTTTCGAGGTCACTTGGTGTATGGGAAGGGGCTTCCAAACCGTTGAAATCCGAGAAACTCAATGTTTGAACATCCAACATGAACACCGAGGTGTTTGAGACTTTCAACCGACCTCCACTCACATCAGGGTAAGGATAGACCACCCATTGCTCGTCTTTTTCGAGTTGAACGGTGGTTCCCGTGACCCATCCCCCGCTCATCAACTGGTCAACCGAGATTTCAGCAGGACCGCCGCGTGCATGGATGGTGAATTGTTCAACATCGCTCCAGTCAAAGGGAGATGTTGTTTCGTGGTGACCCATGACAACGCTGCCGTTGGCAAGGTCAACATCCATCAGACTGTTCACAGGTTGGTGATGATGAAGGAGAAGGTGTGCAGACCAAAGCGACCTCGCTGCATCGGTAGCAATACGTGCGACGAATCGTCCGTCTTCGGGTGCTGTCCAGAAACNTGCNNCCTNTTGTGCCCCAGCAGAATGACCATGATGCAGTTCCGAAAAGGCTTCTTCCGAGGTGTACGATCCGTTGAGGAATGTTTCTTCGGAAGGAGTTTGGTGATACATTCGCACATCTGTTGCGTGGTTGGACATCAACCACTGCCATTCGAGTGTGTCGCCTTTTGAGGCATTGATCACCACGTATTCATCCGCTGAGGATTCGACCACACCGTTGTGAATTGCAACCATTGATTGACTCGCATTCAACATTGCAACAGAACTTGCCTGAGCAGCATTCATGCAATTCGAGGCTTGGAGACAATGGAGCACCTCCTCTCCTGGGGCGTTTTCTGATGGCGAAGGTCGCACGTTGGACATCGCATGTTCGATGTTTTTCGCAAGTGTCAGGGCGACCGTTTCGTCCTCCGTGGAAGAAAGGGTCAGCGTAACGGTGTTGGAGTTGCTGTTGGCAATGCTCAACATGGACGTTCCGTGTTCGGTTGCCGTGACTTCACCTCCTTGTTCGTCGACCATAACCTGGCACGATTGACAATTCCATGAGACGAGCATCGAGGTGTTGCTTTGAACCGCAACCTGCATCGTCATGGCTTGGTCGGCAACCAAGGAGATGACATTGATACGCTCATCTTCGTCGAGTATGAACGCCGTGTTTTCGGCATGAGCCATAGGGGAGAACACGGCCAATGAAAGAACGGTGAGGAGCACAGCCCATGTTGGCGATGGTCGGCACCCCATGCTTCGGCGTGGGTGCCAAGTCTTTCAAATCCATCCCCCTATTGTTGTTCAAACCCTTCAAGAAGCGTTGGTGACAGCCCACCTCATGGCGGGGGTGCTTGGACGGACGGTGCTTCATCGCCATCGCTACGCTCGCGTGTGGGGATTGGGCGACCGAAAAGCGCCAACATCTCAAACGCCGTCGTTGGTACTGATGGAGGATGACCCAGCGTTGCCATTGGCATACGCTCCGTTCAAATCAAGCACATCTGCAACGCTTCCAGCATCCCTTGAATTGATCTCAAGAGGTGCCTTCATACCACCGAACTTTGAGGAAGATGGACCCCATTACTGCGTCAATCTTGGCCATGTCCTTCCTCCATCACTCGAAGACGCCAATGCCGGCGAGGAACAGGGGACATCGCCCTTGCTTCCAGTTTCTTGGCAACGGATGAATCATGATGAGGGCTTGATGGACGCAGAACTCAAACCGGAAGTAGTCGTGCTGACCGATGCTGTCCAACTCGCCAGCCAACCCGGGAAATTGCCGCGTGCCCTCATCACCCTCAAGCATCGGTTCCCGGGCGCTTTGCTGTGGGCACCCGGTGTTGGGGGGCCCGATAACATCGCAGCACTCGCACGAATGGGCGTGGATTTGGTTGACCTTGCTCGTTGTCGCCAAGTCGCCGCTCACGGTGTTCTGTTGACTCAACATGGGCCCCGTATGCCGCTCGAACATGAATCAACCTCCCTTGAATCACAAATGTATCACATGATGAAAGCACTTGATGAAACTCGAGCTGCTTTGGCACAGGGAAGACTTACCTCCATGGCTGTGGGCCAATCGCTCTCCAGCCCGCGAATGGTTGAACACTTGCGCAAACATCAGGCGTTTACATGCGAGCAGGAGGGTGTGTTGTCATCGCATGTGGCTTCAGCAGATCAGATGGAGTGTTTCTCTTCCCATGCCCTTTCAGACCCCGTTGTTGAGGATTGGGAGGCGTTCATCACCACCCAATACGAAGCACCGAAGCCCGTCCGTGAGGTGATGATTTTCCTGCCATGCTCCGCACGTAAACCGTATCGCCTGTCAAAATCACATTCTCAATTCCTGCGAGCCATCCGCTCCACCGGCTGTCACGAGGTGATGATGACCTCTCCGCTTGGTCTTGTGCCAAGGGATTTGGAAGATGTCTGGCCAGCGGCCAATTACGATGTTCCCGTAACCGGCGATTGGTCGCTGGACGAATTGGCTCGCGTTCAGCGTATGCTGACGAACTTGGTTGAACGGACAGGATACAAACGCATCATCAATCACACCAACATGGACCTCACCTTCCTGAATGTTGAGGTCGTTGACACACGCCAAGGAGAAGGTGCGACCAAGCATGAGGCGCTGCAACGCCTTTCGCAGGCAGTTTGCGATGCGGTCGAAAACTACGAACTTCGAAATCAGAAGAACAGTCATCGCTTGCTGGAACATTACAAGAGTATTGCACGCAAGACGACACTCAACGATGCATGGTGTGAAGGTCTCTCCGTTAAGGGAAAATTGCCTCGCTGGCGTCTTGAAAAGGACGGCGTTCAGATGGCGGTTTGGTCCATCGATCGAAATGGATTTTCATTCTCGAAAGCATCCATCGACCTGCTCCACGAACATCGGGCACTTCGAGAAGTCCACCTCCATCCCGATGTTAAGTGGAAAGGTGATGTGTTTTCTCAGATGGTTGTTGAATATGATCCAGCGATTCGGAAAGGGGATGACTTGCGCGTCATTCAATCCGGCGATTGCATTGGTTTGGCGCGTTCGCTCGCTCCCGGTTGGGAATGGGGGGGTACGCCGGGTACGCTGGCGAAATCACACCAACGCAAAAAGAAAGCATGACCTGAGCTGAGGGTTGATGGTTGCGGAGTGATTAAGAAGGGGAGATAAGTCGGAAGGCCGCTTGGTGAACTGAAATGGCACGCATGTACAAGTCCCGAAAAGGCAAGAGCGGCTCCTCCCGACCAAATGTTTCGGAGGCTCCTGCGTGGTCGAACACGGACAAAGATGCAGTTCAGTCCCTCATTTTGGAGATGGCGAAGAGCGGTCTTTCCTCTGCTGAAATCGGCACGGTTCTCCGCGACAAGCACGCCGTCCCCAACGTCCGCCTCGTCCTCGGAAAGCGCATCTCGCAGGTGCTGGCCGAGAACGACATGACGGGTGCATACCCTGAGGACTTGATGAACCTCATGCGACAGGCTGTCGGTATCATCAACCACCTCGGTTCAGGAAACCACAAGGACATTCACAACAAGCGCGCTTTGGAAATCACCGAAGCGAAGATTCGACGCCTTTCCAACTACTACAAAGGAGAAGGACGCCTCCCAGCAGATTGGCGATACAAGCGTGATGAGTTGCGCTTGATGGTCGAATGATTTGGTTGCCTGAAAGTCATCTTCATGAGGGGTTGACCCTTCCGAGAAGCGATTGGTCATGCGTGATTTGTTGGCGAGCCCGCTCTTTGCATCGGTCTCGGATGCCTTTGCATCGAACATCGAGCGCTTCCGTGAAGCACCCTCGCTTCATCTGAGTGCCCCTGCTTCACTGGCTGGTGTTTTGGCTCTGGGGCAATTGGAAGCCGCTTGTCTTGATTTGAGCATCAAATACAGTCGTCGTTTTTTCCCAGCCAAACACCACTTACCTCGTGATGAGCAGGTAGAGCATGCATTTCCCGACAACGGATTGTCCGTGGTGTTGGACGTTGAAGAAGATACATGGGACCTGAAGGACATGAAAGAACAGTCTTTTGTTCATGTCGTGCCGCTTAAGGTGCACATCGAGATGGGATCAAAACACCGACGCCAAGCCGGTGCACTGGGTCCTGTCATTCAGGCAGCTGCTCTTGCAGCCGCCCTTTCACCAAACGGGCGAAGGGTCAGGAAATTACGTCCCTTCATGTCGCTCGGCTTGTGGATGCGAGGAGCGCTTGACACCAGTTTCGACCCCATCCACACCGCTGTTGTTCAACACCTCAAGGAAGAGGGTTCAGTACGAATCGTGCCGCTCCCTGAAGTTGCGGAACCGACATCAGGAATGATACCTGGCCTTGCAGAACGGCAATTGCATCGACTGGCAAAGGCATGGCCAACAATGGATGTTGATGCACGTACATTGGCGTTGAGTGAGTTGGTGTTGCCAAGCCTCGTCAATCCATCGCTTTCAACACCAAGGCTCGAGGAATTGATGTGGCATCGTATGCTCATTGGCGAGCAACCAAAGGACGTCGTCAGTCAAGCCCACGCTGTCGCCGAGGCTTGGCCTGAAGGTGCAGATGCATCTCGGCTTTATGCCTCGAAAGTCCTCGATGCATGGCTGGTATCGGGTGAATTGAAGCCGGTTTAAGAAGCGACGGATTCAAGCCCTCGTGCGACTTGGGGGTGTCATGGCGATTGAACGCTTGTTGACCGGTAGCATCCAAAATCAGCTTCAGGAATTGATGTCCACTGA
>PBUZ01000025.1 GCA_002728035.1 Methanobacteriota archaeon
GTCATTTTGTTGGATTTAAAAAATACACGATTACAAGCAAACCGGCTCCTACGAATTAGCCCTCTAAACAGTCCGTACCTACTGTGTATTTTAGGGAGATACTTCGCTTGAGAGATGTTCATGCACGATGGACAAAAGGGATTCAACAAAGGTCTCGGGAGATACATCGTAGCCCAATTCCGCAAGTGAAGTGGTGGTGTCGGTTGAAAGCCCGCATCCTGCCACACCCTCGACTCGGCCTGAAGGGGTGTTGAGGTTGACAGAGAACCCGTGTCGACTGACCCAACGAAGGAAGGAAAGCCCGATGCTGCAGATTTTTCGCCCATCCACCCAGACGCCCTGCATCCGGTCGTCACGAACACCTTTCACGCCAAGGCTGGCCAAAGTGTCGATCAGCCATCCCTCAATGATGTGGATGATGTCAGCCACCGATGCCTCGTTTTCTCGCTGACCCCATTTGAAAATCGGATAGCCCACGACCTGGCCGGGTCCGTGCCATGTCAAGCCACCGCCTCGGTCAACGGCCACCGTGGTGTAGTCTGCGGGGGGCTGAATGCCGTCGTTGCGGGCGCGTGGGCCGACGGTTACCACTTCGGGATGAGAGAGGATGAGTAACGTGTCGGGGATGGCGTCTTCGATACGCTGTTGTTGAAGTTCCTTCATCAGCGCCTGAGCCTCCTCGTAGGCGACGACACCGAGTTCTCGGACATCCAACATTACACAACCGCCTCAGAACTGTCCTGATGAGCCGAAGCCACCTTCACCGCGTTCGGTCTGGTCAAGGGCTTCCATGGTGGTTTCAACCAAGGTCACGAGCGGAACGGGCGCGAACAGCAACTGCGCCACACGTTCACCGGCTTTGACGGTAAATCCATCACCTTCGCCGATCCAAGTGGCCAATACTTTGAGTTCTCCTCGGTAATCCGAATCGATGGTACCCAGTCCGTTGGGCATGATCATGCCTTTTTTGCCCAGCGAAGAGCGGCAGCGAATTTGCCCCTCCCAACCTTCTGGGATGGCGGCGGCCCACCCGGTGGAGATGAGGACAGAGGTTCCCTTTGGCACCACGGTGTCTTCGATGGCGTACAAATCCCAACCTGCGGCTTGCGATGATCCCTGTGTTGGGAGGACGGCGCGTTTGTCGAGACGGGCGAACGGAACTTCGAGCGAAATCCTGTCCATATATCGGGTCAACATACATCCCTTTTTGACTGTTGGGATAATGTAAGATTTTGCAAACATAGCGTTCCAGTGGAAAATAAGGTGATTTTGGCATGAAAAGAGAAAAAATAGGTACTTTTTTTACACCGGTTTCATATCAACGAAACCGTTTGACTGCGGCGATGTGCGAACGGCCAGTGGAGGTGGAAAAATCATACATTTCAATCACTCTCTAAGCGTAGAGATTATAGGCATCCGAGAAGGGCAAACAAATTCCAGCGCGACGCAGAATCACGGGGGCAATTTGTTATGGTCATAGAGCACAGCAAGGACGACGGCATGGACATTGATTTGACCAAGGAACACGTGGAGCCCATGCTTCAAGAAAACCTTGATCGTTTCGTCCTGTTCCCCATTGAGCACGATGACATCTGGGCCATGTACAAGCAAGAACAAGCCTCCTTCTGGACGGCCGAGGAAATCGATCTTGCAGAGGACCTCAAGGACTGGAAGAACCTCAACAAGGACGAGAAGCATTTCATCAAGCACATCCTCGCTTTCTTCGCAGCCAGCGACGGCATCGTGAATGAGAACCTGGTCATGAATTTCTCAAACGAAGTGTGTTGGCCCGAAGCGCGGGCATTCTATGGTTTCCAAATCATGATGGAGAACATTCACGCAGAGACGTACTCGCTGCTCATCGACACCTACATCGACGACGAGCAGGAGAAAGACCACCTGTTCAAGGCCCTTGAGACGGTTCCTTCCGTTCAGAAGAAAGGCGAGTGGGCCATGAAGTGGCTCTCTCGCAAGCGAGGTTCCTTCGCCGAACGCCTTGTCGCTTTTGCTGCGGTTGAAGGCATCTTCTTTTCAGGCTCGTTCTGTGCCATCTTCTGGTTGAAGAAGCGCGGGTTGATGCCCGGCTTGACCTTCTCAAACGAATTGATTTCCCGCGACGAAGGCTTGCACTGTGATTTCGCTTGCTTGCTTCACAACAAATTGCTTCGTGGGGCTGGCGAAAACGTCATCCGACGCATCATTGCTGAAGCCGTGGACATCGAGATTGAATTTGTCACCAAGGCTCTTCCAGTCAACCTCATCGGCATGAATGCCGACCTCATGAAGCAATACATCCAGTTCGTGGCTGACCGTCTCTTGGTCCAATTGAATTGCTCAAAGATTTACAATGTCGGCAACCCGTTCCCTTGGATGGAGATGATCTCCATGCAAGGCAAAACCAACTTCTTCGAGAAGCGTGTGGCCGAATACCAGAAGGCTGGCGTGATGGACAGTGCCTCTCTAGGAAGTGTCCAACAGCGGTTTTCTGTGGACGAAGACTTTTGAACCGTACGCGAACAAAGGAAGATATCACGCACTCAAATGAACACCGGAGGATGAAGTATGGCTATGCAAGTTGTTAATCGAAAAGGCGAGCGAGAAGATGTGCGTTTTGATGCCATCCATGAGAAATTGACGACCTTGTCCGAAGGGCTGGATGAAACATGGGTTGACCCCGGTCACGTCACAAAATTGACCATCGAGGGTCTTTACGACGGCGTCACCACTCGTGAGTTGGACCAACTCGCTGCAGAGACCGCAGCCTCTCTTGCATCCCACCATCCAGATTACAGTCGTTTGGCAGCTCGTATTTGCGTTGATGACCTTCACCGCTCCACCAAGGAATTGTTTACCGATGTCATCACCGACTTGCGAGAATACATCGATCCCGAATCCAAGAAGCATGCGCCACTGATTTCCGAGGAAGTTTACGAAATCATCATGGCCAACGCCGATGTTCTCAACAACCACATCGACTATACAAGGGACCACAATTACGACTACTTTGGTTTCAAGACACTTGAGCGTTCCTACCTGCTCAAACTTGACGGCGAGGTCGCCGAGCGCCCTCAGCACATGCTCATGCGCGTGGCTGTCGGTATTCATCACGCCAACATCGAGAAGGCCCTCCACACCTACGACTTGATGAGTCAAGGCTACTTTACTCACGCTACGCCAACCCTGTTCAATTCGGGCACACCCATGCCTCAAATGTCGTCATGTTTCCTGTTGACGATGCAAGACGATTCGCTTGATGGCATCTACGACACGCTCAAGCAGTGTGCGCTCATCTCCAAGTCTGCAGGTGGCATTGGCCTCTCCATCCATCATGTGCGCTCGAAGGGCTCGTACATCAAAGGGACCAACGGCACCTCAAATGGTATTGTGCCGATGTTGCGCGTGTTCAACGACACCGCACGTTATGTTGACCAAGGCGGTGGCAAGCGAAAAGGTTCCATCGCAGTCTACCTTGAACCATGGCACCC
Source organism: Methanobacteriota archaeon (assembly GCA_002728035.1). Lineage (GTDB taxonomy): Archaea > Thermoplasmatota > Poseidoniia > Poseidoniales > Poseidoniaceae > Poseidonia. Next base: position 3,486 of record PBUZ01000025.1, read on the forward strand.
TGACATCATTCAGTTCCTTGACCTCAAGAAGAACCATGGAAAGGAAGAGATGCGAGCCCGCGACCTCTTCTACGCCATGTGGACGCCAGACTTGTTCATGCAACGGGTTGAAGACAACGCCGACTGGTCCTTCTTCTGCCCCAACGAGTGCCCAGGTCTCCAAGATGTCTACGGTGCTGAATTCAAGGCCATGTACGAGGATTACGAACGCCGTGGCCTTGCTCGAGAGACCGTTCCAGCACGTGTGGTGTGGGACAAAATCGTTGAAGCCCAAATTGAAACGGGTACGCCTTACATGCTCTACAAGGACGCTGCCAACGAAAAGTCGAACCAGAAGAACCTCGGCACCATTCGTTCGTCCAACTTGTGCACGGAGATCATGGAATTCACCGCCAAAGACGAAGTGGCTGTCTGCAACTTGGCCTCCATCGCTTTGCCCAAGTTCGTCAACACGAGCGATGGTGCGTTTGACCACCAACTCCTCTACGATGTCACCTACCACGCCACCGGCAACCTCAACCGTGTTATCGACGTGAACTACTACCCCGTTGAAGAAGCCCGCAACTCGAACATGCGCCACCGCCCCATCGGCTTGGGCGTTCAGGGTTTGGCCGATGTGTTTGCCATGCTGAAGATGCCCTTTGAGAGCCCACAAGCACGNNAACTCAACAAGGAAATTTTCGAGACCATTTACTTCGCTGCCTGCACCGCTTCCAAAGACGCAGCCATCGCAGAAGGCCCTTACTCAACGTTCGAAGGTTCACCTGCCAGCCAAGGGCAACTCCAGTTCGACCTTTGGGGCATGAACGAACACAGCGGTCGCTGGGATTGGGCTTCGCTCAAGGCGGAGATCGTGGAGAAGGGAATGCGCAATTCCTTGCTCTTGGCGCCCATGCCGACAGCATCTACCTCGCAAATTCTTGGCAACAACGAGTGCTTCGAGGCCTTCACCTCCAACCTCTATGTCCGCCGAACCCTGTCGGGAGAATTTGTTGTGCTCAACAAGCACCTCGTGCGGGATTTGATCGCAGAGGACATGTGGAGTCTTTCCATGAAGGACGATATTCTGCGTCACAAAGGTTCCATTCAGAACATTGACCGTATCCCTGAATACATCCGTGAGTTGTACAAGACNACTTGGGAGATCAAGCAACGGCANGTGTTGGACATGGCTGCTGACCGTGGCGCCTACATCGACCAGAGCCAATCGCTCAACATCCACATGGTTGATGCCAACCCTGCAAAGGTCACGTCAATGCATTTCTATGGCTGGCGACAAGGCCTCAAGACCGGGATGTATTACTTGCGAACCAAGGCTGCTGCTGATGCCATTCAGTTCACGGTTGAAGCTTCCAGCAAGGAAGACCAGACCGTCAACGGGCTTGCTGAACGTGCAGACGATGTTGAGAGTCTCGAAGCCATCGCATGCAGCCTCGACAGTCCTGATGACTGTCTGATGTGCGGTAGCTGAAAGCCCTTCACGACGAAGGATCGGTGGCGATGAACACCCCCATGCCTTGTTTTGCCGGTGTATTCTTCTTCGACAACAAGGCTGCCTTCAACGATGTTTGCGTCAACATCCACGTTGGTGGGTCTTCTTGCGCTTAACGAATCATCGTTTGATGGTCAAATTCGGAGGAAACCTTAGATGCAATTTTAGCGGGGTGGAGCTCATGGATGTGAACGCAAAGATTGGCATTGACTCCAAGCGAACCACCGCAGCGAGCGTGGCCATCGTCGGTGTGGTCGTGTACTTGGCCCTCGTCCATCTCAAGCCCATTTTGATGCCCTTGGCCATCGCCGTGCTGTTGTTCTTCCTCATCAAACCCATTGAACAATACATCCATCGAAAGGTGGGCAACCAGTTGGTCTCCTACGGAACCGTCTTGGCGACCTTCATCATCACGATGTACTTCATCTCGATTTTCCTCTATGAGCAACTCTCCTTATTCGTTGAAGAAGTCCCCGAAATCACGGCGAAGCTTGAAGAAAAGCGAGCAACGTATGCTGAATCTGATCTCTACGGTTTGGAAATTATTTTTTCAGATTCGACTTGGGTTGATGTTTTGGCCTCACCCAGCAACATCGAGGTCTTCGCTCTGGCCATTTTGGGATCGCTGGGTGCCTTTGTTGGCAGCATGATTACCGTCCTCATCTTCCTCCTGTTCATCATTCTCGAAGAGCACACCATCGCCAAGCGATTCAACGCAGCCTTCCCGCAATCCTCCGGGCGGGCTCGAAAAATCGTTGACGATTCCATGGAATCCATCAGTGCCTACGTTGTCTCCAAGGTGACCTGCAGTGGAGGACAAGCGATCGTGATGACCATCATCATCTCCCCGATTGGGTTTGATATTCCGGGCTGGTTCCTCTTCGGCGTGCTGTGCTTCCTGCTTGATTTCATCCCCATTCTGGGGGCGCTCTTCGCCACCATCCCCCCCGTGCTCATCGGTTTCATCATGCTGGAGCCGGTGTCGGCGTTGCTGATGCTGGCCCTCCTCATCGGCAACCAGCAGATGTTTGGCTCGCTGGTCGAGCCCAACCTTTCGGGTGCAAAAATCGGTATCTCCCCGCTGGTGCTCTTGTTGACCGTGATGTTGTTTTCTCAAGTTTGGGGGATTGCAGGCGCCATCATTGGCGCACCGATGGTCATCATCGCCCGCCTTATCTTGGATGAGAACGAGCGTACTCGCCCGGTGGCCGTGATGATGGCCAACGATGTCGAAGAAGAATAAGCGCCGCGCCCGCTCATTTTCGAACAGCGGGCGTCTTAGCGGTGGGATTATGCATGACCACTCCCACCTGGTGCCATGCGAGCACCGCCTGCGGTTATGTGCTCCCTGCTTTTGCTCATGATGACCATGAGCGGTTGCCTTTCCGCTCCTTCGGGCTCCACCCCGGCCTATGATTCGGAGGTGCCTGCTGAGGATGATGACCAGCCACCGTATTTCACCGACGGAGATTACACCTGTATCGTGCATGAAGAGCGGGACCGGTGCTGGATCACCCATGTTCCTGAGAATTTGAATCCCGAGGCTGTCGTGCCGCTCATCGTTGACATGCATGGCTTCGGCTCAACCTCGCTGGAACAACGAGAACTCTCGTCGTTTGACCACATTGCTGACGAAGAGGGGGCCATCGTCGTCTATCCTGACGGTGTGGGCTACCTGAACGAACTTGACGGTCGTACCAATCAGGCTTGGAATGCAGGGTGGTGTTGCGCTGAATCCGCCACGGAAGGTGTGGACGACGTGGGTTTCATCGAGACGATGGTCGACATCGTCGTTGACCTTCATCCCGTAGACGAACATCGCATCTACGCCTCTGGCTGGTCCAACGGCTGCGCCATGACCCAACGTTTGGCGATGGTATCAAGCGATGTCTTCGCCGCGGTGGGATGCATGTCGATGTACTTCTTGACCGAGCCAGTGGACGATTATTCACCTATTCCGGTCATGGAGGTGCACGGCTTCCTCGACCAGGTTGTTCTTTACGAATCCACTGTGATGAGCGTCCCGTTCAACCCTGCGCTATGGACCGAGCCCGAAGCCTATGACACAGGAGCCATCGAGAACATCCATGAATGGGCCGAGTACAACGGCTGTTCAGGCGGCATGGAGACCTTTGAAACCACAGCCCTTCACTCCACCGTGGGATTCAGCTCCTGTGAAAACGACGCTCAGATCAGGCTGGTGACCATCTTCGCCGGCCAGCACAACCCCTATGAAAACGACCTCGACCAAGACGGACTGGGTCAGGTGTTCCAGGGCACCAAGGGGTTGGTTCAATCCACCCAGATGGTATGGGATTTCATCAGCCAGTACAGCAAAGAAGACATCCAAATCGAGGCTTGAGTCTCTGACTGCCGTATCACATCTTGTGAATCGCATGCCCAAGCGTGTCGAGCACACCTTCGTGGGTCATTTCCGTCATCGTCGGGTGAGCGTGGATGGTGTGCGCAATGTCTTCGAGGACGGCGCCCATCTCAAGGGCGAGGGTCCATTCTCCAACAAGTTCGCTGATGTGGGTGCCCACGCCCTGAATGCCGAGGATGCGGTGGTCGTCTTCACGGGCCACAACACGGACGAAGCCGCCGGTTTTTTCAGCTTCCTGGGTCAAGGAACGACCGTTGGCGGCCAGCGGGAACTTGCCCGTGATGACGGGGTGTCCTGCCTCTTTGGCTTGGTCGGGTGAGAGTCCGACGGAGACGATTTCAGGTTCGGTGAAGACGATGGCGGGAACGGCCACGGGGTCGTAGGCTCGCTTGTGGCCGGCAATCAGCTCGGCCACCATCTCGCCTTGGAAGGACGCAACGTGGGCCAACATTTCGCCAGAATCGCACAGGTCTCCGATGGCATAAACGCCCTTCATGTTCGTCTCGCAGCGCTCGTTGACCTTGACGAAGCCACGCTCGTCCATGGCGACACCAGTGGCCTCGAGACCGGTTGAAGCGGGCTTGCGACCAACCGTGACGAGTACCTTGTCGGCGATGACGTGCTGCATGTTCTTCTCGTCCTTCTCGTTCTTGTCGATGAAGTTGAGTTGCACCTTGCCGCCTTTGGCGTCTTCAACGCCCTTGGCGAACACGCCCGTGTGGACGGTGATCTTGTTCTTCTTCA
>PBUZ01000026.1 GCA_002728035.1 Methanobacteriota archaeon
TCGTGTTCGTCGCTGAGGAGGTTGGACAGTTGTGCACTGCCGAAGGCATTGATGTTCCATGAGCTCACAACACCTGCGTTGGTGAGGCGATGCGGCTCAACATCGCCCTGTGTGTCTGCAGCGCTGAACCAGAGCGCATGTTCGTCACCGTGAAGCCATCCTGCACCGGGGTTGGCCAGGGTGGAAAGCGTGTCTTGGATGGCGCTTTGCTGGGTGCTGTTCCATGCAGGGTGCTGCCACCACGGCAACAGGTCCGTGCCGTTGGTCCACACGAGGCTGCCCGAGGGAGAGGTGAACACCAACCCTTGGTTCCACGCGACAGGTGCCTTGATCTCCACGCTGCCGAGGGCACGGGTTCCGTTGGCTGTGCCATCGCTGACCCACAATTCTCGGCCGTTCACGCCGTCGGTGGCATCGAAGAACACCCAACGCTCGTCAAGCACGTGGAATCCCAAGTCCCGACCGGGCAACCCGTCACCGCTGGGATGCAGGTCCACGAGCAAGGTGGAGGTGTTGGCCTCGCCGTCGCTGTGATGAACTTCACACCCGTTGACGCCGTCGTTGGCAGCGAAGACAAAGTGCGCTCCATCGGCCAACCATGCCGATGCATCACATCCAACGGTCATTGAATTGCCGATGTTTGAATAGACATCCGTGATGCGCTCGTGACGCAGCGGCTGGAAGCAGAAGTTCAACGTGGCTCGCACCTCGTCCTCGTCCAGCACACCGTCGTTGGCGGTTCCGCTCGCGAGGCCGTCGTCGATGCCAAAACGAACTTGGAAGCCGTCCAGACAGAGGTAGCTTGGTGCGGTGACCTTGTCGACCAAGGCCGATGCACCCGCTGCACCCGTTGCTCCTGCCGTTCCGTCCAGGCCGTGCTGACCCACAAGGCCGTTGCACATGGCCGATTGCGTCACGACCTCGCCCTCGTCNAGGGTNCCGTTTCCATCGAGGTCCAGGCCGCTTGCCATCCACGTCCCTCCCTCGGGGCAAGTGGCGTTGCCNACGGGGATGGTGGTCGTGTTGACGAGTTGGGCGACGGCGTTCATTCCATCGTTTCCGGGCTGGCCTTGCGGTCCTGAGAGGCCTTGCAGCCCGTGGCACATCTCGAACGGTTCCCCTCGCTCGGTAAGGTCGAGCATCCCGTTGCCGTTGGTGTCAAATCCCGTGAAGAGCCGTACACCGCCTTGGTTGCACGGTGCGACAGGCTCCATCGTTTCGCTGGNGGTGAGCCATGCCACTTCGTCATCGNTGGGCGCAGGAAGTTGGTTGATCAGCGCATTGTTGTAGAGCGCCAACGCCATNGCGACGATNACGGCCAGCACTTGAACCACCGTTAACCAGCGACGCCGAGGTGGACGTTCGTCTCGCTGTTCCTGTTCTTCTCTCTCCTGTGCTCGTTGAACACGGAGGTCTTCTTCCTCGTTTACCGTAGATGCAGGCATGAACGGAAGAATCACCGTCAATGCTCCTAAAACTACCGCCATTCATCATCCGTAAAGCGTCTGAATGGAGGGGTGGATTGATGAAGTTTCAGCATGTGGAAAGCCCATGGACACCCCGGAGCGGTTGCAGAAGCAACTCGAAGGGGCCGAGGGAAAAACGCGACAGAAGGCGGCCCGTTTGGTGCTCGACCTTGCTGACACCACCAAGGCAGACGGTTTTGTNGAAGCCGTTCACGCTCACGTCTCGGGCGTTTCCGTCATCACTGGGGGGCATGGTCTTCGCAGGTTTTTGGGTGACCTTTCGGCGGACGGTGACGGTCAGGTGGCCGTGCCGACCACGCTCAATTCAGCGGGTTGCGACCGTGAAAAAATGGAAGAGATGGACATCGACTGGCCCGACTTCCTTGAGCAACAATTCGAAATCGTTCAAGCCTACGAGCGGCTTGGCATCGAAGCGACGCTTTCGTGCACGCCCTACGACAGAGGCATTGAGGAGGAGGCCGGTATCGCTTCTTGGGCAGAATCCAATGCCGTCTGTTTCTCAAACACATGGACCTCACTGCTNACGAACCGTGAATCAGGCCTNTCCGCCCTTGCCACCGCATTGACGGGNTATGCCCCTCGTTGGGGNTTGCACCTCGAAGAAAACAGGGTGCCCAATATTCATGTGACGGTGACCTGTGAACTTCAGGATTTGTCGGACTGGTCGGTGTTGGGTGATTGGATCGGTAAACAAGTCCGTCCTGATTGGAACACGCCTTACGGCCCCATGCCATACATCACCGGCCTGCCCGATTTCATTTCCTTTGCATCAAAGAAAGCGCTTACAGCGGCGGCTGCCAATTACGGTTGTGCNATGCTGTGGGTAGAAGGCCATACGGCGAAACCCAACCTTCCGGTGAACGAGCAGGGCGATATCCTGCCACCAAAGGACGGCTGGCAGGGTGAGCTGACGTTTGGCGCCGAGGAACTTCAACAACGCTACGCTGAGTTGGCACCCAACGGTCAAGTCGACCTTGTTGTCATCGGTTGCCCNCAAGCCAGTCTTGAGGAATTGCGAATCACCGCTTCGGCGCTTCGCTCGCACATGGAGATGGGCATGAAGGTGCCCGACCAGCGTTTATGGGTGTTCACCAGCGGTGAGAATTATCGGCTCGCCGAGGCTGACGGCACCGTCCAACTGCTCGAAGAGGGTGGAGCGCTTGTGCTTCAAGACACATGTCCCGAGGTGACGCCCTACAACCGAGGGAAGTACAATCACCTGCTGACCAATTCACTGAAGGCCGAACATTACCTCACCAGCGGCCTCAATCGACTACCGACGAGCGTCATGTCCATTCACGGGTGCGTTGCACATGCCATCGACCCTGCGCTCAGTCAAGGAGAGCGCCCCGTCCTCTCTCCAAAGGCACAGCCTCAGCACGCCTCGACCAAGACCCATCAAACGGGAGATGCGCTTCTTCATGGAGCGGGGCTTCGTTCTCAAACGGCCTTCACGGTGCGGGGTCGTGCCTTGGTGACGGACGTCCCCATCACGTACCTCGGGTACGTCAATCGCGACACCGGCGTGATCGAAGAAACGGGCCACCCCTTGGACGGTGTCGCCATTGAAGACACCGTTCTGGTGTATCCAAAGGGCTCAGGCTCCACNGTCGCACCGTACGTGTTGATGGGACTGCTCTACACCGGCAAGGGTCCCAAAGCGATCGTGAACCGTGATGTATGCCCCCTCACGCTCCCCGCTTGTTCGCTTCTCGGTTTGCCTTACGGCCATGGATTCGACGTCGACCCTTGCCAAGCCATCAACACCGGCGATGAAGTTGAATTCATGCGTACTGAACAGGGCGTTTCGCTTCGTGTTGTGGAGCGTGCTGGTGCATGACCCTCTGCGTGTTGGTGACCGGNGGAGCCGGTTTCATTGGTGTCGGCTTGGTCGAGCGCTTGCTCAGTGAAGGACACAGGGTGGTGGTGCTCGACGACTTTTCACGTGGTCAACGAGAACACCTNGCTCACCTTGCCGAACATGAAGGTCTCGTTATCGTTGAAGGTGATGTTTGTCACGCCGAAGATTTGGAAACATGCCATGCCGCCTTTGGCCAAATTGATCTGATTCACCATTTGGCTGCCATCAACGGGACGAAGTGGTTCCATGAGGCAGCCATGCGGGTCATCGATGTCAACATCAACGGGACCTTGCAGGCCATCAGGAAGGCTCAGGCTTGGGGGGCACGCATCGTGATCGCCTCCTCGCCAGAAGCCTTTGGAGACGATGAGAACATGCCGCTGAAGTCCAACAACAGCAGTTCATTTCCATCTGCTCATGACCACCAACGGTTCTCGTATGGGGCAAGCAAGTACCTCGATGAAGTCGCCCTGCAACATGCGGTCCTCCATGGATTGGACGGGCGCATCGTACGCCCCTTCAACGGTTACGGACACCGTATGGTCGGCGATGCTTACGGACAGGTGGTGGGCATGATGTTCCAAGCGGTCAAAGAGCGGGGCGTCATCACGGTTCACGGTGATGGGCAGCAGACCCGTAGTTTCACGCATCTTGATGACCTCGTTGATGGCATTTTCTTGGCAGGAGCACTCGATACAGGACTTGACGGTGAATCGCTACGTGGTGCTTCATTCAACATCGGCAGTACCGAAGAGATTTCCATGCTGGATTTGGCCCATGCCATCAACGCTACGGTGGGGTCTCAAGCGGTTGACATCGTCCTTGCCGGCGGCTATCCAGGCGATTCAAAGCGCCGCCTTCCCGACTGCACCTCTGCCGCTGAACGTTTGGGATGGCGAGCAAAGGTGAGCCTGGAGGAAGGTCTTCGCAGAATGTGGGCGGCGCTTCAACCGTAATGCTTCTCCACACGCTGGGTCCAACCCGATGGGGCAGGCGTCATGTCGTCCCTTCCGTGCTGACAGAGCACGTTCATGCCGCCAGATGGCATGGTGGTGTTGGAAAACCAAACGGCCTCAACCTTGAGCACGGCCAATTTGGCCACGGCGTCAGGGAGGGGGTGTTCTTCGACAAACGTTGCTTCGATGGCTGCAACGGCCTCGCGAAGCAACAGCGGTTGGCCGTCCAACGTTTCGAGTGCGAGCAATTGCGCCTCATCGTCTCCTTTTGGTAGCGGTGTGGCCGTTTCATCGACGATAGCTGCGCCTCGTGGTGTTGCTGGCATGAGGTTGAGCAGAATCTTGCCGGTTGCACGCAAGTTGCTCATGGTGTCGCGGGGACGACCGTCCTTGTGGATGGAAAACGATGCGGTGAGGTAAGGCGGTGCTGTTGAGACTTGCATGACGGATGAAAGCGGTGCAAAGTTTCGCTTTCCCGCATCGTCCACCGTCCCTGCAACCACCACGGGTCGAGGCGAGAGCACGCTGTTTAGCCATGTGCTTCGCTCCACATGTTCCATGTCGTCGACAGGCAAGCGGTGCAACGGAACTTGATCTTCGCTCGTTTCGGTGAACCATTTGTCCAAGGTGCCGTTGGCGATTTCTTCCAGTGCATGGTTGTTGAAGTCGATGTAGGCTTCCCAGCGGGGGATTTCCGCCAAATCACCCCTCGCTCGTTTTCGTTCGATGGAGTCCTCGGCGTAACGGTTGCAACGTTTCAAGAACGCCGCGACGATGGAGCGCTCGTCGCTCATGCTCGCTCCCTCCGTTCTTCGTAGGCGGCTCGTGACATGAGCAAAGAGGCTGGGTTTCCAGCCCACACCTCGTCGTCAGGCAGATGTGAAGTCAGGACAGCGCCCGCTGCGAGGACACTGTTGCGCCCCATACTGCTGCCGGGGACGAGCGTTGCATTCCCTCCGATGACGGCACCGTCACCCACTCGGACAGGTTGCCATTTGTTTCGGTCTCCCGAGGGCGGGTACTTGTCGTTGAGCAAGACGGCGGCTGGGCCGACAAATACGCGTTCTCCAAGCACACACTCGTCAGCGATGTAGGCCGAGCCTTGGATGCGACATCCGTCACCGAGCACGGCTCGTTGGCCGATGTGGGCAAGTGCGCCGATGCTGCAATCAGCACCGATGGCGGCGTCTTTGCCGATATGACACGGCCACCAAGCGACAGCGCCAGATCCGAGGTCAACACGTTGACCCGAAACTGGAGGCATTGACATGAAATCGCCTCACTCGCTCAAGCCGAGTTCTCGCATGAGCATGCCGACGTGACCTTTGGCCTTGACGTTGTATCGACACCAACCGAGGTTTCCGTCCGGTTGGATGACAAAGGTTGAACGCGCACATCCCATGTATTCCCTTCCGTAATTTTTCTTCAGACGCCATGTTCCAAATGCGTGATGCAGGCTCAGATCCTCATCGACCAACAGCGGGAAGTTCAACGCTTGCTTGGTGGCGAATTTCTGATGTGAGGCGGCGCTGTCCTTTGAGACGCCGAAGACGATCGTGTTCTCGCTCTGCAAACGATTCATGTTGTCACGAAAATCGCAGGCTTGGGTGGTGCATCCAGGGGTGGAGTCTTTTGGGTAGAAATAGAGGATGACCGTTTTCCCCTCGCCGAGATAATCGCTCAATCGGTGCTCAGCACCGCTTCCATCTATGGCAGTGAAGTCTGGGGCTTGTTGTCCGGGTTCAAGGGTGACGGGGGGGCTCATGAATACCCGAGTCTCTCCAATCTCTAAAGGAATTGCTTCGAAAAAACGGACAAAAGGGAGATTTTCATTCGCTTATGCGCTGCAAGACGCCATTTATGCAATGCGAATAATTTACGAGTCATAGCGGGTGATTCATGGTAAGAAGACCGATTCTTTCAATAACTGGCAGGACTCACATAGAATCCATGGTCGGCGCTCGCATGTCCCGTAAGGCGCGTCGCCATTTCAAGAAAATTCAGCGTGCAGACACAAAATATGCGCTGCAAGAGATTGCGAGCAGCATACAAACTGACCTCGACAAGCGCCATTTGAGTTATGACGAGGCACTGATGCTCGGTAACATGATTCAAAATCGTGCCGACCAAGTGCCCGGTGACTCGATCGTGTATGCCATTTCGGACAGGGATGCCTACCGTCGAACGCTCGAACTTTACCTACGAGATGCTCTCTTGACCCGTACCGAACAACTCCTCCTCTGGGAAGAGCGTCGTCGCCTGGGAATCTCGGACACCGAACACGAGAACCTGCTCAACCAATTGCTCGCTCAATGGAAGCGACAAGGCCGTGCGGTCACCATCGACCGTTTTGAGAAACCCAAAAGCGGGGGTGTAGACCCTGCGTAAGTCGTTTTCACCCTTCGCCTTGGTGGCGCTGTTGCTCATCACGAGTTTGTCGCCGCTCGCCTTCGCCGACCAAGGGCGCTCAACGCCTGATTTTATCGTTTCATCCTTTACGCTCGACGATGCAGGTTCCATTTCATCGGGCGGGGTTGTTCAAGCGGAAGACGCGACGCACATCGTCCGAATTCAAGTTCAGAACATCGGCTTGGGTGCAGGACAAGCGTCGCTCGCCCTGTTGCTGCAAGGAACATCTTCTTCTGGCGATGTCGTGTTGGACAGCACGGATTTGGGCGTTATCGCTTCAGGGGCCTCCAGTTCGGTGGTTGTCTTCTCCTGGGCAGCCACATTGGGCAACAACCAGATTCTCAAGGCTCGCGTCTCTTCACCAACCGATGTGAACACCGGCAACAACGAGGAACAGATCCTCGCCGATGTGACCCAGTATCAAGAATCAAGTGTGCCAGTGATCAACATTCCCGAACCCGCTCCGGGCGGAACGAACGTGATTTGGTCGAAAACGGTGCATGACTTCAACATCGGTGTACGCAACGACGGCGTGAAGAATCAATCTGCTCAGTTCTGGCTCAACTTCACCGAAGTGGGGAATCCCGGCAACACGTTCTCTGCGGCCTCAAACATTGTCCCTATCGTCCGCCCAGGCTCCATCTACAACGGTGGTGCCACGCCCCAGACGGTCTCGATGAGCTTTGATGCAACCACTCGAACGGGAGAATGGAACGTGGTGGGTACCATGTTTGCCAGTGGCTTGGGATGGACAAAAGACGTTGTCTTCCTAACGCAAACGGTGGTCTTTTCCGACTACGACTTCACGCTCACCGCCGCTCATGACAGAAGCGTTGAGCCTGGCCAAACATCGCTGCTCAACTTCATCATCAAGAACGTCGGCATTGCTTCGGACGATTACACCATCACCCAATCCGATGTGAGCGGGTGGGTCTCAAGTGTAACGCCCGGAGCCCAAACTCCGTCCATTTCACCAGGTGTCACCACCTCGGTAACCGTTGGTGTCGATGTCCCGGCGAGTGCCGATCGCACCGAATCAGAAACGGTGACGCTCACCATTGAGTCAAACAACGGAGCGTTCCAAAAGACGGTGTCCACCACCGTGCTGGCCGGTGAATTATACGAAGGGACGGTCGTGATGGATGCAACGACGCAAGATCTTACTCCAGGTCAAACCAGCACCCTACAGGTCGAGGTTCAAAACACAGGCAACACGCCCACGTCCTTCCTTATCAGTGCTGGAATTTCGACCAATCCGCTCAATTGGGACATCTCCCTCTCGAGCCCAACAACCGGCATCTTGGATGTCTCCGAATCCGTTACCGTTTCGATTTCGGTCACCCCGCCCGTCATCAAGAATCCCTTGGTGGCAGCGGAATACAACCGAGCGGGTGACGCCATGTCCGTTTGGGCTCAAGCGACATCAATTCACGGGGGCATTCCTAGTTTGGGCGCCACCCCCGTCACCATCCTCCCGGTTATTGTGGTCGACCCAGGTCTTCCGACAACCTCCATCGACATGACGGTTGAACAAGTCATGCAAGCCCAGCAAGGAATGGGGCTTGAAGAAATCCTCGACCTCGATTTGGAAGTCCGCCACAACTTGGTCACTGATTTGTCCGAAACGGTTGATGCTACGCTTACACTGGGTGCAGCGGTCTTTACTTCGGATTCATCGGGTGGTTTCAACGAGCCAAACCGTTGGGCCATCGGCCTTTCTCCAACCGCCTTCCCGGGTCTTTCCTTGGGTCAAAGCGCCAACGCCGTTATGACGCTTCAAGGCCCAGCGGACGCTTATCCTGTCTCAGGGTCGCTTTCGATTCCAGTAACGGCCACGCCAACGCTCGGTGGCGTGCATCAAGGTTCAGGCGTGATTCCGTCGGCCATCACGCAAAATCTTACCATCAACATACCGCCCGTTCTGGGTGCAGTTGGTCACAACGGTTCCGTCCTTGACGCCATGGTTGGCGAAGAGACAGAGTACACCATTGGGCTGGCCAACACGGGCAACAACATGACCTCCTATCGTTTGGTGATGACCGATTCCTTGCCATCCGGTTGGGTTGCCTCGTTCTCTTCGACCAGTTTGATGCCGTCGACAACCGTTCTCTCTGTGCCTGCAGACGTCGCCGACCACCCTGCCAACTCCGATGACCACATCAAGAACTTCAGCCTCGTGATCACCACTGCTCCTATGGCCCCTGCAAACAGCGTTGAAACACTCACCATTGAGGTTCAAGAGGTCGCATCAGGCGCGTACATTTCTTCCTTTGATGTGCCGATTCGCGTCGGTGAAAAGGTGAGCGCTTCGCTCAGCCCCACCAGTCAGGAAGTCAACATGTCCATTGGCGACGAGATCACGACAAGTGTGGTCATCAGCAACGACGGGAACACGCCAGCAATCTTTGGCGTTTGGCTGGACACCTCTGCAGCAGGTGAAGTTGAATATGTGCTTGAAACTCCAACCGTTGTCACCGTTGGCGCAGGTTACGAATCAACCGTCCGTGTCCGTTTGAAGCCAACCAATGATGCCCTCGCAGCCACCGAATACAAAGCAACCGTGTGGGTTTCGAACATCGAATCCGGGCTGAACCTATCGTCAGATATCATCGGAAACATCAGTGAGCAACACGGCATCATGGTTGAAACTGAGAACGAGGAGTACGGCGTGGTTCCTGGAGAATCGCAAATGGTCAATTTCACGATTTTCAACAACGGTAACCTCGTTGAAGAGCTCATCGTCGAAGCCACCGTAGAAGGAAACTGGACCGTCACGCCTCCGACGCAACCCATGACCATTAATGTGGACGAGAGCATGACCGGTAGTTTTGTTGTTGACGTTCCAGCACTCGGCGGAGAGGATGACATGCTCAACGGCGCCATCTACCCTGTGACCATGCGCATCCTCAACGCAACCACGGACGAAGAATTGAAGGTCCATCGATTCAACCTCATCGTCGCCCCTCTGTTCATCGTTGAAGTCGAAGACTGGCCGACAACGATGTACTACCATCGCTCCTTTGACAGGACATGGGATGTCACCATCACCAACACCGGAAACAAAGACGTGGTGGTGAACCTCTCGTACACGCTGCTTCAAGGTGGTTTGGCCACACCAAGCACGGATTGGGAAATTTCCAATACAGCACCATCTACCCTTGAATTGAAGCGTGATGTACCTACTCAGCTGAGTTTCGTGGTCCGAAGCACCGCTACCGAGCCTGCGCTGACCCTTGCAGCCAACCTCATCGTCTCCCTTGACCCTGTAGATGCCGCAGTTCAAGGCAGTGCAGAGTATTACACCGACCTTCGGATGGATCGATTCTTCGAACTCAGCGACACCCCCGTCTCACCGCCGCAGGACAACGGACCACGCGCCTATCCAATCGTTTACTCGCACATTCCCACCGGGCCAGAAAGTTCTGTGGCTTACGAATTGGAACTTTGTCGGGCTGACCGATTGCTTGACTTTGCCGCTATTGAACAAAATGAATCCCTGTACGAATGGTCGTTCTTTATTCGAGTTGATGACACGGATTATCCGCTCGATTTGGACAATATTTGCGGCTCGGGCAGCCTTGGTGCCGATTCCCGCATCACGCTTCCCGTTCGTCAACCTTGGGTGACGACCGATGCCATACAGTTGTTCATCGACGCTCCCAACCCCCCGAACATCCTTTCCGGCGATGGTTGGGACTTGACCTTCCGACTCTATCATCCAACCGAAAACAACGGCTACACCGTCTACGACCAAGAAGTGTTCACCTACACGCTGGCGGTCTATTCCGACCCCGCCATCGTTGCGCAAGGGCCGACAGATCCCGACGCGTTCTTTGAAGGCCAAGAAACCACATATTTCGTCGAGGTCCAAAACTTGGGAACCGCTCAGGCGCTCGGAATTGCACCCGTTCTGGACTGCAACGGGGACGTGGAGGTGCTCTCTGATGCCGAGATGCTGGGTATTTTGGGTTCCACAGAATCGCACACCTTCACATGGGATGTACGTCCCGCAGTCATCGACTGGTGGGAAGTCTCCAAGGAAATTCAATGCGATGTCACGCTCACCTATCTCTATGTTGGTGACGGCAACAACGAGGACAACGATCGCTCTCAGGGTGTGGAATTGGGTCAAGAGACGGTCCAATCATGGTCGCCCGACCTCTCGGCTGCCTTCATCGCCTGTGTCGTTGCGGCGCTTCTTTCCATCGTGTTCGTTCGCCTGTCGTCTCAATCGGAGAAATGGCAGCTGGGTGGTATCTACGCAGGCGTGTTGGCCTTTGGCTTTGCTTTCCACCTCTTCTCGAATGTTTACTGGGGGCCTGCCGTGTTGGTCTTGTGTGCGCTGTGGATTTGGCGTATGACATGGAAGAGCAGCGAAGAATTCCGGCTCATTCACGAAGATTATCAACGCGCCAGGAAGGGCATCTCAACCGTATACTCAGACCACTTTGAGGCCTTGAACGATAGCCGACGCCAATTGACCATCATTCTCTGCATCCCTGTTCTCGGGATGTTGGCCATCGTGCTGGGTCTTCCCCCACAGCTCTCTGTGGATCAAAACAACGTGGCTGTGATGGGCGCCTACTTCCTCATCATCAGCATCGGTGTCTGGTACCTCCTCAAGCGTTCAGATAAACTGTATGGCAACCTCTACGGTCGAATGACCGATGCTGAGATCAGGTCGATACGCATCGAACGGGACCTGAGTGACCCAGCCCGCCTCCTCAACGATTTGGCAGACGAAGGCCTTGATTTCTCATCGGTTCTCGGTGACGACGAGGCAGAAGAAGACGAGGAAGACGAAGACGACGACGGCGGTAAGGATTACCAGCCCATTCTCGTCGGTTCCATAGGCAATGATGACGGGGAGGTGGAAAACAGTGCCTGAAGATGACGCCGTTGTCGCTGACACGCCTGCGGACATGCTCGCTCAGGACCGTGCCAGGAGGGAGCAAGGGATCCTTGAGGCATCTCAAACGCTTGAGCGCATCGCTCGGCAAGCAGCCCGCCGAGAAAACCCATCGCTGGCGGAGACCGAGATGGATTTGGGTGAAGCCAAAGTGTACCTCAACATCCATCAACTGAGCAAAGCCAAGAAAACCATCAAGCGCGCCGAGCGTACCCTTGAGGAACTTGAAGAGGATGTTCTCCACTTGCGTCGCAGCATCGCCATGCTTCACCGTCTGCTCGTGCATAAACACATCTCCCTTGAGGAAGCAGAACGCATTCTCTACAAGCTGAGAGAGGCGACCTCAGCTGCTGAAATGGGAGATATCCGTGCCTCGACCGAAGAGGTTGAAGACCTGCTGGAAGACATGATTGGCGGTAACACTTCGACGCTGAATCCGTTCTTGTTCCGCCACTTTTGGATGGGCGTCGATACACGATGGCCTGCAGGTGGCGAAGCGGGCGTTTTGCTGGTCCGCATCATCAACGATGGCCCCATTCCGATGCCCATGCTTCGACTGCGGCCACCAGTTCCCGAAGGTTGGACGGCTACGCCCTCGAACGTCGATCTTCCCATCATTGCACCCGGCGGAAACATTCCTCTTCGCTTCGACATCAAGCCCGACTACCGTTTGGGCTCCGATGACACGCCCCTGACGCGAAAACTTGCAATAGCAACCGCATACGAGATGCGTTCAGGAGAAATCACGGTGACCATGCGGGTGCAAAACCGTTCCATGGAACCGCTCTCAGAAGTCCTTCTTTCGCCGTGGATTCCCGGTGGCTTTGTCGCCGAGGAACTTCCGCTCATCCGCAATCTCGCTCCAGACGAGGTGGCTGTTGTCCGCATGCCACTTCGCATCAACCTTGGTCATGGAGGTCCTCTCTGACCGTATCAAATTCCACCCGTAGAAGCGGGGGAGAAAAACAAAAAATGGTGAAAAACATGAAAAACGAAATGAAAAACGAAAACCGCGATGACCTCGGGGCCATCGGTATTGGTGCAATGATTGTCTTCATTGCATTGATTCTTGTGGCCGCGGTGGCTTCTGCTGTCATTATTCAGACGGCAGAAAAATTGCAACAGAACGCCCAAGAAGCAGGCGAAGGTACCAAGGACGCTATTTCGTCCAAGGTCATGATCGTCAACGCTGTGCGTGGCGGTGCGAACGACGTTGATGTGACCGTGGAGTTGGCTCCCGGTAGCGATGACGTCACTGCAGCCAGCATACAGTGGGTCGCCGTCTGCGCCTCAGGAACAGACCAAGACACCTTCAACGGTAACCTGAACAACCTCGACGGCGGTGGCGCTGCAGCTTCCATGCTGTCCGATGAGGTCTACGTGGCTACCCTTGATTTGGGTACATGTTCTGGTGAAGAAACAACGCTCTACATTCAATCAGCATCAGCAGGTATGACATACGAGGTTTTGAATCTCCCAGCTAGTGCAGGAGAACTTGTAATTTGAGGTGACTACCATGCAAACGAACAAAGAAAAC
This sequence comes from Methanobacteriota archaeon, assembly GCA_002728035.1. Classification (GTDB taxonomy): domain Archaea; phylum Thermoplasmatota; class Poseidoniia; order Poseidoniales; family Poseidoniaceae; genus Poseidonia. The sequence goes on from PBUZ01000026.1 coordinate 13,160, forward strand.
AACCCACAAAACGACACCTACGCAGCCATCGGTATCGGTGCCATGATCGTCTTCATCGCACTTATTCTCGTGGCTGCCGTTGCATCTGCTGTTATCATCCAGACGGGTGAGAAACTCCAGCAGAACGCCCAAGAAACCGGTGACGATACACAAAACAGCATGCGTGGAAAGGTCAAGATCGTTGGCGCTTTCAAGACCAACGGCCCTGTCTACAACTTCATCCTCGTGGCTTCCCCTGGAAGCTCCGATATCGCCGAAGCGGACATGCTCTTCCAGATGCATTGTGGAACCAACACCGAAACCATTGCTGGTGACGATGCTAGTGCGACAATGACCGATATTGCTGGAAATGCAGAATCCACGGTGACCTCAACGGAAGGTTTCATCATGGCCATCACGCCTGCTACGTGCAATTCGGGTGATGTCACCCTTCACATCCACGTCAAGGGCATGGGAACGACCTACGAGACCTTTGATTCAAGCGTCGCAGACGGAGAGTCCCTCATCTGATGGTTGATGCTCACGCCAATTTGGCAAGAGCATCAAGGAGGATGATTGAATGGCTTGGCCATTTAGTGGAAACTCCGGTGGAAGTAAAAGCGCAGACCAAAACCTCAGCGAGGAACGCCTCAAAATTTTGGCCAATGTGGCCATCGAGCAGGTGCCTTTCCCCGAACAGGGGATGCTGACGGAAGAAGATGCGTGGACAATTTCACCTGGTCCGACCAGGGCTCGGCTCAACAGTCAGCAAAGCGTGCCAAACGTGGCTGCGACGCTTGCTCCAGCCGCTGCCCCGGCGCCGGTCGCCCATGCAACGGTGGACACCTCGGGTCTCGAGCGACTCATCAGCAGTCGCCTCGATATGGTCGAGGATGTCCTGCGCATGGTTGAACACCGACTTGATGAGGGTGTGACCGTGAGCGAAACGTCCTCATCAGAGGGCGGAGCGGCAGAATATGGGATTGATGAAGACGACGATGAAGGTGCCTCCGGCGATCGCATCATCACCGCAAGCGGTGAAGTTGTCGAAGTTGGTGGTACTGCTCGCATGATGGAGGATGACCAAGGTCAACTCGTGGAACTCTACGAAGCACAAGCCCTTGCAGCGAACCCGTTCCTCGTCGCCCCTCGTTCGAGTGGCTCTGGAAGCGGGCAATCAAGCACAGGGGCTCCCACGGTAGCGGCGCTTCTTCTCGACCACATGTCGGGCATGGCAGCGGTGAGTTTTACTCAGAAGGCCATGGAATCCGGCATGCTGACGCAAGAAGAAGGCGATTCGGTGTTGGCGATTGTTCAACTCGCTGAACCCGGCGACCCTGAAACTGCGCTTGAAGACCACTTGCCTCACAGGCAATTGCTGGTCTTCTCAGCCTTGGTATCATCGTGGCGTCAACTCCACTTACTTCGAGGAGAAGAGTGACATGGGCGCATCGGTTGGCGTGGGGGGATTGATTGTCGGCATTTCGATGCTGGTGGTCTTTTCGATGGCATATCAGTCCATCACCATGCAAATAGATTCCGGACTTGAACGGATCGAAAATGCAGACGACCCCATTCCAACCTTCACGCTTGATGACGCAGAACTCTGGGAAGGTGCGGTGGTGGACATCTCCATCACCGGCGCAGGAGCAGGTTACACCGACGGGACCTTTGCGGCCTCATCGGGGACAGGTGGGCTGCAAGGCACATTCACGACCAACAGCGGTTCGATCACTTCCATGGTCATCACCAGCCATGGGAATTACAGTTCGGCCCCGACGTTGCAACTTACGTGCAATGTGGCTTGTACGCCAACCTCAACCGCCACGTTCACCGTCACCCTTGGGAATGTCATCTATGCCAACCTCACCAACACAGGCTCGGTTACGGTACCTCACGATGACATGTGGTTGTTCGTTGATGGAAACAACGCAACCACCTTCTCCAGCGTCTACACCTCCAGCATTTCATCCGAAAACTGGTATTCCGGTGAGACGGTGGAATTGGTGTGGTGGAACGCCTCAGTTTCGGGGGACCAGCGCTTGAGTTTGACAGCGGGACCTTTGTCCGTTTCAACGGTATTGGGGTGATATGATGGCAGACGGTGGCGCTTCATCCATGATCATGCTCATCACGGCCCTGTTGATTTCAGGAGGCGCCAGTGCCATCTTGATCGGGCAATGGAGTGAAACCGTTCGTACCCTTCAACAACAAGAACGAGCCGCTGATTTGGAAGACGAGGTCGGCGTGAGCATCGCAGGTGATCTTGCGATGGTCAACTTTGTTGGTTCCACCAACACCATGACCCTCTATTTCGTCAACACGGGTGAACACGATCTCAGCACATCGAGTTACGAAGTGTTGGTCAACGGTGTGGCTCCGAACTCCAAATCTGAAACGGTTCTTCCTTCCGGGACCGATTGGGAACCAGGGCTCTTGCTTGAGGTTGAACTTGTCACCGCGTCTGGATTTACCAATGGCGATGACGTCTCCATCTATTTCGCCGGTCAATCGGTTGTTGTCAACGGAAACGTTGAGCCCGTGACGGCCGCACAGGAGGTGAGACTCAATGTCGTCTGATGACAATCCGTTCATGACAGCCCACAAGCCCGTTGAGGACGGTTTCCCGTTTGAGGTTGAAACGGATTCGCTGGCAGACTCGATGGGGCTGCGCATGCCGAACCGTTCGCTGTACTTGCTCCAAGGAAAGGTAGGTTCAGGAAAATCACTCATCGCTCAACGCCTGATCCATGGCATGGTCCACAACGGCGTGAAGGTTCTCGTCATCACGACGGAATTGACCACGCGCGGTTGGGTCGAACAGATGGAGAGCATCGGTTACGGCATGACCGAAGCCATGCGCAAGGGCCAAGTGATGGTGATGAGCAGGTACGGTACCATTGCAGATTCACGTCAAGACGTGACGCTTCAAGAGGTGCTCAGCAGCCCTGCCATCCCCGCAGCCGACGTCATCGTCCTCGATTCAGCCAGTTCGTTGATGCCCGAAAAGGGCACCAAGGCCGACCATTTTGCCTTGATTCAACAACTTCGAAAAATCGCCGCTGATGGTCGCTCGTTCATGCTCTGTGCAGACCCTGAAGAAATGGACCACACCTTGCTTCACACCTTGCGAGCCTCTGCCGAAGTGGTGCTTGATTTGGACAACGCCATGATCGGTGGAGAAATCAAACGGAACATCATCATCACGCGATTCCTTCGAGCCGCAGGCCCGATTCAGAGTTCGATCGGTTGGCGTGTTGAGCCCGGTATGGGCTTCATCGTCGACATCACGGCGGTGAGCTGACAGGAGGGATTGCATGGCAGACGAACCACGATTTGCAAAGGGCGACCTCAACGGCGTCATGGCAGCCTACCCGCACGTTGCGGAGTGGGTACGTGATTTCGAAATGCGCTATGGCTCCCGTCCGATCTACTACGGTCCCCTTGACAGGGACGCCAAGAAGGAACGTCCACTCAATCTCATCTACGTGACCCGAGAACCGATTTTTGTTCACATCTACGAGCCACCCGCTGACGACGACGGCGGGGGAACCATTCTCTGGTTTGGGCTGGAGCCTCAACTCACCGAGGAGGAAGAGAACATTCGCCGCGAACTTGTGGAAACGTTGCTGCAGGAGGCTCCCACGGCACCTTCCTTCACCACGGATAACGAGTTTGAGAACATCCTTCAACAGATGATTGAGCGCTACACTATCCTGGATACTGAAGCCCGAAACATCGTGCGCCGCCAAGGCCGTCTGTGGGAAATGGTTGGCATGGACGATAAGCGATTGACCGTCACCCAAGCTCAACGAGAACGCCTCAGTTATGTCGTGATTCGTGACCTGATTCGAAACGGTCCACTCGAACCCCTGCTTTCCGATGAGATGCTGGAAGATATTCACTCGGTGGGTCTCAAACACATTCACATGGACCACAAGGTGTTTGGCATGGTTACCTCCAACATCCGGTTCCGAGAGCGAGAACTTCTGTCCCGTTATCTTCGCGCCATGTCCGAGCGTATCGGACGTCCAGTTTCGGATAACAAACCTATCATCGACGGTGTACTCCTCGATGGTTCACGTATCAACATCATTTTCTCGGACGACGTCTCCATGCTCGGGCCATCGTTCACCATCCGTAAGTTCGCCGAAGAAACCATCTCGGTCATTCAACTCATCAAATGGGGCACCATGTCGGCGCAACAGGCTGCTTACATCTGGATTTGTCTTGAATACGGCATGTCCGTTCTGGTGTCCGGAGAAACGGCATCTGGAAAGACCACGACGCTCAATGCCATCCTGCCGTTCATCGACCACAACGTCAAGATTTATTCTGCAGAAGACACGCCTGAAGTGAAGGTTCGCCACAAAATCTGGCAACGCCTTGTCACCCGTGATGCCAAGAACGAGGACTCCCGTGTGGAAATGTTCGACCTGCTGAAAGCCGCCTTGCGAAGTCGACCTCGCTACATCATCATCGGTGAGATTCGTGGTGTGGAAGGGGCAACCGCCTTCCAAGCCATGCAGACGGGTCACCCCGTCATTGCGACCTTCCACGCATCGTCCATCGTCAAGATGATTCAGCGATTTACGGGTGACCCGATCAACGTCCCCATTCGTTTCTTTGACAACCTGAACTTCGCCATTTTCCAAGAAGTGGTCGAAGCGCCAGGTGGCGGTATTGCCCGTCGTATCACCGGTATTGACGAAGTCATCGGCTACAACAAGCACAGCGACGGTGTGCTGACTCGTG
>PBUZ01000027.1 GCA_002728035.1 Methanobacteriota archaeon
TCGCTTTCCATGACCGGCGTGCTACCCTATGCCTACGGCAACGACACGGCCACTGTGCTCCTGCACGGAGGGACGTACACATCGGTTCAAGGGTTTGACCAGCTCGCTGATTTGGATGCGGTGGTCTTGGGGCTTGTCTCTCTTGCTGATGCAGAAGTCCTAGCACTGGCTGAGGCCGATGACCGTTCTTTGTTGATGTTTTCTGGTTCCGGTTTCGGTTCGGAAAACGCTACGTCCACGCTCGCTATTCAAGCCTGGTTTGACCAGCAAAGCGGGCTTGATGACGTCCACCTTCGTGTGCAAGCCGTCCAACTTGATGCAAGCGAACAAGCCGAGGCGTCCTCCGGTGCCTTGTCGGCCATGTTCCTCGTGTTTGGTACCTTCACCATGGCCGCCGGAGTGTTGCTTTCTTTGACCATCATCATGCTCTTGGCGGATGTTCGCCGAACTGAACTCGCAGCCGTCCGGGCCTTGGGTTTGCGTCGCAGCGATGCGCGGGCTCTCTTCGTTTACGAGGGGGCACTCCTCGCCTTTGTCTCCGGTGGATTTGGTTCTGTGCTTGGTTTGGGTTTGGCATGGCTCATCTCGGTTGGCTTCTCCACCATCTTCTCCTCAGTGGGCGCCCAACAATTCGTTTTCTCGTGGACATTGGATTCCTTCTTGGCCGGCTGGATTTGGGGGGCGCTCCTGGCGTTACTCTTGTTGTGGTCAAGCGCCGTGTTCAACGCACAGTTGAACATCGTTCGAGCACTCCGCGGGGCGCGCCCTATGCTGAAGCGTGGTGTGCCTTGGGGTGTCTTCTTGCTGCAAGTTATCGCCTTCGGGCTGATCGGTTTGTGCACGCTTGGCTTGCTTCTTTTCGGTCTTGAGGGTGGCTTGTCGTATGCCTCCTACATCCTCTTGGGTGTGGGCTTGATTTTGTTGCTCACGCCGCTGTTCACTTGGCAACTGCCTGTTCTGCTCAACCGAAATCATCCCGTGAATCGTTGGACCCGATATGCTGCTCGCAACACCCTCGGAGCAATCGGTGTGCTGTTTTTGCTGTGGACGTTGGCCCTCGCACCGATTGACCCGGTTCGGCAGAACATGGACCCCAACGAATTGGCCTTCATCGTCCTTGGCCTCCTCCAAGTCTTCGCCGGGGTGCTGGTGTTGACCAGTATCGCCCCCCAAGTCGTCGGTTGGTTGGCTAAGCGTTCGTGGATGACCCGTCGAACCGGTCCGGTGGGCTCCGTTGCCTTAGCACATCCATTGGCCCATCCCGTTCGCACGGCTGTGGTGATGGGGATGTTTTCCATCACGATGTTTTCCGTGGTGGTCTTGGCGGGCTACACCGAGCAATTTGACACCTATTCCTCAGATTTCGTTGAAGAAGCTGAAGGTGAATTTGAGTTGTTGTTAACCTCAACCCGCTCCCGGCCCATCGATTTGTCCTCCGACCCATCAGAGTGGGGCATTGACCACGCAGCCATGAGCAACATCGATGCGGTGGGCGGCGTCTATCGCTCACCGGTTCATCTTCAAGACGTTGAAGGGGAGCGTATGCCGTATATNCTCCGAGGCGTTGATGACGGTTTTATTCAACACGGGGGTCTTCCGCTTCACGCTTGGGATACGAGCCTTGGAAACACGTCTGATGAGGCTTGGATTTCGATTTCAAATTTCGAAAACATCGTGTTCTTGGACGCTTCGTTTGGCCTCGAATCCACGGCGGATGGNACCACCTTGGTGCCCCTTCAATTTTCAATTGGAGATTCAATTTTGCTAATTGATTTTTCAAACCCGAAAAACACCCGAGAAATGACCGTTGGGGGCTTCCTCAAACAGTCATCTTACATCTTCTCTCCCGGGGTTTGGATGAACGGCGAAGTCGTCGCCGAACAATTCGGTGGAGAGATGACAAGGATGTANGTGAGCGTCGCCCCGGATTCACTTCCAGGCGTGGACCACGAACGGCAGGACCTCCCTGCTCAAGGAAAGTCAACCGAAGTCCGGGAAGCAGCCAGCGAACTTGAGGCGGTGCTGGATGTTGAATTGGCCTCAAAGAACATCAACGTTCAGACCGTTGCCGAAGAAATTTCGATCATCCAGTCGCTGGTTCTTGCNATCTTATCCCTGTTTGAAGGCTACCTTGCCTTGGGTTTGCTGGTGGGTGTAGCGGGGATTGGTGTCGTGACGGTTCGAAACGTGAGCGAACGGCGTGCCACCATNGGTATGCTCAGGGCGGTGGGCTTCCGTCAGCGACACGTGCTTCGACTCTTTTCTCTGGAGGTTTCCTGGGTGGCGCTGCTCGGTATGCTCAATGGTTTTGTCATCGGCTACGGGTTCCATGTGGTTCTCTACAAAGCCATCTGGGAGGCTGAAGGTGCCGTGTTTTCCTTCCCTTGGGCNGGCACCTTGGGGCTGTTCTTCCTCGGTTGGTTCATCGTACTCATCACCACATACATTCCCGTTCGTCANGCCTCCAAAATTCCACCCTCTGCTGCGCTNCGTAGTGCGTGAAAAATATCCTTTNNGNGGTTGTTCAATTCACNTACAAAAAAATTGCACCATTTGTNGAGTCAAAGCGCANNGGAATCNCCGAAAACANGCGAAAAACGCAAAAAAAGGCCGCTTTTCTCGCTGACTCACCCTGCCCATAGTATAAATACGACGCATGGCGTGGGGAGGGATACCGAACCTTCGGGGGTATAGACATGAAGAATATGACACCTGTAATCCTCGTGATGTTGTTGCTGACGAGTTTCCTCGCCGGCATGGACATGCATGAGCTAGAAGAACAAGTGGTAATCGAGGAAACCGGCGCACGCTCTGGAGCGGACGCGACGGTGGTTGCCATCACAACGCCAAAAGAAACCACGTGCAACGACCAGGGTTGCCGCAACACCTTGCAGGTGGGCGAAGAAACGACGTTCGCCGCCTACATCAAGAACGACGGAACCGCAGACATCACAGAGATGTCCTACTCGGTCACCGTTTACCTCACGGATTCAAGCCGTGCTGTTGGCGATGTTGCAAAAGACGCAAATGGCAACGACCTCATCTGGTCCAACACCGACGTGATGTGCGATGACGCATCCGTTTGTCTTTACGACGGAACCACTGACCCACTCACCGCAGGTTCCTTCCTCGGAGGGGGCAAATCCACCCTTCAACTCCCAAGCGGTGGGGGCGATATCACATGGACGCCTATCCGTGGCGAGTACATGGTCTCAATCTCGGTCGGCGCTCCCGGCGACGTAGACACGGCCAACAACGCCGAACTCGTGTACGTTCTTGTCGAAGACTGGTACGATGTTGAAGTTGACCTCGTTTGGGTTGCCGACGCCGATGGCGACGGTACCGCAGAGGAATTGGAATCCTCAAGTTTCGATGCCAGTTCCACCGAAGGCGACATTGATTTCAAGTTGAAGGTCACCGCTGACGGCTCTGACACCTTTGACCCACGAAATGTCACCGTTCGTGTTGCTTTCAGCCCCGGTAGTCAAGCCACTGGGACCCTTGGAGGCCAAACGTTGACCATCAACGATGTGGTTGCTGGAACCGATGCAACCGTGGACACCTACCAGAACGAAACGGACCCGAACGCAACCACAACCGATACCCGGAAGGTCCTCTCCTACCAGACGACGTGGGAAATGTCCGGGTCAGTCACGCCAGGAACCGCATCAGATGCCTCTTGGGAACTGACGGCGGAAATCGTCGAATACACCATGTACGGTCAGTACGAAGAATGTGTTGAGTCTTCGGATGCCTCCGAAGGAAACGAGAACGTCACCACCTGGAACAACCTCTGTGAGGTTGCGCAGGAAGGCGATGACCGTCCAAGGACGGACTCCGACATGATCTCGGGAAGCAGCGATGTCTACGACGACATTCGCATTTCACGCATGGGTATCTACCAAGGCTACAACTCCGATTGTACCGGTGCCGCTTCCACTTTCACGCAGGAAGGCGAGGACGGCGACCTCAATGTCGGTTGTTCCTTGATTTACGCAGATGTCGAACACCGCGGCAGCAAGATGACCAAGGAATACGGTTGGAACGTCTCCTACACCGTTTCTCTTGATGGTAACCAACTGGACAGCGGCGTGCTGACGGAATGTCTCCAAGGCACCGACATGCCCTACTCGTGGGCTCCATTGGGCATCATGGGCGGTTCGGTCTGTATGTTCACCACCATGGAACCCGGACAGTACACCATCGACTTCAGCCTCCACATGAACGACAAGTCCAGCACAGACACCGACCCAGTTCCCTGGTCCGGTGGCACTGACATGCGCACCAGCAACAACGATGTCACCATGATTGTAGACGTCATCAACAACCTCCCGGTCATCACCTCCTTTGAGTTGACCTCGGACCTCCCGATCGTCGTTGGTCAGGAAGCGCCACTTGTCTTTGCCGTTTCTGCCTTTGACGTGGACGACCCGTCTGGCGATGGTCTCAACTTCAACTACACCTACCCTGGTGGCTGGATTGATGGTTGCGCAGGTAGCCAAGCATCGGGCGCCACCGTCTGTACCACGCCCGTCTTCCCCAGTTTCATCGGCAACTTCCCGGTGACCGTTGTCGTCACTGACGAACACGGCGGCGAAGTGTCCAAGGAAATCGACCACTTTGTTTGGAACAGCGTGGTCACTACTGCCACCAGCGATGCCGGTGTTGAAATCCAGTACAGCGTGAACTACAGCGGTGTGTCTGAATTCAGCATCACCACGTTCACCGACGCCAACGCTGCTGATTATGCAGAAGAACAACTCGAAGGCTACACTGGAACCTACGCAGCCGTTGCGGCTCTGGACTACGCACCGAGCTTCACCAAGGACAGCAGCGAAGTGCTGGATCAATCCGTTTCGGTGATCGTTGCCAAGGACCTCGGAGCAACCTCGCTATGGTACATTGACAGCAACAGCAAGTGGGTCATCCTGTCCGACGCTGCTACCGATGTTGACGCAACAACGGAGAAGTTCACCTACGTGGTGCCAAGCGACCTCCCCATCATGGGCCCTGGTAAGATGATTCTCATGGGCGGCGAACTCGCCCAGGCCACCGTCCCTGATGCCGCTGTTAGCGGATTTGACGCTGAAGCAACCCGTGGTGGAGCCATCGCTATGTCGTGGGATATCACTGGAACGTTGCTGTCCTCCGACAGCATCCGTGTTTGTGTTAGCCCAGGTCAAGCCCTCAGTCTTCCTGATTGTGCCGGCGCCTTCAACACCACCGTGGCCGATGAAGACCGCTCCTACACCTACAGCGGTTCTCAAACCACTCACGGTGAGACCTACCATGTTGAGGTCGCTGTCTGCAACGAGCAAGGTTGTTCCACGCCTGGAATTAAGGATGTCACGGCCGACAAGCAAGTTGACGGTGATGTTGCTGCCAGCAACTTCGGAGTTAGCGCTCAGGACGACACGTGGGTCTTCACCTGGGAAATCACCGGTGACACCAGCGATGTTGCCATGTGGCACGTGTGCTGGTCCACTGAGGACTTCACGGCTGGTGGAATGCCTACAGACGCTGATTTCTGTCCAGGCACCATGGGTGCTGATGCCACCACGTTGACCGTTGACATGCCTGCCATCCGCACGGGCCAAGAATACTTCTTCACCGCTGTGCCCATGGACAACCTCGGCAACATGGACGCTGCAGCCTCGATGAACTCCATCACCGACACGCGCATTGCTGACAACAGCAACGATAACGACGGCACCGGTACCATTGGCGACACTGGCGATGACACCTCGTCCAGCGTTCCAACCTGGACCTGGGGCCTCATCGGTGGCGTTGTCATCGTGGCGTTCATCGCAGGAGCATTCATCCTCTCCCGTGGAGATGGTGAAGGCGGCGAAGGCAAGGACTGGGATTACTGATCCCTGACTTCCGCTGAAGCACATCCACCTCACTGAGGTGTACAACGCTGGGGGGGTCGCTACGGCGGCCCTCCTGGCCTTTTCTCATTCTATCTCCACTCATTGGTCGTTAGAGCGCCACGTTATCATCGTCAGCTTTACATTCCAACTCGGATGTTAAAACCAGTATCGCTGCTGATACCAAACGCATAGATAGGATTTGGATCGTATTAACTCCATGAAGTTGATCCGAACAGGAGGGGTCGTCTTGCTCATGCTGACCCTCTCCCTTTCCGGGTGCTTGGGACGAGGCGGAGGTGGTGATGACATAACTGGTCGAATTCCAGCCGATGTCGATGGCGCCGATGACAACGTTCTCTACATTGGGCACAGTTTCGGACGACCCTTTGCAGAGTTGACCGAGGAATATGCACACACAGCCGGCATCAAGAAGCACGCCCAATACATCGAGTTTAGCGGTGGCGAATCCGGTTCACCCGGCTTGTTGTGGGAGGACACTGAGCATCAAGCCAACATCAAAGCCTTCCTTGACACCGGTGAAATTGACGTGCTCGTCATGATTTGTTGCTCGCCTGAATTCATCGAGACACTGGACACCGACCAAGCCATCTGGAATTTCACGGACTACGCTGTGGAAAAGAATCCCAACATCCGTATTGGTCTTGCCATGCCATGGAAGGATTACCCAGAGGAGTACGAAAATGCAGATGAGTATGCAGCGAATTCAACCCTTGACCTTTGGCCGTATTGGGGGAACCTTTCCGACGACCTTCGAGAGGATTATCCTGGTACGGGTATCTTCACCTTCCATCATGGGGCGGTGATGTACGAACTACGAACCATGTTTGAAGACGGCGAACTCAACGATGACGTGAATCAATTGACGGGGTCAAAAAAATCCTCCATCTTTACCGATGCCAAAGGCCATGCAGGTGAAATCGCCAAGGATACCGGCACCTACGTTTGGCTGAATGCCATTCATGGCGTGGACCCCATGGACATGCCAATGGCCAACCAATACACAGTGGACATTCGTGAAATCGCCTCCCGGGTCATCGCTGAGCAGAACGACGCTTGATGCTCAAGGGTGAACCAACACGGTGTCATTTTCAAAGTTGATATTTTTCCACCGGTTTTCTGTCGTTTCTCAGCGAAAACCGAGCGGGATTTTGGTAAATTTCAGGCGGCACTTTTCCTGATTGCCACATTTTTTCAAAGATTTTGCACCCCAACCAATATAAATGGTGTAAGGCGTGGGATGCACTGCATACAGTCCGTATGGGGTGAATGACATATGTTGGGAAACAAGAATAACCAGAANAAGACCGTCTTCGGCGGTATCGGGGTTGCACTGTTGTTGTGCGCATTGATGGTGCTCATGCCAATGAGCGGCTACGTTGACAACAACGAGGCAGCAGCAACTGTGGAGTCTGTGGAAGCAGCCACCACTGGAGCAGAGGATTCCTTTGCTCTCCCCGAAAAAATCGCTGAAGCAGATTACGAATATGACCCATCGCTTGAACTACAAGGGATGCGAGACGCCAAGACCAAGGCTTTCCTCAATGAGGATGGCACCATCACGCAAGTGGTGAGCAGCGAACCTGTTCACTACATGTCCGCTGATGGCACTTGGGAAAACATTGACCTGAACATTCAGGCCTACCCAGAGGGCTGGGGAGTTACCGAGAACACCTTCTCGACCTACTTCGCCCCTGAAGTTGCAAACGGCATCTCGGTCCAGGCTAACGAGTATGTTGACCCGGTCATCTCCGGTATCAACCCCATGCTCGTCACCTTGGACGCATCAGGTTCGGCTCCCGAACCATTCATTACAGCTCCTAGCCCAAACGGTGTGGAAGTTGGTGGCAACGTCATCCGCTACCCGCTCGCTGAAGGCTACGACCTCGACTACGCTGTCGAGAGCACAGAAGTCAAGCAGAACCTCGTCCTTCGTGAGGTCCCAGTCCTCCCTGAAGCAGCCGAATACTTCGGTCTCAGCGAAGGTCTGCGCATGCCTGCTGGCTACGCTCTCTTCTCCGGCGAGACGATGCTCGGTGAAGACCTCTTCAAGACGCAAGAAGACCTTCAAATCCGCAACGTCGAAACCGGTGAATTGCTCGTTGAGATTCCCGCTCCTATCATCATGGAAGCAGGCGCTGACGAGCCATACATGGGTACGTTCTTCGTTCAAGTTTTCGGTCCTGAGATCATTCTCATCACCGTGGTTGAGTCCGACTGGCTCCTTGACGAAGACCGAGTTTACCCAATCGTGATTGACCCTTCAATCCGTGTGAACTCCTCCAGCGGTGGCTACTGTTACATCTACTACGCTAACTGCTACACCAACACCTACCGACGCCACTACCGCTACTACGGCTCCTACTACTACATCCCATGGCACAAGTACACCTTCTCATCCTCCAGCGCTCTCCCAAGCGGAGCAACCGTTGACAAGATCGAGTGGAAGAAATACATGAACTACGCATACGGCCAGACTCGAACCTTCCAAGTGAAGGTGCTCGAGAACTGTGGCCTTGCACCTCGCTACTCCTACAGCATGGGCAGCGGCTCGTGCAACGGCAACAGCATCAGCAACTCCTACATGACCACGAACTACGGTGGAACGGCAGCTCGAAGCCTCAAGGCTTCCATCGGATTGTCGCCATCCGCAGCAACGGTGAGCAGCAGTGGAACCGGTTGGAAGACCGTCAACCTCTGTAACTCTGCCACGGCATGTGCAGCAACTTCCGGTGGCGTGTCCATCATCACCAACGCCATGAGCAACAATGGCAACGTTGGTATCGGTGAGTACTACACCGGCGGAAGCGCTTACTTCAGCACTTACGGTATTGCCTCAGGTAGCCGAAACTCTCACCTCCTCATCACCTACTCGGGTGGTACGGATGCCGATGCCCCAACCTCGGACTTCGTTCCCTACACGGGAATTGATTCGTACATCGAGGGTGAGCGTACGCTCTTCATCAAGTTGACAGACATGTCTGGAATTGACACCACCTCCTCCGGTGCACCCCAACTCTACTACTCCACCGACGGTGGCAGTTCGTGGAGCAGCACCACCTACGGATTGGGCTCCAACAACCAATTCGACGCAGGTGAACTCGTTTCCATCGGTTCCTGTTCCAGCACCGCCACCGAGTGTAAATTCAAGGCTCGTGTGGACGACTTGACCTACGGTGATGACTTCCAATACTACTGGAAGTTCCAAGACCTGAACCAGGGCAGCAACGGCGCCAACGTCGGCTACGAACCTGCCTTGACCGGTACGCAAACGACGCCTACGCCTTACCAAGTTGACATCGTTGACCCGGCCAACGCACCAACGTCTCACAAGAAGATGACCGTGTTGACCACCGATGTCCACGCTGGTAGCTACTTCAACCCGCAAGGCTTCATGGACCGACAGATGACCTACTACAGCAACTCGCACGAATACTTCTTCGAATTCGACACCTCCGGTTGCGGTACGGGCTCATCCTCCTGTTTCTACACCGGAACCAGCACCTTCTACGGTAACTGGCTCACCCGTGGAAACACGGCTCCTGCGTACGGTTACTACGGTATGAACAGCGGTTCAAACAAGTTCAACCAGAACCTGTGGCACAACAACGGCGATGGCTACTTGCAAATCGCTGCGAAGGACGGCCCAGGCATGAACCTGATCTTCGTTTACAACAGCGCCAAGAACGCATGGGCAACCGTCGGTGTCGACACCGAAACGGGCATTGATACGCCACTTACCGGCGGAGCCCAGGCCACGTCCAGTCTGTCCTACAGCTACACTCAGGCCTACAAGTTCGCTATCCCTGGCGACATCACCGGTGAATTCGGCACGTTCTCATGGAAC
>PBUZ01000028.1 GCA_002728035.1 Methanobacteriota archaeon
GATATCGCTCGTGTCTACGGTACCTTCCCCACCGATGAAGACCAGACGACCATCACTGAAGCCGGTGACTGGTTGGACCTTCAACTGATGGAACTCATCAAGAAAAAGTACACCGGTGCACAAGTCACCAAGGACATGGTTCGAAAGTGGAAGGAAGCCTCCTCCTATGTCGGTGGAGAAGCACACGAAGTAACCGTTGAATTGTCCGTTGAAGGAAAGCGCCAAGTGGTCGACATCGGCGATTTGATCTTGGAAGCCTGTGAACTCATCATCCCAAAAATCGGCAACGCCATCAAGCGCAACGTCGCTGGCGCCGACCCAGAGTACCAACAGATTCTGCGCAACAACATCATCCTCTCGGGTGGCGGCTCCCTGATCGAAGGCATCGCTGACCGCTTGGCCAATGAAATCGCCGACATCGGTGATGTTCGTGTTTGGTGCGTTGAAGACCCCATCAACTCGGTCGCTGCTGGTGCGCTCAAACTCGCCAGCGAAATGCCTGACGACATGTACACCTCCATCAACTGATTCGGGAACCGAGAAGGGGTGCGTAATACGCCCTCTCGTACCTGAAGAAAGCGGTAAGGTTCAAGTGTGGTAAATCTGCGATGCGTAGCCGTATGGCAGTAGAGAGTTCGTCCCCTGGTGGAATCCGACGTGTTGGAAACTCTTCCAACGACGAGCGTGCTGCGCTTGAGGGGATGCTGAAAGGGTATCCCGTTGATCAACTCGTCGAAGAGGTCTTGGTCGCTTGGGACGAGTTGGGAAAACGCAACGATGAGCTCGTTGCGGTCAAGCAACGCCTCCGTGTGGTGGAGTTGGACCTCGCTGAACGCCACGACAACGTCGCACCTGAGGTCGCCCGTCTCGCAGAAGTAGAAGCGACCTTGAAAGACAACGATGCCAAAATCGTCCATCTCGAACGTTTGTTGGAAGACAGCAAGGCGGAGCTTGCCTCCCAACAATCCTCACTCTCACAACAAGAGCGTTCGGCCATGGAAGAAGAGGTGGCCCAGCTCCGTGAACTCACCACACAGCAAGACGATGTCATCGGTGAGATGGAAGGGCGTATTTCCCAAATGGTCGAAGCCCTGCAAAAGGCTGCGGATGCGGGCTTGACCTCTGTCACCGCAGAAGAGGTTCGACTGCTCAAGCAGCAAGTTGACGAGCGCCAGCGCCAACTGGATGTTGAGAAGGCCGCTTCCGAAGCACTTGAGGAAGAACGGCAGCGCCTTCGAGACATCGCCGACCGATTGAGGGGTCTTCTCGATGCTCGGGACCGACGTCTCGGTGAATTGGAAGAGCAACTCGAGCGGGTCATGCAAGGCCCAAGGTCCGTTTCCGCAGAACACGATTACTTGGTTGAGCAAATTGAGGAGTTGAAGCGTCGCCTGCTCGAACGTAACCGTGAGTATGAATCGCTCCGACGACGTGAGCGCCGCCTCCACAGCGATGTGTTTGAACGCGATGAACGCCTCCAACAGATGACGCTTACCATGACCGATCTTGAGGCAGCGCTTCAGGACAGAACTGCGGAACTCCGTGAATTGGAAGAGCGGCGTAGTTCAATGGAACACGAACTTCATTCTGCTCGGCGTAGTGAGCGAACCCGTGAAGTGGTTGGTCGCGTCTTTGCGGACTCACTCTCGTTGGTCCGAAGCCATGAAAGCCGTGAATTGAAGCGTGAACTCTACGCCAACAGCCCCGATGTGGAGCGCACCATCAAAGCGCCAAACGCCGATGATATGGCAAAACTTGCAGACGGTGAAGAAGTGCCCCTTGAAACGGAAGAAACCGTTCTTGAGAAGGGAATGGAAGTGGACGGCGTTCGTCCACCATCTCCTGGCGGCACCGGCGACCCTGTCGTCTTTGATGACGAAAACGAGTGAAGAATCACGCCTTGCAAGCACCGACAAGGGCGGTCAAGCGGTCTCGTAATTCATCCAAGGATGCGGCGTCTTCGGTCACCGTGCCCGTAACGATCCAATTCGCACCTGCTGCCACCGCTTGTTGAACATCCGATGCTGTTCGTAAGCCCCCTCCCACCAACAGCGTGAGGCCGTCCACCTCTGCCGCATGGCGTATGAGTTCTGGATGAACGGGGCTTGCAGCACCGCTTCCTGCCTCGAGATAGAGAAGGGAGAAGCCAAACATCTGCGCACACAGCGCGTAGGCTTGAACCAAATCGGTGTCTTCTGGTTGAATCAGTTCAGCCGCACCAACCTCCCCCACACGACCGCCAGGTGCGCAGACAACATACCCGGTGGGTAGGGCTTCAACACCAAACCGATGAAGATGTGGTGCTCCTCGAAGTTGCTCACCAACCAAGAACGCCCGCTCGGTTGAATTCATCAGCATCATGAACGTGATGGCGTCTGCAGCAGGCGACAGTGCATGGGCTCCACCTGGAAAGAGGACCACGGGCACATCCCACATCGATTCATCGCTTGAAGGGTCTTGACTCGCAGCGAACATCCTGAGTTCAAACGCTTCCTGAATGGTTTTGCACGTCGCGTGAACAACGGTGTCCGGTGTATCGGTGGAGCCGCCAACAAACACCATACTCGAGCCGCATTCAACAGCGACCATAGCGCGTTGTGCAGCCACTTCAGGTGTTTGCTTTGCGGGGTCGATGAGGGTGATGTGTCGAGCATCTGAAGAAGGTTGGCAGACCTTCTCAAGCACCGTTCCATCACCAACATGCATGGGGCTCATTCCTCGGTCAACGGTGAAGGAGCATAGGGCTTGCGCCGTCCAGCGTGCAAAGCGAGCCTTCTCAAAGGCAAGACGACTGGGTCGGTCATGGGCGAGGGTGGGCCGTTTCGTCGGTTGTTGAAATACATGCGCCCTCACCGAGGGGTGGTACGCCTTGCATCGTTTTGCTCGGTGTTCAACAAATTCTGGGATTTGGCGCCCCCGTTGCTGATTGGCTTGGCCGTCGATGTGGTCGTTCTTCGGGAAGAATCGTTGTTGGCCAACATGGGGCTGGTCGATCCTTGGCATCAATTGGTCGCACTTTCCGTCTTGACGTTCCTCATCTGGGGTCTTGAGTCGTTGTTTGAGTATTTCTACGGCGTCTTGTGGAGAAACTTGGCACAGACGGTGCAACATGAACTTCGTTTGGACACCTTTGACCATGTACAACAACAGGGCATGGCATGGTTTGATGAACGACAGAAGGGCGATATATTGGCCATCTTGAACGACGACATCAATCAATTGGAGCGGTTTCTCGACAAGGGTGCAAACGACCTGCTTCAAGTCAGCACAACCGTGGTGGTGGTCGGGGCTGTATTCATCGCCATCTCTTGGCAAGTTGCGTTGTTCGCTGTCCTCCCCATACCGTTGATTGTGTGGGGCTCGTTCCGCTATCAGCGAAGCCTTGAGCCCCGCTATGCCAAGGTTCGAACGGCGGCAGGTCAAATGAATGCCTTGCTGGAAAACGATCTCTCGGGCATGTCGACCGTTCAATCCTTCACGGCAGAGGCGCATGAATTGCAACGTGTTGAAGCGCTCAGTAACGCATACCGTGAAGCAAATAGAGAGGCGATTCGGCTCTCTGCGGCCTTTACGCCGTTGATTCGGATGGCCATTCTCGTCGGCTTTACCGCCACGTTGTTGCTGGGAGGGTGGTTCACCCTTGAAGGGACCATGGCCGTAGGGGCCTATTCGGTTCTGGTCTTCATGACGCAACGGTTGTTGTGGCCGCTTACGCGACTGGGGGAAACATTCGATTTGTACCAACGAGCCATGGCCTCCTCCACCCGAGTGCTTGATGTGTTGGCCTCGCCAACGGACCTCAAGCAAGGTGATTTTGTTCCGGGGGAAGATGTGGTGGGTTCCAGTGATGTGGCGTTGGAAGGTGTCGTGTTTCAATATCCAGATCGAGAGGTCTTGTTTGATGGGCTCTCCCTGACATTCAACGCTGGGACAACCACCGGCGTGGTTGGTTCAACGGGTGCAGGAAAAACGACACTTGTTCGCTTGTTGTTGCGGTTTGCGGAACCGATAGAGGGGCGCATCGTTTGGTGTGGGCAGCCGTTGGAGGCGTGGAGTTTGCATGCTCTACGCTCTTCCATCGCTCTGGTTGACCAGCACATCACGTTGTTTCCAACCAGTATCATGGAGAACATTCGCTACGGTAACCCCGACGCATCCGACCAAGATGTGCGGGCTGCGGCTGAAGTTGCAGAAGCCATCGAATTCATCGAAGCCTTGCCAAACAAATGGGATACGCTGGTTGGAGAGGGGGGCCATCGCCTCTCCGGAGGGCAACGTCAACGCGTTGCCATTGCTCGTGCTGTGCTGAAAGATGCTGCGTTGTTGATTTTGGACGAAGCGACTTCTGCAGTTGATAACGAAACAGAAGCGGCGCTTCAACGAAGCATCCAACGGATCGCGAAAGACCGAACCACGGTGGTCATCGCCCATCGGCTTTCGACCATTCGTCATGCGCATCGCATCATCGTTTTGGAAAACGGAGCGGTCGTTGAGGACGGAACCCATGATTCGTTGATTGAGAAGGATGGTGTGTATGCCAAGCTGTGGGCCGTTCAGACAGGTAATGTCGCATCTCGTTAAGAACCGCGCGTGAAATGTAGCAAAAATACACCGTCTTAAATAGGCAGGTGAAAAAAAGTTCGCTGAGAACCATGAAAACTGAACACTTCTCGAAAACAACGAGCCTGCTGTTGATCGCCACCCTTGCCCTTGCTATGGCCGGAACGGTCAGTGCAGTGGACCCAAAACCAATCGGTGCAGACGGATTACCAGAATTCGTCACCGCTGACGGTGCCGCCCTGCAACTGATTACGTTCTTCCTATTCTTCGTGGGCTACATCGCCATGGGCGCCGCCTTCGTCTTCTTCATGTCTGAGCGCAACAGCGTTGCACCGCAATACCGAACAACGATGACCATCTCTGCACTCATCGTCGGTATCGCCGCCTTCCACTACTACTACATGCGGGGCGTGTATGCAGACTATGGTACCGTCTCCATCGAATACCGATACATGGACTGGATCATCACGGTTCCATTGATGGCCCTCAAGTTCCCGTCTCTGGTGGGCAAGGACGCCATCACCGACGAAACGTGGCTCGGTATGGGCTTCACCGGCATCTGTTTCACAGGCGCACTCATCATGATTGGATTCGGCTACCTCGGCGAATCTGGTGCCCTTGGCGAAGTCATGGGTGCTTCCCTTGGAGGTTGGGCTGGTCTCATCCTCGGTGGTGTCGGCTGGGCCATGATCATCGTGGCTACCGGTACGCCATGGACCTCTGGAAAGGGTGTCGACAACAGCAAGATTGCTCCCGAGCTCCTCTGGAGCGCCAACGCTCTGCGCTGGTTCATTGTGGTCGGCTGGATCATCTACCCTCTCGGCTACTTGTTCAGCCCTGGAGCAGAACTCGGCCTTGGCGACGGTAACCAAGAACTCCTAGCAGTCTTCTACAACATCGCTGACATCATCAACAAGATTGGATTCGGTGTTGTTGCTTGGATGGGTGCAAAGAAGGCTACGGAAGCCTTGGCCGCTGCCGAGTGAAATTGAACCTCCGGTTCTCCAACCCCCCGAAGCGGGGCGGTGAACGCCGCCCCGTTTCACTGGTTTGGACGATGTTTTGCCCGACCCATCAGGAAATTTTCTCGAACCTTCGCATCATGAGCTCGAGGGTGAGGTTGGCGGCGCGTTTGCGCCACAACGTACCGAGAACTGCCCAAACGAGGGTGTATACCATCACGACCAACATGGCCGTTTCCAATGACCAATTGTACTGTTGATCAAGCGTGTGGAGATGTGCGAAAGGGATGAAATGAGTAACATATACGCTCAGAGAACATTGACCGACCATCTGGAGTTGCTTCATCGACCATCGTGTTTCCGCCAGTGTCCAAAGAAGGACTACACCGGTTAAAGCGGCAACGAGAAACATGGTGTTCGCAGGAAAGAACGTCAGGAGAGCATCACCCGTTGGCAACGCCCATGTTCGGTCTTGGTGAAGTGCATATGCCAAACCCAAGACCGATGCGGTGAGGCCTGCTCCACCCAAGAAAAGGAAGAGGTGGTGCCTCTCTTCGTTTGTGGTGGAGGCAACCGTCATGCCAAAGGCGGCAAAAAAAACCCATGGGATGAGTGGGTACGTCCCCGTAAGCAAGAGATGGGAGACAAAAATTCCCACCGAAGCTACATGGATGCGGGACGACCAAGAAGAAGGTCCTTGCCAAGATGATGCAAAGAGTGTAAACGCCAACACAACCACTGCGATCAGCAAGAACCGTTCGAGGGGCGTACGCCAGGCTTGGCGTAAGGGAAACGACCAGATGGGTTCACTCAGAATCAACAACGCCATCAGTGACAAAACACCCGGTGTGAACGGGTCGAAGAGATGGGGTGCAACGAGGTTCACGGCGGCTTGGCAAGCAACGAGAAATCCACTGCGAACCAAACGCTGACGAAACGTGAGTTTGCGCTGAAACAAACCCCAACCGAGCAACGCGACAAACAACGGTGCCGCCAACCCTCCCAAACCGGAGACGATCATAGCGAGCATGGATGTTGAAGACGCGGTGGAAGGATTCCAAGTCGCCGCAGCATGAACCATGACCATGAGGAGAACGGCAAGACCCCGGAGTCCGTCGATGTGAACAAGACGTTTCGCAGAGGTCATGATTGACACTCAAGCCCGTTGTTTGACATAGTCGACCGCGTTTCTGAACAGCTGCAATCCTGCACCTTCCCAATCACCCACGGCATCGCTTTGAATCGGTGCTGAACGTGTGTGGTCTGGGTGGAGCCAATTGGCATAGATGGCTTCTGGGTGAGGCATCAATCCAAACACCAAACCGGTCGAATCACAAATGCCTGCGATGTTACGCATGCTTCCATTTGGACTCAAGGGGTAGGGGAGAGGTGTGTCGTTGTAACCACTTCCCACTTCAGTGGATGGGTCGACATAGCGCACCGCAAGTTGGTGATTTTCCGCCAANCGGTCAAGGTCTTCCGATGATGGCATGACGTATTTTCCTTCACCGTGCCGTACCGGGCAATCCATCCTGGTCATGCCCTTTGTCCAAATGCAGGGGCTCTCGGGGTCGAACTCCAATGTCACCCAACGGTCTTCATATCGGCCGCTATCATTCAAGGTCAGACTGCCTCGTTGAAGGAAATCTGGAGCATGGCCTGCTTCTGGCCCTGGGAGCAGCCCCGTCTTCACCAAGACTTGGAAGCCGTTGCAAATACCGATGATCGGTTTTCCAGCCTCAACAAACTGCTGAAGGCCCTCACGCATCGCAAAGCGCATGCGATTGCCGAGCAATCGTCCGCTTCCAAGGTGGTCACCNAACGAGAAGCCCCCGGGTACTGCAAGAATGTCAAAGGTATCGAGGTTGGCGTCACCAGAAAGAAAGCGATTCACGTGGACCCGTTCTGCGTTACCGCCNACCAGGTCGAACACCGCCTTCGTTTCGTGATCGCAATTGATTCCAAACCCAAACAACACNGCGACGCGGGGCTTCATCAAACCACNCCCCCTGTCAAATCGAGCGTNCCCTTCCATGCTGCAACCAGNGCATCCACAGGCGATGAGACAAGTTCGTCATCGCCATCGAAAATAGACAATGTATCGCTTGATGTAACGGCACCTAAGACGGTGGTGGTGTGGCCTTTCATGGCCGCCAAGAACTTCTCTTCGTTCTCTGGCGCTACGGCCACAACAATTCGCCCGAGTGATTCACCCCAAAGGCGCCCCCACAGGTCGCCTTCGCCGGTTCCATCGATGTCAATGGATGCGCCCACACGCCCGCCGATGCACATTTCTGCAAGTGTAACCGCAAGGCCGCCCTCGCTGCAATCGTGTGCGGTCCTCACCCAACCTTGACGAATGGTTTGCGAAAGTGCACGGTACGTTCCAAGATTTTGCTCTGGGTGAAGGAGTTGGGGAACTGCACCACCAATACCTTCGGCGTGCCCGTTTTCCTGCATCATGTAGGCCAATTCACACGCGCCCAATTCTTGAGATGAGGTTCCGACGAGGTAAATCCGGTCTCCAGCGTGCTTGAAATCGCTGGTCGCACTAAAGCGTACATCGGGATGGTCACCGAAAAGCGAAAACAAGAGTGTGGGGGGGATGGAAATCTTCTCCGGACCTGAACCGTAGTCGTTCTTCATGGAGTCTTTTCCACTGACGCAGGGAAGGCGGTATGCCCGGCAGACGCGTTCCAATTCCCTGTTGGCTCGAACGAGTTGAGCGAGTTTGAAGCGACCGTCTGGCGTTTTGGCCGATTCGATGGGGTCGGGCCAGCAAAAATTGTCCAGGCCTGCCATTTTGTCGACATCGAGGCCAACGCAAACGGCATTTCGGACGGCTTCATCAATCGCAGCAGCCGCCATAGCACCTGCGTCAAGATCGGAATACCGTGGGGCGATACCGCAAGAGATCACAAGACCGTGGGGATTGCCGTGAAGGGGTGCGATGACGCCTGCATCGCCGGGTCCATCACGCTCAACACCGACGAAGGGTTTGATGGCCGTTTGTGCAATGACCTCGTGGTCNTATTGACGTACCCAAGTTTCCTTGCTGGCAATGTTTGGTCGTTTGAGCATGTCAAGCAGCAATTGTGTGTGGTCCGCTTCACTTGGTGGCGAGAAAACGGGGGGTTGAGGACGAATCCATTCGGATTCCAACTCCAGTTGTGGCACGCCATCGTGAAGGAATTCGATGGGGAGGTAAGCAACGGTGGCCTCGTCGTACCGCACATGGAACATGCCGGTTGAGGTAAACGTCGCTACCGCTGTCGCCTCGACCTCATGCAAAGCAGCAAGCGATTCGAACGCTTCTTGGTCTTCGGGCTTCACGGCGATGGTCATGCGCTCTTGACTCTCTGAAACGAGGATTTCCCAGGGTGAAAGGCCGGCCTGTTTGAGCGGTACCTTTGCCAAGTCAATTTCGCATCCATTGGTGTATTCTGCCATTTCGCCAATGGAGGAAGAAAGACCTCCTGCGCCATTGTCGGTGATGCAGGTAATGAGGCCTGCGTCTCGGGCTTCAAGCACCATATCGAGCATTTTCTTTTGCGTGATGGGGTCGCCAATTTGAACTGCGCTGGAGGGTGATTCTTCGGTCAGTTCGAGAGAAGAAAAGGTTGCGCCGTGGATGCCGTCGTAACCAACGCGNCCACCCACCATGTACACGATATCGCCTGCNACAGGTGTTTTGATGTGAGATGGGCGGCCATCTGGAAGGGTNCGNGGCATGATGCCAACGGTTCCGCAATAGACGAGTGGTTTGCCTATGTATCGATCGTCAAACACGATCGCTCCGTTGACGGTCGGGATGCCCGATTCATTTCCTCCCACACGTACGCCAGCATGAACGCCTCGAAGCACGCGTGAGGGGTGGAAGAGGTTCTCCGGAAGAGCGCCCTCCCAATCAGGAGGGCCAAAACAGAACACATCGGTGTTGGCGATAGGACGAGCGCCCAAACCCGTTCCCAAGATGTCGCGGTTCACACCAACGATCCCCGTCATGGCACCGCCATAAGGGTCGAGGGCTGAGGGAGAGTTGTGCGTTTCTGCCTTCATGCATACGCTCCATTCATCATCCCAAGCGATGACGCCGGAATTGTCATGGAACACCGAAAGAAGCCAATCGACCTCGTTTTGCATGTCGTGCGTGGGTTTCATGATGTGGGTTTTGAAGATTGAATCAACCACGGTATCTTCGCCCGTTTCTCGGTCCACATGATGAATTTTTGATGCGAAAATCTTGTGTTTGCAATGTTCNCTCCATGTTTGTGCTAAACACTCCAATTCCACATCGGTNGGTGCGTTGGCAACGATGCCAACGGCTTGACGTGCCGATTGAATATCAGCCCGCCGATAATGACCTTGAATAGCGTGCATTTCATTCAAGTTCAATGCCAAAAGACCCGTTTCAGAAATACGTTCGAGTTCCTCGTCAGGACACTCAAGGTTCACCGATTGTGGTGTGATGAACACCTGTTCGGGAGGTGTGGGGAACTGAAGTTCTGGCCACTGTCCTGCTTGGCAGTCGGCGCCACTGGCGACCAGTGCGCGCTCGATCAACCCGTTGTGAAGGGTGGCTGCAAGCCAAGTTGCATCACACGAAGTTGGTACGCCGTAAAATGCGTACGTGGTGTAAGTGGAAATACGGGCATCGGCATCGTTAGGGAAGAGGGTTTTGAAGCCGTCCGTGGCGGCCTTCCCAGGATTGTCGGTCACGCCTGGCTTGAAGCCGACGGTAATGGCCACTTCAGGTGTTGAAAAGAGCGGTGTTGAAAGAAGGATGGTGTTGGTTTCTCCAACTTCGATGATGGGGTCGGCAAACAGGTCATCGACCCGTGGTGAAATCTCTTCAGCAGGCGTTTCTCCAGCGATGAGGTAGCCACAAATGGAACGGACTTCGTCGATTTGAATGCCATGGTCCGCCATCAGTTGCCGTCGAACAACATCGCCTCGAACGTCGCGCATCCCTTCACCTTGACGTGGTGTGATTTCAACGCGTGTGACCGGCATGGTATGCACCGTGCCCTCGAGGGCGGTCCGAGGTTGTTCCATGCGCTCTTTGTAGTCTACGCTCTCATCGGTTCAACATGCTGGAGAGAAATTGGCCTGTTGGGCTGTCGGAAACCTTCGCTACCGCCTCGGGCGTTCCCTTTGCAATGACTTGCCCTCCACGCTCACCGCCTTCGGGTCCAAGATCGATGACCCAATCGCACGATTTGACAACATCGAGGTGGTGTTCGATGATGATCATGGTGTGCCCCTTATCGCGAAGTTGTTGAAGGACATTGATGAGCTTCGCCACATCACTGAATGACAAGCCGGTGGTGGGTTCGTCAAGAATGTACACCGTGTGTTTGTTTGGCATTCTTCGCAATTCACTGGCGAGTTTGACTCGCTGTGCTTCGCCACCCGATAACGTGGTGGCCGGTTGGCCAAGACGAATGTAACCCAAACCGACGGCATCAAGCGTTTCCAATGTGCGGTGAATTTTCCGGTGGTGTTTGAAGAAGTTCACCGCTTCTGCAACGGGCATTTCCAGCACATCGTGAATGGTACGGCCTTTCCACGTGACCTCAAGGCACTCCCTGGTGTACCGTTTCCCATTACAGATGTCGCAGGTGATCCACACGTCGGGGAGGAAATTCATCTCGAGTTTGATCGANCCGCCGCCGCTGCATGCTTCGCAACGCCCGCCCTTGACATTGAAACTGAAGTGCCCGGGTTTGTAGCCGCGTTCTTTGGAAAGTTTGGTGTCAGCAAACAGTTTTCGAATTTCATCGAACACTTTGGTGTACGTTGCTGGGTTTGATCGTGGTGTGCGACCGATAGGAGATTGGTCGATGATGATGGTTTTGTCAACATGTTCAATTCCTTCGATGGCTGTGTGTCGCCCTGGAATGACTTCTGCGCGGTGAACCGCTCGTTGCAATGCTGGAGCGAGGATGCCAGAAACCAAGGAGGATTTGCCAGACCCTGACACGCCCGTGACCGCTGTCATGCAACCAATGGGGAAAGAGGCGGTGATGTTTTGCAAGTTGTTGTGGCGTGCGCCCTTGACCGTGAGATAATGCTCTCCAGGCGATGTTCTTGATTCAGGCCATGGAATGGATTTGCGTCCGCTCAAATACGCTCCCGTCACCGATGCCTCGCATGCCATGACCTCGTCGGGCGTTCCATTGGCAACGATTTCTCCGCCTTCAAGGCCCGCGCCAGGCCCAAGGTCGCACAGCCAATCTGCTTGGCGAAGGGTGTCTTCATCGTGTTCGACCACCAACAAGGTGTTGCCGAGGTCGCTCAATTCTCGCAGCGTTTTGAGCAATCGATCGTTGTCTCGTTGATGCAAACCGATGGACGGTTCGTCCAGCACATACATCACGCCCGTCAAACGACTCCCAATTTGCGTTGCCAGACGGATGCGTTGACTCTCGCCCCCCGACAGTGTGTTGGCCTTTCGTTCAAGCGTGAGGTAGTCAAGTCCAACGCTATCAAGGAAGCCGAGTCGCCCTTCGATTTCCTTGATGATTTCAGCACCGATGAACATGCTGCGTTCATCCAGCGGCTCGAGAATGTCTTGAAAGGCCTCAGGGGGGCCTTCACCTTCTGGATTCCAGGCTTTCACCAAGCCGAGTGCGTCGTGAACCGAACACTGGCTCACCTCTGGAAGTCGGATCCCCCCAACAGTGACGTATCGGGCAGCGCGGTTGAGTTTCTCTCCATTGCACTCTTGGCAATTGAGGTCGGTCATGCACGCAATCAAGCGATTGCGGGTACGTTCTGAGGTTGTCTCAGTGTAGGTCTTTTCCAAACGAGGAATGATGCCTTCCCAAGGTTTGCTGTATTTGTATTGCGAACCGTTTTCAGAAACAAATTCGAAATGAATCACAGTCGAACCTGAACCGTACAGAAGAATGTCTTGCTCGTCTTCATCCAGCATCTCAAACGGGAGTGTGGTGGATATGTTGTAGTGTTGACAGGTACATTCGAGGAGTTTTCGGTACCATGAGGGTGACATCGACTGGCGCCATGGAAGCACGCAGCCGTTGGAAACGCTCATGGTGCCATCCACCACCAAATCGATGTTGAATTGACGCTGTACGCCCAATCCCTGGCATGTTCCACAAGCACCAAGCGGAGAATTGAACGAAAACACCCTCGGTGAAAGTTCCGGCATAAATGCGCCGTGTTCTGGACATGCAAAATCCTCTGACCAAGCGATGGTCTGCCCTTGTTCGGTCAGGTGTGCGCGTGAATTTTCACTCAATGTTGTCGATTCGGAAGGTGCTTCCAGACTCTCTACGGCCAACGTGCCACCACCAAGACGAAGGGCGGATTCGACGGCTTCGGTCAACCGTTGCTTCCTGTCTTTTGTGCAGCGAAGCCGATCGATACGGACATCGATGTCGTGACGGAAATTCTTGTCCAACGTCGGTGGTTCCTCGAACGAAGTTTCGTGGCCGTTGACGCGGCCGTTGAGATAACCCTGTTCAACCAATTGTCGAAACAACTCNACATGGGTGCCTTTTCTGGCTCGAACTGCGGGGCTCCAAACGGCGATGCCGTGCCCTTCAAGGTGCCAAAACACATCGTCCACGATCTCTTGAACGGTTCGTCGAGCAACNTCCTTACCGCATGTTGGGCAGTGGGGTTTGCCGATGCGAGCCCATAGGAGACGAAGATAATCTTGGATTTCGGTGACGGTGGCCACGGTTGAACGTGGGTTGTGGCTCCCTTGTTTTTGGTCGATGGAGATCGCGGGGGAGAGGCCTTCAATGGAATCGCAATCTGCTTTTTTCATCTGTCCGATGAACTGGCGAGCGTACGAAGAAAGGCTCTCAACATAGCGCCGTTGTCCTTCAGCGTACAGCGTGTCAAAAGCAAGACTTGATTTTCCAGAGCCTGAAACACCTGAGATGACGACGAATTTTCCTTTTGGGAGGTTGACGGAGATGTCTTTTAGGTTGTGGGTACGCGCCCCCTTGACCTCAATCCATCCGTCCTGTCCGGTCGACATGGGCTTGTCTCCGTTCACTTCCACCCGTCAACAGTTCTTCAACTCCTGCTTTGGTTTCGTCCCGTTTTCACAAACGAAATGATGCTGGAAGAGGTGCTTCAAAGCGAACGGGATCATCGGTATCGGGATGAAGAAATTCCAACGATGCTGCATGAAGCATGATGCGTTTGTGTGGGTTTGTCCCCGCACCATGACGTTCGTCGCCGACCACCGGCGTACCGAGGTGTTGCATGGCCATTCGAATTTGGTGGCGGCGTCCCGTCTCGATCATCACCTCGACCAAACTGGTGGTTTCGGTGGCGTTCATGACTCGATAATGCGATATTGCTTCCTTGCCTTTTGGGTGGTTTTTGTTCACGGCTTTCACGTTGAGGTGTTTGTCCTCCATCAACCACGAGCGTACGACACTGGATGGTGGGGTTGGTTGACCTTCAACTTGAGCGATGTAGATGCGATGAACGGTGCGCTCGGCAAATTGAAGTTGTAGGTCTTCCTTTGCNGATTTCGATTTTGCCATCACCATAACACCAGAAGTTTCTCTGTCAAGACGATGAACAATGTAGCACCACGCTCGCTCATCCGAGCGNCGGAGATGTTCCACACAACGGCTGTGCAGCGTGTCCGTTTCCAATTTATCTGTTGCAATTGAGAGTTGGTGAGGGGATTTATTCACGACAAGGAGCGTGTCGTCTTCGAACAACACATCAAGGTCGACCGGGGGCAATTTGTTTGGCGCAGGTGTTCGTTCCTCTGCTCGTTGGCGCCCAAGCAGTTCAACCATATCACCGACTTCAACGGCGTGTTTTGCTCGATGGATAACTTCGTCATTGACCAACACGCGCCCTTGAGTGAGCATTTTTCGAAGCGTGGTCTTGCTTGAAGTGGGATGGAGTTTTTGTAGGACCTCCAAGGCCGTTGTTGGTTCTTCGACCGTATGCTTCATTTGCATCACCTACAAGACGAGAACATCTATCCATGTCCCCTTTTCACCGGATTGACCCGGTTGAAGAAGTGTGAGGCCGTGTGCGGTTGCAAGACTGTCGAGGTTGCCCGAACCCTGATGTTTTGGTTGGTACGCCATCATGCCTTCATNGGTAGAAACAAGGGTAACACGGCGCAATGTCAAACAATCCTTGGTGGACTTGACAGGATCGCACAATCGAGCACGAATACGCCATTCTTGAGGGCCATCCGTCCCCATGGCAGCTCGAAGATAGGGAGCGACAAGCATGCGAAACACCACATGGCTTGAGACTGGGTTGCCGGGAAGTCCAAACAAGGGAGTACCAGCCCATGTGCCGAAGAGAGGGGGGGAGCCNGGGCGGATTTTCATCCTCCAGAAATGGATTTCACCTTCTTCTTCCATCAAGCGTCGGACATAATCGAATTCGCCCATGGAGACGCCTCCCGAGGTGAGAATGACATCGCACGTTGCTGCCGCTTCATTGAGGGTCGCCCTCAAATGTTCGAGTGAATCGGAAACGGATGGGAACCTGATCGGGTTGTGGCCAGCCCATGTCACCAATCCTGCAAGGCCGTACGAATTGGATTCGTAGATCTCGCCGTGCTTAAGGGCATCTCCAGGGGGTTTGAGTTCATCACCCGTTGAAACTATCGCGATGTTGAGTCGTTGATACACCGGGAGGGTTGCATGACCCATGGTCGCGCACAAACCGACTCGAGATGGTGTGAGGTGGGTTCCTCGAGGGAGGTTTGATTCGTTCTTTCGGAGATTTTCGCCTTCTTTGCGAACAAAATGGGGTTTTGGTTGTTCAAGCAAGCTGACCTCCCGTTCATTCAGCACATCGCATCGCTCGATTGGGAGAATGGCGTCCGCGCCAGGGGGCATGGGTGCGCCGGTCATGATGCGAACGGCTTCTCCTGGCCCGATGGATGGAGCGGTATGTTCGCCAGTGGCTGCTTGGATTCCTTTGATGNNCAAGGTCAGTGGATAGGTGGCATCGGGTTGATGTTGACAGGCAAAACCGTCCATGGACGAGTTGTCAAACGGTGGATCGTTCACCGTACTTACGACGGTGGTTGCCAAAACTCTGTTGTGCGCATCGTCGAGAGAAACGTGTTCAACACGTAGCATGGGTGGGGTGTTGTTGCAGAGGGTGAGGGCCTCCTCAACGGAGATGAAATACGGCGTTCCGTCGTCCATTTCGGCCCCTCTTCGTTGGTGGATGTGTTGTATCCCCATATCCTCCCAAGTCGCCAGTAGGCTTGAGGGTGTGGGTGGGGTCGGTAGAATGATGGTGGGGGGTGCAATCCCGTGCCATGGTGGATGGTGCATCGGTTGGTGAAGCCATTCAAACCACCTTCATCACAAGTGGAAGTGCGACCCTCCTTGCCACGCTGATCGGCGTCCCGCTCGGCGCTTGGTGCGCTCGACAACACCATGCTGCTTTCTCAAAACTCAAGACGGTGGTCACCGCACTGTACGGGCTCCCTCCAGTGGTCGTGGGTGTCTTTGTGTACTCGCTGTTTTCAAAATCAGGCGCACTTGGATGGTTGGATCTCCTGTTCACGGTCGAGGCGATGGTGTTTGCACAAACGGTCCTCATTCTCCCGCTTGTGTGGGGTGGTTCATGGACCGCATTTGAGGGGGTTGGAAACGAATATAGTGACACCTTGGCAACCCTTGGTATCGGTTCTCGTCAACGGTTGTTGATGGAGGTTCGACTCGCCCAAAACGGCGTTTATCACGCCGTTGTGTTAGCGTTTGGAAGAGCGATTGCTGAGGTTGGTGCCGTCATNATGGTCGGCGGAAANATTGCAGGAAAAACGCGCGTGATGACAACCAGCATCGTGCTTGAAACNTCAAAGGGGAATATGGAACAAGCGGGCCTCTTGGGTGGAATGTTGTTGCTGTTCTCGTTAGGTTTGGTCGCCCTTGCTGCGCTGGTGCGACGTTACAGGAGAATCCCATCGGTTGCCCTTCTTGGCGAGGTGTTGCCCAACCCAGTTTCGCTCCCGTCCCCATTGATGCATCAACTCACGGTGAAGAAAGGAGGTCGTTGTCTTCTTGACAAGGTTGAGTTGAATCTCAAGCCTGGAACCATCACTGTTGTGGTGGGAGAATCGGGTGCTGGAAAGACAACCTTGCTTCGCAGCCTTGCTGGATTGGAACAGCTTCAGGTTGAGTGTGGGCCGAAGGCCTGCATCTATGTTCAGCAACGCCCGGTGCTTCTCACACCAACCGTAAAAGCGGAATTGATGCTTTCAACATCGCTGTTTCCGAATCTCGATGCGGTTGGACAAGCATACGCAGGGTTGTTTCAGTTGAACGACTTATTGGAACAGCCGGTTGATGACCTGTCGGGTGGAGAGCGACAACGTGTGGTTCTTGCGAGACAGCTCTCGTTTTCACCTTCCCTTCTTCTGCTGGACGAATGCACATCCAACCTTGGTTGGTTGCATGTTCAAACGATTGAAAAGGAGCTTGTCCGTCTCAAAAATGGGGGTGTGTGCATCGTGATGGCGACCCATAACATCCCCCAGGCGCATCGGCTGGCCGATCAAATCCTTGTCTTGCGCAACGGGTGTTTGGTACCCGAGGATGACCCGTTTGCCGTTTCCCTGTTGAAAGGTGAATGGATTCAATAAACGAAAAAGGCTGCATCGCCGTTGATGGTGAACGATTCGATGGTGGCTCGCCCGTCGCCCAAGATGTAATCGAGGAGGGTTGTTGCACCGTTCGCTTCCCCCTGTGAAACGAAAATGAAGGAATAGGGGTTGTGCATGATGCTGTCGTTGTACTCGTATCGATCAAGGGTGATGGTGTCTTGGAAACGAAGGGCTGTTCCCCGGTCAGAGAGGGTGATGCATTCTTTTTCATGCGCCATGTTGATCGCCGCCCCCATTCCTTGACCAATGGAATAATACCAATCACCTGAAGGATGTAGCCCGTTTGAATCGTTCACAAGTGGAAGGTCGTGTGTCTCGTTGATCATCGACCAAATCGCTTGTTCCTTGATGTGTGTCCCCGAATCGTCACCGCGCGAGATAAAGCAGTGCTCGTTGTCTGCAATCTCAAGGAAGGCATCATGAATGGTTGATGGAAGGGGAATGGGTGATAACAACACAAAAGCATTCCAGGCGATGAGGGTTCGGTTGTAACCAAATCCGTTTTCGATAAATGCTTCTTCTTGCTCTGGGGCGTGAACCAACAACGCGTCGACGTCGCCCTGCTCACCCAACAACAACGCTGCACCTGTTCCGACAGCAACGTATTCAACTTCAACTCCTGAAGCGGTTGTAAAATCATGAAGGAGAACATCGAGTAAACCTGAATCACGAAGAGAGGTGGTGGTCGCTAATCGGAGGTTGTCATTGGTGACCTCTGGAGAGGACAAACAGCCGGGGAATTGAAGAAGAAAAAAGACGGTGATGAATGCCTTGATCTTCATCTCAATCAAATTTCATTTCATTACCGCACTCAGGGTAAGAACACGTGACCGTGTATTTGGAACGTTTTGGCTTTGGAATTTTCAACATGGAACCGCACATATCGCATTGAATCTTGAGTGTTTCAGGTCCTTTTGGTGCCGGGGCATCAGAAAGGGTGCGTCCAACATCTTGCGACCAACCAAGCGAATCACTGTACTTGTCACTGGCGGTATTCAATTTTGACTGCTTGAGGGAAAGTCGCATCTTACGCTTCTTCTTCTTTTTTCTTGGCTTTTTGCCAGAAGGTGCTTTTGCAGCCATGGGACTCGTTCCTTCGCTGGGTGTTGATGTATTCAATGACTTCGCTTCCTTGGAACCGTTCAAGGGGTGGTAGAACGTCAAGATTTGAACGAGATGAGTTTTGTCTCAAAGGTCTTCAATGATGTGAGATTCACCGTTTTTTGGCTGATAGACGACATGCCCCTGCTCTTCCAATGCAACCACCAACGGTGGCCGAGCATGGGTTGGGTCGGTGTGGTACACGATGACATGTTTGGCTTCACAGGCCTTTGCAAATTCAACAATTTCTTGATGNCCNGCATGCGTNGAGAATGAAAATTGCTCNAGTTCCAATTGGATGTCAACTCGCTGACCGTAAATTTCGATGGATTTGTGTTCCAACAATTCCCGGCCACCGGTGTCCCGAGCCTGGTATCCTGTGAAGAAGACGGCGTTCTTTCCATCTTTGTGAAGACGGTTGAGGTACCACAACGCTGGACCACCGTTCAACATACCNGATGTTGTAACGATCACGTCTGCAGCCAATGCTTTCTTCTTGTCGGATTTGCTCGATACTTGTTTTGCCCAACGCCACGCCCGTTCCAGGGCTTGGCCATCCCGCAGCATGTCCTGATGATTCATGTGAATTTTCGCTACTCGTTTTCCCATACCATCCACATGAACATTAAGCCATGGGAGATGTTGGTGCAGCAACATCACGACATCTTGTGTTCNTCCGTTGGCAAAGGCAGGGATCAATACGGTTCCACCGCGACGTACAACGCGTTCAACCGCCTCGATAAAACGTCCAATTTCTTCTTCTTTCGGAGGGTGATCACGCCCACCGTACGTGCCTTCAACAAACAGCACGTCGGCTTTGACTGGTTTTGCTCCTTTTACCAATGGAGAATCACGAGTATCAAAATCACCTGTAAGAAGAATTGATGTTGCAGGTGTTGCAATGTGGAGCATTGCAGCACCTGGAATATGCCCTGCAGAATGAAGTGTGAGTGTCCAATCATGATGTTTCCAAGATTCACCAAATGCATGGANATACCACGAATCCACNGCCGTATCAATATCTCGTTTATCCCAAGCAAGCGGGTAACGTTCGATTGAACTGACTTTGTACGTGTCCTTCCACATCATATCTGAAAGTTCTGCGGTGACAGCCGTTCCGTGAAGTCGGGTTCGATGATGTGCACAGAGCCAAGGAACCATTCCNAGATGATCGATGTGTGAATGGGTGATGACTGCATCGTGAACAACAGGGGCTTCTGAAGGATAACGTGGTGGCGATGTAGGTGCAAGTCCATAATCGAGAAGAAGACGAGTTCCGGATGGATCTTCAAGAATCAATCCAACATTGCCAACCTCATCACCCCCACCAAGATAATGAAAACGCAATCCGGATGACGGTGGTTCATTTGGATATGATGAAGTTCGGCCTGGAGCATACAAGACCATGTTTGTTGGATATGTCACTCCTGCATGAAGATGTGGGTGGGACCCCTTTGTTTCCACTCGAACTTNTTTTGGAAGATTTCAATCTGGAAATTATGGATTCTTGTTCAATATGTTCATTAACTACACGCGACCATATTCCACGGGTTTTTCTCGATTCGACATACATCCATTCTTTTCTCGATCGTAGAGATGTTTGATGTTTGAGTTCCAATGGAAATGAAGGGGTTCTTGGACAGGATATGATTTTTCTATCTTCTTTCTATCAATTATTTCCATTACAGAACGAAGAGGCCATGAATCAGGAACGAATCCAGTGGTCATGGGCAGACTTCAAAACCACCGTTTTGAAGTTCGGGAAGATCGATGTTTCGGCTGTGGTGCNTGTATAGCACTATGTCCAGTGCACGTTCTTCGTCTTGAACAACGAATGGTCTACGTNGATGAACCAAATTGTACACATTGTCGACTTTGTATTCCTTCTTGTCCTGTTTTTGCTCTTGAATTAACACCGTGTGAATAATATGAACGTTGCATTGATCGGAGGAACGGTTGAAGCGCTGTTGCTTGCGCTTGAATTATCATCAACTCATCAAGTCTACATCATCGAATTAGAAGCAGAAATCGGATTACCTGTACGTCATCCAGGACGTTTCCTTGAACTTGACCTCTTGCAGAATTATTTTTCAGATGAACACATTACCTTCCTTTGTCCACAACAAAACGAGGACGGCTGGGGTTGCAGATGGGAATGGATCGGTAAACACTTGGCCGCAAAAGCTGCGAGAGAAAACATCACCTTTCTTTCTCGAACAAGAATTCTTTCCCACCACCATCATCAACAAACCCATCTTCTCAATCTTTCAACGAACGAGCGAGATTTTCCTCCAGAACTCGAAGTCCAACATGTTGTGTTGATGTCGCCAAATGCATTGCAAGGCCCTGGAAAACTCCAACACAATTGTCTGAAAGATGCATTGAAAACCTATCCAATTCCACCCTCAACACATTGGTACGGTGGAACACTTCCCACCACATCTCTTCCAACAGGCGCNACGGCCGATCTCCTCCTTTCGCGTGGTGATGGCTTAACGGAATGTTGGTGGCTGACATCACCAACCTGGCAACCTCAATCTGGATTTATTGAAACCTGTGAGGTTGAACTTCCAATCAATCTTGAGGAAATCTCGTTTGATGCTTCAGTTCAACGAGCTGTTTCATTCGCGAAACATTTCGTGTAAATCGTACAATTAGGTGTGGCTAGAAACACCACTTTCTTAGGGTCTACTTGCTCGCAAAGGTGTAACGCCTTTGGCGTTGGTGATGCAGATGGGGGAGCAGGTAACAGCGAACACACAAAAATTGGGTACTTCACAATCCCCCAACAAAGCCCAGACACCCTCGACGAAAACACGAGGAAACAAGGAATGGAAATCCCTTATCACAGAATTTCAACAACCACACGTTGGTCGAGCCGTATGGCAGATCGTGAACACCCTCGTTCCACTCCTTACACTCTGGATTGCAATATATTTCATGAAAGACATCTCTTTTTGGTTGTGCATTCCACTTGCCATGCTCGCCGGACTTTTCCTCGTGCGAGCGTTCATCATTTTCCATGATTGTGGTCATGGTTCGTTTTTCAAATCGAAGAAAGCCAACAGCATTGTTGGCTTCATCACCGGCGTTCTTACCTTTACACCGTACCGTCAATGGAGCTGGGAACATGCAAGGCACCACGCAACCAACGGTGATTTGGACAGGCGCGGTATTGGCGATATTTGGACACTCACCGTGGAGGAATATGTTTCATCTTCGAAGAGGATCAAACTCAGTTATCGTTTCATTCGCAACCCCTTCATCCTGTTCCTCATCGCCCCACTTTTCTTGTTCATCATCCTTCAGCGAATTCCAAATTCAAAAGGTAAGGCCAGGGAAAAGCGCTCAGTTCACATCATGAATGCGACCCTTGTTTTGTGGTGTGTTGGTATGAGCATGATCTTTGGCTTCCTCCCATGGTTGACCATTCAACTCACCATGATGGCGGTTGCAGCAGGCTTTGGATTGTGGCTGTTCTATGTACAACACCAATTCGAGGACACGTATTGGGCCAACGGTAACGAATGGGACTACACTGCTGCTGCCATGGAAGGGAGCAGTTACTACAATCTGCCAAGGATTTTGCAGTGGTTTTCTGGAAACATTGGATACCACCACATCCATCATCTCAACCCACTCATTCCCAATTACAACTTGGAACGTTGTCACCACTCAGACCCTTACTTCCAACAAGCACCCGAGTTGCGTTTCTTCAANAGCCTCAAAACCATCAAACTCAGGCTTTGGGATGAGGTCAATGGAAAAATGATCAGTTTCCGGGAACTCAAACAACAACTTGCCCTTCAAGAAGCCAAACCCATCGCTTCTTGAACCTCAGATTTGAAACGGTTAATCTCTTCAACGTTGAAAGACTGCGAAGAATCATGACGCAGAAGTTGTACCTGCAGGATATTGAAGCGGCCTATGCGCGGCAGTTTGATGCCACTGTGGTCGATGTCTCTGAAAACACCGTCATCTTGGACAGAACCCTCTTCTATCCACTTGGAGGTGGACAACATTGGGATACAGGAACCCTCACGGGTCCGAACGGTGACCTTTTCGTGTCCGAAGTTCGAGGTCGTGGTGATGTTCATCATTCGGTGGAAGAAGGCCACCAATTGAAGGTCGGCGACGAAGTTCGTGGCACCATTGATTGGGAGACACGTTATGCGCACATGCGAATGCATACTGCNCAACATCTCGTCAGCGGTTTAGCATACGAGATGTTCAATGGTGTTCGAACGGTGGGCAACCAGATTCATGCGGACCGTTCCCGCATCGATTTCAACCCCATTTCCTTTGATGAAGCGATGCTCGCCGATCTGATCGGGGCAGCCAATGAACGCATTGATGCTGGTTTGGAGGTCACCGATACCGTCATGACTCGTGACGAAATCAATGCCATCATGCCCGCCGACCGAACCAACATGGATTTGCTTCCAGCGAGTGTGAAGGAACTTCGAATTGTGCAAATTGGGGACCGAGTGGACATGTGCCCCTGTGCAGGAACGCACGTGAGCAACATCAACGAACTCGGCCACATTCAATTTCTTGGGAAGAAATCCAAAGGAAAAGGTACGCAACGCGTAAGCTACACGCTCGAACAAAGTCAACATCTTCGAAAACCCTCAACAGTGGTTCTCTAATCGCGCCCGGCGAAACAGTTGTACCAATTCATATTGGTGTGCACACCCAACCATACGCCATTACGAGGCGCCAATATACGAAAACAACACCATCACCCAAATAAAAAGGAAAAAACCGAGCGTTAAACTCCAAGCACCNGAGGCCTTTCCTCCTTCATTGTAAGGNGGTGGTAGGTTGAATGCGATGAAAGGCCAAGCAAGAACCGATAAGAACAGATTGCACATCGAAAGAATAAGCAAATCATCTCCCCCAAAAACACTGTCNAATACAGGTATTTTTTGGAAAGTGTCAGCGATTTGAAAAAACACCACCAACGAAAAGAAGAGTGGAAAGAACGCTGGACCGATCAAACCGATCCAATAATACCGGTCTCTTTTTCCACGCGGCAACGGTGAATGCTCCCACGCCGGGTAGGCTGTTGCAGGACTTTTTTCTTCATCCTCACTCATGATCTCTCCCAACCTATACAATTCCGTTGAATGTAACGGCAACGTAGGCCATTGGGGTGACGACAATCACCACCCATAGGGCGTACAATTTCAACGACCGAACCGCCCCATTTTTCGAAGAGGTGTTGCCCGATGCACTTGCCCGCACGATGAAAAAAATCGACAACAGCGGCCAGATGACCAGGTGGCCCANATGAAAGAAAGAGGACANGAAAATGAGGACAAGAATTGGCAAATCTTGGATGGTGAGNACGGTCAGCATGAGAAATGAAATGAACGATAANCCCAATCCACAACCAACAGGAATTCCAAAACTNTTCCAATAATCGTNGTTCTNATGCGTTTCACCATCGATTGCTTCCAACGACAGTTCCAAACCCTCAACCCATACTTCGGCAATGGGGAATAAAGTAATTCGGGTTAAAATTCCAAATCGTCATCGACCATTTCCTTGATNTCATCCATTGCATCTTTCAACGCTGCACGTTCTGACTGCCGTTGTTTGAAATCCAATTCCTCGAAAATTTTCGCAGCATCTTCATCCAATTCAGTTGTTTTTGCAGCGGCATGAACACGATCGGTCAGTGCCGTATCTTCTCCTGAACGTTCACTGCGATCTACAGAAGCAATGGGCTTGCTTGGAACGGTTCTTGCTCCGTAGTGTTGATCAACTTCACCCGGCCCAATATCCCAAACTTCNTGTCCCATTTCCTGCGCTTCCTTGGCTTCGGGAGCTTTGTCTTTCCAGGGATTTTGGTTACCAATTTCTCGCAACACGTTGGTTTTCACTACGGTGCGTTGTTCTTCAAACAACATCACCACATCTTCTTCTGTGCGGGGGGGCGGAGCATCCGTGAGGGCAGCGGCAAGACGTTGTTGTTCAATTAACGAAGCCCCATGCACTTCGTCGTGACTGTAACGATGAGGGGCCGCCGCCATGGCCATGAGTTCCTTAGCAAATTGAAACAACGGGTCGTCTGGTGGGGCGGCAGCGATCGTTTCCCGAACAGTGCGATGGTGTTGGATACAACCACTGCATCGCGCCATACCACCATCGTCTGGAGCATCACAACGAAGGCAACAAGCTTGGAAGCCCAACGCTTGCATGGCTTTTCGCGGCATGGACATGGCAGAACGTCTCTCCCAATGTTTCGTTGCACATGAACCCTCGGACACGAGGATTGAAGATTGACCGATGTTTCCTCATGAACATGGGGCGACGGGATTCGAGAGCCGATGTTGTCGATAACGACCCCTTTTCCCGCCAGCGAGACGCACCTCAAATCCANCGGGTTCACCACACGGCAGGGCGAGATACTTCGACNCANTACGAATCTTCTTCAGCATTAACTGGNGCCTTGATGCAA
Source organism: Methanobacteriota archaeon (assembly GCA_002728035.1). Classification (GTDB taxonomy): domain Archaea; phylum Thermoplasmatota; class Poseidoniia; order Poseidoniales; family Poseidoniaceae; genus Poseidonia. The sequence goes on from PBUZ01000028.1 coordinate 24,734, forward strand.
TTTCTCGGTCAGGAAAATTGGGCGAAACCCAAACACCACACGGGCAAACTTTGGCATTTTAGCGATGTCGAAAAGCAACACCTCCGATTAGCGATGGGAGCGTTCACCCTCGCCCTTGGTTTCATGGCCGTCGGAGGCATCTCNGGCGTTGGTTTCTATGGGNTTTCGGCCTGGCTGATCATGCTTGCTTTGTCCATGCCCGTGATGTTCATCGCNATTGGGCCCGCCTTTTTGTTTCATGAAATTGGACACAAGTTGGTCGCCAAGAAAAATGGATGCTGGGCAGAGTTTCGAGCCGACCCCAAAGGCCTTCAATTCGGCATCGTGCTGTCCTTCCTCCTTGGTTTCCTCTTCATGGCCCCGGGCGCGGTCATGGTCGCAGGTTTGGTCACACGCCGTCAAAACGGACATATCGCTGTCGCAGGACCGCTGACCAACCTTGCGTTGTTTTTGATNGGCATCCCCCTTTGGGGTATCATCCTCGGATTGTCTGGCGCCTTTGATGCCGTGACCAGCACCTCGATGTTTGGCCGGGAATACCTTGTGGATGGAGCATTGGTTTGGCAGGCAATGTTGGTTGATGCAGGCGTGTATTGGCTCAGCGCAAACCTCGTGCTCGGCTTGTTCAACATGCTTCCCTTTGGACCGCTGGATGGATTGAANGTGAAGGACTGGAACGAGCAAGCTTTCTTTGCTGTGATCCTCATCTTCGCCATACCTGTGTTCACCATGTTTACCGGCGTTTGGTCTCCTGCGGTGTTGTTGGCAACAGTCGCAGAACCCATTTCAGGGCTGGTTCGCTGAATCACAAGTAGGCATTGCGAACAGGGTTTTCATCGAGATGGAAGAAGGAATACGTCGCCCACCAGGTGATGGTGTCTAACGCATCAACCAAGTTGCTTGTACCGCTTCGCTCTTCACCGTAGTCCTTACCGGTGGTGTCCATCCAATCGATCATTTCGTCNACGGTGTCGCAAGTTTGGTGGTAGCACCAATATCCGTCAACCAAGCCACCAAAACCCATGGTGACCGTGCCGAGATTGTCTTGGAACGTGGCGTGGTCTGACCGAGCCGTGGTGTCTTCGTAAACGATAATTTCAGGCCGGTCCTTTGCCAACCAATCGTCAACCTTCCACGTTTCTGCTGGATGGTCAACGCCAAGCAACATCGACATTTGNTCCTCGACGCCGATGGCGTCNGAACCGATCCACATGGCCAATCCGACCATGCCGGGCTGATTCANGACATCGTGGTCAAGGCTCGGGCCGATGTAGACGCGCATGGGCCAGACCTCCTCGTCTTTCGGGTAGCCATCGGGGTCGACTGCAGGTTGAGGGTCACATCCTCCTTCACCGCCACCGTGGTTACCTCCACAAGGCGCTCCGCCACCGCCAGGCCAGTTGACGCCGGCCATGTCGAGGTTCACGTAATTGGTGACTTCGACATTAGGATTGTCTTCTTTGACCCAATAATCGGTCCAAAAGTCGCTTCCACGCTTACCACCCTCTTCACCCGACCACAAACAGAACACCATCGTGTTTCGCGTGTTGAAATTAGCCATCGCTTCCGCTACAGTGAGCACCATGGCCGTTCCAGCGGTGTTATCGTACGCACCAACTCGAGTCCCGTATGTGCGGCCGAAGATGTGTGGGTCAAGCATGCCCCCGTTGATCGGTGGAGCGATGTCAAAGTGAGCGCCAAACACCATCCACTTATCTGGATTAACTTCACCAAACCGGTATCCACAGATGTTGTACGCTTCGGGGTTTTGTGCCCCCGTCATGAGCGAATCGTAGGTGAATCGTTGCGTGATGACTTCCAATCCAAAACTCTCGAGATTTCCAATGAGGTACTGCGCAGCATCTTCGTAGGCCGCATTTCCTTGGCCAGCCCATCGGTCCAAATAACCCACTGCACCGTCTGCAGCATCGGTTGGGTCTGCAGTTTCGTCCGACATATGGCTGATGTAGTTGAAGACGTTCAAACCATCAACCAGTCCCGTTGAATGTCGCCCACCCTCGGCTTCGCTGTAAGCGGCCGCCATTGGGCGTTCGACCGGTATGCGAACGGCGAGGACNGGCCCGCCACTGCTGTTGGATGGAAGAACGGTGTCCAGCGTTCCATTCGTTGCAGGAATTCGTTGNATNCCNGGATTATCCGCACGGTCGTTTCCGTCTCGCTGAACCCACGTACGCCACGACTCCTCAATCGTTCGAATGGGCCAGTTCTCTCGTCCATATTCTCCGAGCATGACCACGGCTGTATCGGTTCGTGGCGGGGCGAGCAACGTCAACATGACCGACTCACCAGCCTTCATGTCGATGACGGTTGAATTCTGAACGAAACCGTCGTCCGAGTTGAGCATGAGGTACGGCACGAAAATTGCAAGGTCAACCTCGGCGGCGATGGTCACGCCTT
>PBUZ01000029.1 GCA_002728035.1 Methanobacteriota archaeon
CGCCGCGTAGCGGGATTGGCTTGCATTGGGGTTGGTTCAGGGAGGGTTGGTTCAGGGAGGGTTGAGGGCGGTGCGGCTTCGTCTGCAGGTTTCCCTGTCAAGGCCACGGGTTCGCTCTCGGCTGCAGGCGCCGGAGGTGCACGCCGTTGTGCTGGAGCGTTGCCTTCTGGGTCGGGAAGGCCGAAAAATTGCCACAAGTTCGCCATACGCTTGCCTCAGAAGTCCAAATCGTCGAGCAACGAGTTCAACTCCGTGGAGGCAGGTGTGGGTTGAGTTTGTGAAACTATGGGTTGAACCGGGGCTGGAGCGGGTTGATTTGCAGCCAACCATTGCTCACCGTAGTAGTTCCACTGTTCCATGGTCCAACCTTGAGGCAGTCCCGTAGCGGGCAACGGCGGTCCGGTGTTCACGGGTTGTGCATCCATGTCCGGCATGCTGACTGTTGGTGCAGCAGCGAGGGGTTCGGATGCTTGAACAGGCGCTTCCATCATCGGCGCTGCGCTCGGCTGAACGGCGAAGGCGGATTGGTCGTACTTCCCGAAATCCTCGTCGATACCAGTACCACCACGGCGGGTGAAGAGAAGGAAGACCACCAAGCCGACGATGATGATGCCGAGTACACCGATGACCATCGCTGTCGTGGTGCCGACCGAATCGGTGATGCTCTCGAAAATGTTGCTGGCGGGCGCCTCCGCGACCAAGATGGTGAGTTCGGATTTGCTGGTGAAGCCGTTGTCATCGGTCACGGTGAGCACGACCGTCCACGTGCCTGCTGGCAGATTCTCAACGGTCCATGTTGCACCGGTGAAGTCCACATCGCCAACCTTCATGCCGTCCAAATCGGTGTCCAGGTGCGAACTGTCCCATTCGTAGACGAGGGTGGTCTTGTCGCTGGGCGTTTCCAGCGAGTTTTCGCCGCTCAAGGTGAGGTTGTCGCCTTCGACCAAGCCATCGAGCACCGAGATTTCGGAAATGATGGCGGTTGGAGGAAGATTGAGCACACTGACGTTCATCATTTGTTGAGCGATGGCACCGTCATCATCCGTTACCGTGACGGTGATCATGCGAATGCCCTCGCTTGGCCACGACGGTGCAGCCGCAGTTCCATCGCCCTCGCAATCGTTGTCGCCAACACCGTCGCCGTCAACATCGACTTGCGCATCGAAATCCCAACATACGCTGAGACTCGATTGGTCCGAAGCCGTGTCCGTCACGGTGACGGAGAGATTGAGCAGGTCATCTTCGTACACGGGCGTGTTGCCAGGGAGTCCGGTGATGGTCGGCGGTACGTTGTGAATCATGATGGAGCCCTGCACAACATCTGAACTCGCGCCATCGGCGTCAATGGCGCGCACCTGAACGGTGTGCATACCCGATGTGTTCCATGACACGGCTTCGGAGGAAGAAACACCTACGCTGGAAACGGTCCAATTTTCATCTTCAAGGGAAGGGTGCCATTCAATGATGACCGTGCCTGCATCGTTGGCCGAATCATTTGCGGTGGCTCTCAAGAACGCCACTTCATCCTCGTCAAGGTGCCATGTTCCGTTCTCGTCCGGCAAAACTTCCTCGCCACCTTTGACCAGTGTAGGAGGTGAAATTGTGGGAGCGATGTTGAGCACCAGTATTTCTGCGGTGATGTTGGTGGATTCGCCATCGTCGTCCCGTCCTTCGACGGTAACGGAGATCATGCCTTCTTCGGTTGGCGTGAACGTGCAGGTCTTGTCAGGGTTCGAAGGGCTGTCGTTGATGATGTCGCAGTCCGTCCATTCCGGCCAGTAGACCTTCACGATTTGACCCACTGGAGCTACGCTGTCAACATCGCTCATGTTGAACACTTCAATGGTGACGGGAGACTCCACGTTCACGGATTCGGGGTAACTGATCTCAAAGATCGGTGCTCGATTCATCACCTCCACATTGACCACCATTTCGTCGGTGTCCAATTCTTCATCGACCACGAGAACCTTCACACTCCATACGCCGCTGTTGGACCAGTTCCACTGTGTCCAACAATCGGGCGCTTCAATCACATCAATGAGGCCAACCCTTGACTCGATTTCAAAGCGACAATCAACGTCGCCACCGTCGATGTCAAAACTCTGCGTGGCGTTGAGGGTGACGTTCTCAAAGGTGTATTTCCCTTGGTCGACCACCAAGTCGGCAGTGGGCACACGACCGATGAAGATGGAGAGCGAAGCGTCGTTGTTGCTTCGGTTGGCGTCGGCCGTGACGTTTTCGTCAGGGTCGACCGTGAACGTGAGTTGTGCCGTTCCAATCACCATGTCGGCTGGCACCGACCACTCCACCTCCACACGCTCCTCTGCGTACGGAGCAATGGACGGGAGTGGGCTTCTCGAGACCACGCCATCCGGCGTTTCAATTTCCATGTACGTGGATGGGGCGGTGAGCACACCTCGATTTTGAGCGGGCAATGAGAAAGTGAGGACATCACCCGGCAGGGCGTTGTAACCAATGGAGGCGCCCAACGTGGAGGTGTCGCCGCCTCGGGTTCGCTCCACAATGACCGAGCTTGCTTGTGCGAGGAGGTCAATGCCCACCACGCTCAGGTCTTGCACGACGGTTGTAGCGCCAATAATATCGGCTACAGGGTCATAGACCACGACCCCGTTGCTGGTGTGGTCATCGCTCGCCGGTGTGTCGTCAACTTCGTCGGAGACGTTGAGCGAGGCTTGGGCCTGACCGTTGTTGTCCGTGGTTGGGTTGATGATGGTACCTGCAATTTCGTAACGGAGTTGGAGGTTGGTGTTCTTGATGGGAATGGCCGGGTTCCCTGCAACGCTGTATTCGATTGAAATCTGTTCAATGGCATCTGGTAAGGTCGCCGTAGCAGCGGTGCTCACGTGAATTTGGGTGTTGCGTCCACCAGGTGACGAGTCAGGGATGACGCTGTTGGAGTCCGCTGGGTTGTAGGTCTTCAAGAGCCAATCGATGGTAAATCCAGCCGAATTTGAGATTCGAATCCACGAATTAAATCGAACCGCTGGACAGTACCAGTTGAATCCTGCACTTACACCCGTCGCGTTCCACTCGTTGATCTTGTATGAATCGTCGCAACCTCCGTACTTGATGTTGACACCATCCTCGGTAGGAATGCCGTCTGCAGTAACTTGCCACGAATTGTTTTCAGCGCCGTTGGTGTCAAATTCACTCGGGTCGAAATAATCCGAGGTTCCACTCACGCTGGTTCCAGACATGAAGGGCATGTACCATTGGTCCCCTGTTCGTATTGGGAAATCGTACTTTTCTTTCGGAGGGTCGTAGTAGGTGTCGAATGAAATTGTCGCAAGCTTTTGTGAGAAGATCCCTAGATTGAACGGTGCAAAGTCGACATCAAGTTCAAACTCAGAATTGATGACAGCAAGGTCTCGAGCACGAATAATGTCTTCACCCGTGTAATCAATGGTGAGCCTCCCGCTCACCCCTTCAAGCGTGGCTCCACTGTTTCCAGAAGAGAATTCTCCATCAATTTTCATCTTGTACGCTAATGTTTGAATCCCATCAACACTGGTGTAGAAGATGTCTTCAATTTCGTAATCCGTATCCCCCGTGAGCGTGTTTAAACTTGCTGAAACATTGGCTTGCGCAAGGAGCTGGGCGACATCAAACCGTGTTTCATAGGTCCATTCATCGCCAACCCTCCAATTGGGTACATCCACGACACCGTTCCCTCCCTGAGAACGTTGTTGAGGAGGCGTTTCATCAAGCCGAATCGACGATTCTACAACACCCATGCCCAATGAGGTAAGGAAAAGGGCGACGAGGAAAGCGGCTTGACTGGCACGTCCCAACATGGTTGTAGGTAGTGGTTCTGATACAAAAGAGAATGTCCTTTTTGCACGGAATCATCCTTGAGAATCAAGCCACTGTTGGCCGTAGTGTTCCCACTGTTCCATGGTCCACCCTTCGGGGAGCCCATGTTCGGGAAGCGGGGGCCCTCTCGAGGCGGTTTCAGGAACTTGTTGCAGGGCCTGCTGGAAGAGGTAATCGGGCGGTGGCCCCTCGGGCCGTTTCTGCTCCAATTTTGCTTCACGATCGGCGAAGGATTCCACGGAAAGAGCGCCCGTCACCTCGTCCCATACGCTGTCTTCCTCGGGCTTTGATTTCCGTCGCGTGAACAACAGCAGGAGGAGCAACAAACCGGCGAGCAGACCAAGCTGAGCGAAGACGTTGGCTTCTTCTCCAATCAGTGCTGCACTGACTTCTTCGAGGGGGGTTCGTTCGGCTGGCAGAACGGCAAAGGAGACCACTTTCGTACCCGGCCGTTCAGGGTCTTCATCCCATGCCATGACCTTCACGGATTGAACACCGTCTTGCCTGAATGTATGGGTGACCGACTTTCCGATGAGGTCAGCATCGTTGTCTGGGATGCCGTCTTCGTTACTGTCAACGTTGACATCGATGTCCCACACGACGGTCAAGTCATCAACATCGTTCAAGGCGTCGAGGGTTGCGCTGGCGTCCAACAAACACGCTTTGTAGGCCACGCACGAAAACACCCCGGTTCGAACGATGGGCGGCGTGTTGAGCACCTGCACTTCGACCACTTCGCTGGTGTGTGCACCGTCGTTGTCGGTCACGTGGTAAACCAGTTTGTGTGTCCCGCTTCGGTTCCACGAGACGGTGAGGTTGTCGCCGAATACATCGCAATCATCGTCGGCGCTGCCAAAGTCATCGGAGTCCATGCTCGGGTCAATGTCCCAGCACTTCACCAAGGAATCGGCATCGGAAGGCGTGTCCGTTGAGGAGCCGGTCAGCGAGATGCTCTGTCCCTCGGCAACGGGCAGCACCGAAGCGATGGGGTCGATCACGGGCGGTACATTTCGAACGTTGACCCAACGCTCTTCCACGCCGCTTGATGCACCTTCGGTATCGGTGACTTCCAATCGCATCTTGTGGAGGCCAGCCTCGTACCACACCATATCAAACTCCGAGATGCGACCGTCAAAGACACGGATGAGGGACGGTTGGGCGTCGTCCGGCCACCATGTGTGGGTGAGGTCTTCGATGTCGTCCACTGAATCTTGCGCTTGGCCTTTGACGAGGACCGTTTGGTCTTCCGACACATGCCAGGTGTTTTGTGCATCCATGGTGATGGGCCCATCTTGGTCCACCATCTGAACGTTGATGCTGTGAGGCTGTATGTTGGTGAATTTGATGTCGATGGTCGCCGTCGCAACGCTGTTATCGTCATCCGTTCCAACGGCAGTGAACGTTTTCCATCCTTCGGTGATGGCGGTGGTGGTGCATGTTCTCGTGTAGTAGCCTTCCTGACAATTGGCTCCTGGCCAGTAAATGTCAACCGCACCTGGCCATACCTTCTCCGAATCCGAATCGTTGGCATAGGCGTAAAGCGTGATGGGGTATTCCACCTTGGCTTCCGTACGTTGGCTTCGGACCTCAATTTTTGGTGCTCGGTTTTCCACTGTGACGTTCAAGATCATCACCGTCTCGTCACGTTCCTCGTCTTCCACCGTGATTTGAACAGGATAAATTCCATCGTCGATCCACGTGTAGTTCAGCAAGCACGATGGCGACACAATACGTTCGTAGTCCCATGTTCTGGTCCCGTCATCAAAGGGCACATAGAACTCGCACGAAACGTCCCCACCGTCTTCGTCAAAGCTACCGCTTGCGTTGATGAAGATGGTCTCTTGGGTCATGCCAGTGGGCTCGAGAGCAACGGGTGTGGGCAAACTTCCCACAAAGAGGTCGATGCTGCCAAGGTTGTTTTGGAAGTTCGCATCTGCGCTGTTGAGGCGGCTCAAATCGGCTTCCCAAAGCAATTGGAGGGTGCCGATGGAAGCGTTCAGGGGAACCATCCAATTCTCTTGCACCTTGTGCGCCTGATACGTTGCTAGGGAAGGGAGTTGAAGTGTGCTGACGTTGCCGTCGGGAAGGGTGACACGGGCGTCGGTTGCAACCGTGGTCGTGATGCCTCGGTTCTTGAACGCTACTTCGATGTCGAGGGTGTCGCCAGGCAACACGTTGTAGCCTGAGAGGGCGTTGAGCTGACTCACCGTGCAAACGTCTCCGATACAGCGGGACCGCATGATGACCGTGGCCTCTTCGTCCGCAAAGACATCCAAGCCGACGAGGTACTGGTCGAGAGTGACCGTGGCCGCACCAACCCTATTGCCTGCTTTCGCAACCAATCCGTGACTTGCATAATCGAGTTGAGTCGCCGATGAATCCAACGCATCACCGATGTCGATGGTCGTCCACGCACTGCCGTTGGCCGCAGTCGTGAGGCTCTCCACGATGCCTTCGTGCTCGTGATGAAGTTCAAGCGCAACACCTGCGGGATTTGAGAAGCACGAGGAGGATGCGTTGACCCATACACCCATCGGGGTGTTGAGCGCAGTGATGCTGCGTTCGGGCGTGACAACAAGGCAATCCGAACGTGTACCAGGGTTGGTGTAGGGTTCCACGCCGCTGGCCCCAACAGGGTCGTATCGCTTCAGTTTGAAATCGATGGTCAAACCAATATCGTCGTTGGTGTGCAACCAAGCGTAGTTTCGTACTTCGGGACAATACCAGCGGTATCCTTCGGAAATTCCGTCGCTGTTGAACGATGTCATCTCGTAGGATCCGTTGCATCCTCCGTAATCGATGGTTTGGTATCTGGAGTTCTGTGGTTTTCCGACGTTGGTGACGACCCAAGTGGTGGTGTTCGTGTCGGTTTCAGGTGGAGGAAACGGCGTGATGTAATCGCTTTGTCCTGACCATTGGGAGGACGAGGTGGTTGTCGTGGTCCAGCGCTCATCCATGCGTATGGGGAAGTCGTAATTTTCGTTCACCGGAGAATAGGTGGTGGTGATGGTGATGTCACCGAGGATCTGCTCAAGGAAGGAAATGCCGCTGGGAACGAATCGGATGTACATGTCAAGTTCGCTGCGTATGGGTGCAAGGTCACTGACGCGGAGGTACTCCGTTTGTGTGAATTGAATGTAGACGTTCCCGCTGTATCCTTCCAAGGAGACGCCGGATTTGTCAAAATTGGCCGAGGTTCTCAGCGTGTAGGCGAGCACAGACATGTTATCGACGTTTTGCATCGAAATGCCCGTTACCTCTGAGGTGGTGTCGCCTTGTATCTCTCCGACCGTTGCATCGACCCCCGTATCGGTGACCAAGATGGTGGGGTCAAAGGTCCCGGAGTAAATCCAACGGTCACCGATGCGCCAAACTGGGACATCGGAAACACCGGGGTCATGGCCCGGGTTGCGTTGAATCACGGGTTCGTCTTCAAGCACGGCGTGGTTGAGTGGAGCGAGCGTGAAGAGAAGCAACAGGACAAGCCCGAACGGAACCGTACGGTGCATGAAGCCCTCTCCCATGATTGATGCAAGCCCCGTGGGGGACATCAAGACTTCTGCTCAGCGTTGTGCGAAAGCGGAACTCAAAGCAAATCAGCAAGTTCGTCCTTGATGATTTCCACGGCTTCAAGAATTTCGTCCTTGTGTCGGGCGCCGGTGATGACCATCTTGCCGGAACCAAAGATGAGACAGACGACCTTGGGGTCATCGAGTCGGTAAATGAGACCAGGGAACTGCTCGGGCTCGTACTCCACTTTGTCAAAGGGCAAGTGGAAGGTCAAATGGTTGAGGTTGAGCTTACGTGGGACACCTGCCTGTGGCTCACCAGTGAACTTGTCAACACCATCGTAGTCTTCGGGGTAATGAAGCGCATAGGTTGCCACCATGTTTTGAACTTCGATGGTGACGTCCTTGAGGTCCCAAGTTTCGATGCCAGCAGCACGCAAATCCTTGATCATGCGGTCAATACCGGTGTGGATGTTGTCTTCGTCCTTTCCACCGGTGCACACAGCACGGCCAGAGCGGAACATCAAGATGGCGAGTTTTGGTTCTTGAACACGGTAAACAACACCAGGGAATTGCTCGGGTTCGTACTCACAGTTGAGTTGAATGGCGATATCGGGAAGGTCAAGTTCTTCTGCAACACGGGTGCTGGCAACAACGTTCACAACAGTTAGGCGTTCTTCATCGGTGGTCATATAAAGCCCGAATCCGCTTTAGTATATAAAAGGAATTTCGGCATTGTGCCGACATTGCCAGCCGAACATCAGTGCTGTTCGGTCCAGAAAGGAGCCTCTGGGCCGATGTCGAGCATTGCNCCTCGGTTCCCGAGCCGTGATGTGAGGCAACGACCACCAGCCAGTTCAATGGCTTCACGCGTTTCTTTGGGACGACGCGTCAATGCAACCATGCACCCCCCGCCTCCTGCCCCCGTCATTTTTGCGCCCAAGGATGTCGGCAAAGCAGCGCTGATGAGCGATTCCAATTCCTCGGAGGAGACACCAAGATTTCGGAGGATGAGGTGGTTTTCACTCATCGCATGACCCACCGCCTCGTAATTTCCTTCGAGCAACGCNTTCAACCCGCGCCTGGANACNCTTCCGATGGCGTGAATTTCGTTGATCCGTTCTGGGTTTGCCTCAAGGGCGGCTGCAACGAGCGCAACTTGGCGTGAGGTAGGAGCATGAACGCCCGTGTTCCCCAACACCAGAAACACCTCATCTTCGGGTGTGTCGAGCGTGTGGATCTCCCATGTTCGTTTTCCTTCGGGCGTTTCGAGTTCGCTGGTGAAGGCCCATTCACATCCGTCTTCCTTTTGGTTGGACAACACGACCACACCTCCAAGAGCGCTGGTTGAGGTGTCCATCGGTGACGCCCGCCCCGACTGGGCGTTTGCTTCGGCATNATGAGCCATGCGGCTGATCGCTTGAGCNTCCATGCGGTGGTCAGGTGATGTTCTGCTCGCATCGAGGGCTGTGCAAACGGCAACACTGAGTGCCGCACTTGAGCCAAGGCCAGAAGCGCGTGGGATATCTCCCGAAACGTGAATCGAAAGTGGCGTTGCATCATCGACGCCATTCCACAACTCGTTGACCATGTGGTGAACATGCGGATGTCGTTTTGGACTCAGTTCACTCCCGTTGACGCTCCATGATTTCGAAGGGGACATGCGTACAGAAAGGCGTTGTTCCAACGCAACTGCGACGGCGGGCTCACCGTAAACCACCGCATGTTCTCCGAAGAGAATGCATTTTCCGGGGGCACTCGCAACCGCTGTGCGTTCATCGGTGCCCATGACCGGTAGCATGCGCCGGCATTCATATTTCTTGCCACGCAGAAGCGGTTGTAGGCCGAGTTCCACCTAATCTTGTTCACGCTCATAGCGCATTGAGACGAAGGCTGTCGCGATGATGATGCTCATGATCGCAAGGATGGAGGTGAAACCAGGCTGGTTCACGTTCGCGTCCTCTGAAATCGTGATGACAACACTGTTGGTGCCGGATTGGCTACCGTCGTCCCAAGCATAACTGATGGTTCTCTCGATGACACCTCCGTCAACAACAGGAACGAGAATCGGTCCCGTCGTCAACGGGTTCCCTGTGAATGTCTGCGGGGAATTTGTGCCAATGGTGACGGTCATATCGATGGTTTGGCNTTCAGGGTCGACACAATTCACCGTGAACAAATAATCACCGATGGGAAGCGTCACATCGCTTTCCGTCTGGTCGCTTGAGAGGTCGAAAACAGATTGACTGATCGCATTCGTCCCGCCCGATTCGTTGATGAACAATTCACACACTGGAGGCGCATTGCATCCATCAGCCCCAACGACGGCGTTTGCAGGTGTGTTCGGACACTGGTCAAACAAATCGGACACGCCGTCGCCGTCTGAATCCAGTTGTGCTTCTGAACATCCATCCGGCGAGATGTAGAGCCATCCCTGAGGCGTGTTCGGGCAAAGGTCGTCAGCATCGCTGATGCCATCATCGTCGCTGTCGCTTTGAGAAGCACTGCATCCATCCGTGTTGACCGCAGCGTTTGCTACCGTCTCCGGACACTGATCAACACCGTTGGCGACACCGTCGCCGTCGGTATCCGATTCGGACCAAGAGCAGCCCTGAAGGTCAAGCCAAATCCAGTCCTGCGGTGTGTTTGGACACAAATCAGATGAATCAACGATGCCGTCGCCGTCCCCGTCAACCTGACTGGTCGAACAACCATTGGCCGATACCGTTTCCCCGCTTGGTGTTGAGGGGCACAGGTCGAGGTCGTTGGTGACACCATCGCCGTCATCGTCTTTCTGCGAATCCGAGCATCCGTACGTGTCAACCGTTTCACCCGACGGTGTGTTCGGACAATTGTCGAGTAAGTTATCCACGCCATCGTTGTCCTCATCCGCCGACTGCCCAAAGGAACATCCGTTCTGGTCGACCGACGCACCCGATGGCGTGTTGGGGCAGAGGTCAACATCGTTCGCAACACCGTCCCCGTCATCGTCTTCAATGGTGGTTGTCCCGTCATCGGTGGTGAAGAATTTGATACCATCATCAAAGGCACCAACGATGTAGACCTCATCGTTGATGAGTTGCAGGTTGTTGTCTCCCTCAAGGGAAACATCTCCAACAAAGCCTGTCAGCTCCACATCGATCACGGCACTGCCTGCAATGCTTACCCCACTGTTGGGNGTGGTNCCGTAATCATGGGGATTGTANAGGGCATCGCTCAGGAATTTCTTGTAGTGCAGGGTTGATTGGTAGTCACTNCCTGTCTCCNCNCCATAAAGGANGTGCAAGTCACCGTTCGAATCNANGGCGTAGGAAACGTGCNTCCAGTTGACGGTTTCGCTATCGGCGGTAAGTTGGAGTTCAAGGACGGAGTTCGCAGAATCAAATTCATTGTAGCAGGGGTCGTCCACGATTTCGTAAAGCAGGTAGCCAACAGCATGGAAGACAGATTCGTATTGTCCATTTCGAATATCGTGCACGCCAGCGCTCGGGGTGCCTCCAATCCAGCACGCAAAGTCATCATCAAACACCTTGTGGACCATTCCCGTTGATGTGAGCATCGTCGAACCCTCACTGTCCGGCAGCGAACCGTACCAAGTCGCGCCAACGACGAGGAGGTCGGCATCCTCGGAATAACTGCTGGAGTACCGCAGTGCAGGGTAGTCACCGGGAGTAGAATACTCGTAATTATCCGACGATTCGTAAAGGATATGGTCGATGTCAAAGGAGGGATAATACGGCGTGCGGGTGTAAGGTCCAAGCGATGCAGGACGTGCTGAAGTTGTGTCGGTCGGGTCGTTGAGCTGCGTCACCACGGAGATTCCGTTGATTTGGTTCGAACCTTCCCAGAGGTAGCCAGAACAACCGACGGAACTGTTGCTGAACATGAAACAGGTGATNTCCTCTCCCATCGCAATGGTGGTGATGCCGTTCTGAACATCCCACTCGGAGCTGGCGTGGTAGATTGACTTGGCTTCTGTCCCTGTGCTGACATCGCGTCCATCGGTTGATTCCGAGTGCCCATGGTTCTTCACGGGATTGGGTCCCCAACACACCGCATCGTGCTGGTCCATCATGCCCTCTTCTGGATGATTGGTGACACAACTGTCCATGAATCCTGAATAGATGCGTGCGGGCTCGGCAGGATCGCTTGCTGCAGTATCGTGCGTCACCGACGACCATGTTGTGGGCCGGTCTTCACTTCCAAGTTGGCCATATTGGCCATCGCCTTGACAGACTGTTTCCCACTTGGAGTTTGGTAATTTCTCGGTATAGCACATGAAATCATACCCGATTGAAAGGTCCGCGATTTCGAGACCAGCTTCCATGAGCACAGGGGTTTCTTTCGCCAATGCATCGCTGTTAAACTTGCCACCGGTGTTGGCACCCCAACAGGAAAACGAGAAATCAGCGTGGATGGCACAAAAGTCCTCGGAGGCCCAGCTGCCAACGACGCGAAGCGCTTCAAAATTCGGGATAAGATTTGGTGTGAAAGGGGCTGCATTGGCACTTGCAACTTGTCCGTTGCTGGTGGTACTTCCCCAGCAGTACACGGAAGCGTCGTTCATGACGGCACACGACCCCTCCTTTGATGCGGCAATACTGACGGCCTTGAGGGAGGAGGGAAGCGGTACGAGGAACGGCTCATCGCTGTCAACGTAGTCGCCGTTCCCGAGTTGCCCGGAGGCTCCATCTCCCCAGCAAAACACGTCGCCCGTGTTGGTGATGGCGCAGGTGTGCTGTTCGCCAGCGGATACTGCGGTGAAGAACATGGTCGAATAGCCCGGGTAGGTTGACGGAATCTCCACTTCATAACCCAACAGACTGGTTGCGTCTCCGGTTGTGGAGAGGTAGGTTCCAACGCCCAATTGCCCTTTGGAATTGTCGCCCCAACAAAGCAGACCGTTCTTGAACGAATCGTTGCCCGATTGGACAGCGCAAACATGCGACTTTCCAGCGCTCATCAGCGTTTTGTAATCGAGGTTGAGGGCGGTGTGGTTCACTTCGGTGTCCATGCTTGAGCCGAATTCTTTGTTGAGCTCCCAATGGCTGCTCAATTCCTGTATCGAGGTAAACATGCCAATGCAGCAACCGCCAGGATAGCTCGGATGGTTGCGGTCGGGCACACTGACGAACATCAACTCCTCCTCATTCGTGAGATAGAGGTCGATGCTGTAGAGGCTGATGTGGCCTTCGTTGGGTGTCTGCCACAACGTTTCGGCATACCATCCACCCTGGCCGTTTGCAAACATGGTGGAGTTGATCTCAAACAACGAATATTCGGCCCATCCACCGATCATGACATAGATGGTATCGTTTGATGAAATCGTTGCCGAGATTTTTTCAGCGTCAGTTGCCAAATCCATCCAAAGCGGTTGAAGAGCCGTTTCCTGCCAGGTGCCGCCAAAATTGTTCGCCCAATAAGCTGTAGATGATGCAGTAAAACCAGCAGGGTCATAGGTGTAAAGAACATAAAATGCATGGGTCACACCGGTTGAATTCACGACGAAGTCGACACCAGTATTGACGCAAATTTCCGTATCGTCATCGTCCAAGCCACACCCTTCGGGAAATTCGTTGATAAATTCACCATCGGCCCACGAGTCTCTTGCTGAGGTTTCCATGGTCGCCTCCTCGACCGTGTTCAATTCGTCTGTGAGGTTGGGAAGCGTGCTGAGAATCATGAGCAATGTAATTCCAATGACAATCCTTCGAGTCATGGTTTTCCATACGAGGCTCGTTTTATTGAATTATGGGGTGCGGAACAAAGGAAATGAGCGTCGTGTTCGGACATGGCTTCATCGTGTTGAAGATGATTTTTCTCGTCGTTTTTTGACGGTGGTTTCAAAGTGCGCTTCGCTCTCGTGGAACTGCCCGAGCATGTCTTGGGCGGTGAACAGTATGGAACACCCCCTGTTTTTGGATTATGGGCCGCTCCCCGGTTGGGTTCTTTTGTTGGTCTTGTTCGGCGTCTCGGGCGGCTTCTTTCTCTATCAGGTCGTGAAGGCCTCACGCCTTGTTCTCAAAGGCAAGCCAGAGAACCGATTCGACAATTGGGGTGCTCGGATTTCCGAGGTGCTCACGGGTTGGCTCGGACAAAAGAAGGTGCTCAAAGACCGTGTTGCCGGTGGCATTCACGTCCTCATGTTCTGGGGTTTCCTCATGCTCTCCACCGACATGTTTGATCTCGCCAGCGGCAACCAATTTTCGCAAAAGGTGCTGCCAGAAGTCGTGCGAGGGCCATGGAATTTGATGGTTGAAATCGGCTACATCATCGCCTTTGTCGGTTGCGTCTTGGTCCTGGTTCGTCGTGTTGTGTTCACCCCTGAGAAACTCAAGGGCAAGTCCCAACTCGAAGGCAACGTCATCTTGTTGCTCATCATGACCATCACGACGACATCGTTCGTGGTCGAGGCCGGTGAGTCCACCGTTTCCTCGACCTGGGAGCCCGTCGGCGCTTGGGTTGCCTCCACCCTCGTTCCATCCACGACCATGGTCATTGCGGCCTATTGGGCCCACATGCTCGCCATCTGTGTCTTCCTTTTCTTGATTCCACTTTCCAAGCACATGCACTTGGTGATGGCCTTTCCAAACGTCTTCTTCCACGACCTACGGCCCATGGCGACCATGGAGCCTCTGGCACGTGGCGAGGACGGTAAGGCGGTGCTGCTCGATGAACTGGACATCGAATCCTTTGGTGCCGTGAATTACACGGACTTCAGTTGGCGTGACCTCATCGACGGCTGGGCATGCACCTCGTGTGCCCGCTGTCAAGACGTCTGTCCGGCCTATGCCAGTGGAAAAGCCCTCAATCCGATGCAAATCATCCACGACGTGCGCCACTATGCCAACGACAACGCTTCCACCCTGCTGGCAGGTGAAACGCCCGAAGAGGACATCATCGCCCGCTTCGGTGAAGACGCCATTTGGGCGTGCACCACCTGCCATGCCTGCGTTGAAGCCTGCCCGATCTACATCGACCACGTGCCGAAACTCACCGACGCTCGCCGCCACTTGATGATGGAGCGCATGGAGTTTGACGAGAGCGTCGAAGAAACGGTCATGCCGCTGATGGCCACCATCGAGAACCTCGAATCGGATTCCAACCCCTACGGTCTGCCCTCTCACGAGCGGGGCGATTGGGCTGAAGGATTGGACGTCAAGGTCGCAGAGCCGGCTGAATACATCTACTTCGCAGGCTGTGCAGCATCGTTCGACGAGCGCAACAAGAAGGTGGCTCGTGACACCATCAGCATCATGAAAGAAGCCGGACTTGATGTTGGCATCTTGGGGATGCAAGAAGGCTGCAGCGGCGATGCTGCTCGACGAGCAGGCAACGAATACCTCTTCCAAATGCTCGCGGAGACGAACTTGTCAACCTTTGAGGAGATCGGCGTGAAGAAGGTCGTTGCTTCTTGCCCACACTGTTTCCACACGCTTGGCAAGGAGTACAAGGACTACGGTGGCGAAGACATCGAAGTCATGCATCACTCGCAACTCATCAACCACCTCCAGAAAGAAGGCAAATTGCCCGAACCCAAGCATGACGGCACGGTGACCTACCACGACCCGTGTTACTTGGGCCGCATCGGTGGGGAACTTGACGCCCCACGTGACGCCATCGGTGGCGTTGACGTCGAGGCCGAGCGCCATGGAAGGGATTCTTTCTGTTGCGGCGCAGGCGGAGCCCAAATGTGGATGGAAGAGCACGTTGACGAAGGCCACGACCGTGTCAACATCATTCGTTCGAAAGAACTCGCCGCAACGGGCGCACAAACTGTTGCGGTGGGTTGTCCGTTCTGTTCAACCATGGTGACCGACGGCTTGAGTGCCATCGGTTCGGAGATGGAAGTCAAGGACGTGGCCGAACTCGTTTGGGAGCAGATCAAGGCGAACGATGCCAAGATCGAGGCGGCCAAAGCCTCTGCAGAACCTGCACCTGAACCCGCTGAGGCCTGAGGTCGAAGCGTGCTTTCCAGCGAAGACCAACATGCACTGTTGAACTGGTACGACCAGCATCAGCGAGACTTGCCGTGGCGTCACACACGCAACCCTTGGCACATTCTGTTGAGTGAAATCTTGCTTCAACAAACGCAGGTCAGTCGTGGCCTCGTCTATTGGACGCGAATGGTCGAGGCGTTTCCAACGGTGGTGTCCATGGCGAAGGCGCCGGTTGATGCTGTGTTGAAGGCGTGGGAAGGTGCTGGTTATTACAGCCGAGCGAGGCGACTTCATGCGTTGAGTCAACGGGTGATGCTTCCCTCGCATGAAGGTGGCTTCGATGGTGAATTGCCTTCAACTTACGATGAACTGCTGTCGTTACCGGGCATCGGACCCTACACCGCTGCTGCGGTGGCGAGCATTGCGTTCGGTCAGCCCGTGGCTTGCGTGGACGGCAACATTCGTCGCGTGATGGCGCGCACCACGGCGCAACTTGAGCCGTCTGCATCGGCTGTCCAAGCATGGGCCAATGGTGTGTTGGTCGGTGAACGGGCGGGTGATTGGAATCAAGCGCTGATGGAATTGGGTGCCACGGTGTGCACGCCGAAGCGGGTCAAGTGCGAAGTCTGCCCGATCAGCAGAGGATGTGCAGGAAAGGATGAGCCCGAAGCCTATCCGCTTCCAAAGCGCCAACGGGTGAAGGAGGTCGTGCTCACCGCTTGGGTGGAACTGGCTCAGGATGGAACGCTGGTCTTGACGCAACGGCCCATGAACGGCTTGTTTGCGGGCCTTTGGGGACCGATTTACCGTGACGGGGTAGCGGTTCCGGACAGCGACCACGTTCATTGTGGCACGGTGAAACACGCGTTGAGCCACCGAAAGATGACCGTTCACGTGGTGTTGCTTGCTGGCCGAAACGAACCGTTGGGCGTTGATGTCAACGAAGTAGCGATTTCAACGCTTGACGAAAAGGTGATTGCACTGGCAAACGAGCATGCGCAAGCATCAGAATGACGGTTGGGTTTGCTCAGACAAAGGTGACTGTTCTTGAGAAAAGAAGCCGCCACAATTCGATGCCATCTGTACCGTCATCCGCTGAGAAGTAAACATTGGTCTCATGAACATGAATTTTGTAGATGTTGCCTCCCGAACCAGGATTCAAATCGATGACTTGCCATGTGGTTTCATTGATTGAATTGTATGCCCACAATTCTTCACCGGTCGTCCCATCATTCGCTGAGAAAAAGACGGTGTTTCCACGAACAGTGAGCTCGTTTGGTCCACCCGTTCCAGATGTTGATTGTATATCGGTGACCTCCCAGTATGATGAGTTGGTGGCTTCATAAGCCCACATTTCGAAATGTTGTCCTGATGTTGCCAAAAGGTAAACTCGTGATCCTGATACGACCAACTCCGAAGCTCCACTTCCTGCAAAACCGGGTCGGATGTCTGCTGCCAGCCATGTCGAGTTGTTCGTTGTCTCGTATGCATACAGTTCAGTTCCGTAGGTCGTGCCTGCATTGGCGGCCATGTAGATGGTTGTTCCCATGACCACAAGGTCCTGTGGTGAGGAAGAGAGTTGTCCAGGGTTGATGTCCTTGACCATGAAGGTGGTGTTGGTGGCGGTCTCATGTTTCCACAACTCAACGTTCCCAGCGTTTGGGCCCGCAGAGAAATAGAGGTCGGAATTAACTGCAACCAAACTCGTCGGCTGAATGTCCGGTTCGACCTTCCAAACACTGAAACTCACGGTGTCATAGGCCCAAAGGTCGTACAACCCTATTCCAGTTGAACCAGCACTATCGCGTGCTGAGAAATACACCGTTGTTCCAATCAATGTAAACTCTCCAGCAAAACTCCCTGAACCACCGGGGAAGATATCTGCGATTTGCCAACCTGTTTGGTTGGATGGTTCGAACACATGCGGTTCAACATCCAACGTCACTGGGTGTTGGCCGAGGAACATCAACTGGTTCCCAATGGTGCGCATGCCAAGAGCAGTACCACTGTACTCCAGGGAGATGTTTCCGTTCACATCCATTGACCAAATTCCATTCGTTGTGCCATTGTTGGCCGTGAAATACAATGTCGAGTTGAGGGTGCAGAAATTCGTAGGATTGCTCCCGAAAGCGCCGGGATTGATGTCCTCGACCTGCTCAACAGCGAAGGTGGTGCAGATGAGCGAACTGATCATGATTTCTCCAGATTCAAGAATCCCGTTTTGAGGAATGCCACCGCCTGAACCGTCGTCGAGTCCCTGCTGAAGCAACTGCCCAGTTCCATTGCATCCAAGATATGCCGGCGCGATGGAAAGACGTGCGACCATCGTGGTGGTGGTTGAACTTCCATTGGTCCCGTCCACTCCGTCTGCACCATCTGCACCGTCTACCCCGTCGGTTCCGTCCGTACCGTTTTCGCCGTTGCAGACAAACAGGAGGTCATCGACTTCGTCGAGGCTCAACAGGCCGTTTCCATCATCGTCCACGCCAGTTTCCACGCGTGTTCCGCCATTTGGGCAATTTGCACCGCTTGGCTCCACGGACGAAACGATGAGGGAAGTCAGCCCGTTTTGGCCGTCAACACCGTTCGTCCCGTCCTGCCCATCTGCACCATCGGTGCCGCTTTGACCGTCCGTACCGTTCGTCCCGTCCTGCCCGTCTGTGCCGTTGACGCCGTCTTGCCCGTCGGTGCCAGCTTGTCCTTCTGCGCCCGTCAAGTCGACGGTGGTCCAGACGTTGTTCTGGCAGACCTCAAATCCAGAAACATCAGCCACGAAGAAGATCTGGTTGTTGATGGTCTGGTCGCAGGTCGGCAACTCTTCGCCACTCAAAACGAGATGGAAACTTGAGCCGGCCGTTCCGTTTTCTCCTGCCACGCCCTCTTCGCCTNGAGGGCCNGTCGGTCCTTCAGCGAAGAGCGAGGAATAGAGCGAGAGCGGGGCGACCACCAGCATGATGACGATGAGAATGAGTTGCGTTTTCTCCGATGAGATGCCCGTAGAAATCCCGGAGAGCGAACCGGGCTTTGTTTCGGCAATGGGGATGGAGGGCTCGGGTGTGGCAACTGCGGTTGTGGGTTCGGAAGTGGGAAGTGGCATGGCCGGTTCTTGGACGGCGGGAATGTCGGCTACTGGTGGTTGTTGCTCACTTCGCCACTGGTCGATTTGCGGTTGGGTCCACCCTTGTTCGAGCAGTTGTTCGTCAGTCCACATACCCGTTGCTTTCTGTTACCTTTTAGGTGATTTTTGGTACATTGATTTGACATACATCAATTTGCAACCTCGGCTTTGGCTTCTCGCTTCTTGCGGTTTTGCCGTTTTTTGTACCACGGGTAGATCGGCCATTTGGCCAGCCCGCTCCACATCACGAAGAAGATGAAGATGGTTGAGATGAATTTGTCCACCCCAGCAGACCATACGGAATCAACGAAACCGTTGTGATACCAAGCAATTCGAGCGTGATAGATCACGAGCACGATCCCCAACGTGAGATGGATGTACCTCCAGGTGTGGTTCCAATTTCGTGACATGCTTACGCCTCCGTGTTTTCGCCTTTATATTCTTTCAATTTCTTTTCGTATTCCTCGTCGCTGAGGCCGTGCCATCCTTTGCACATGCCCGTCGGCGAGCGTCCACATCCACATTTTCCCATGGTTTGTTTCCTCCTTGTTCATCGCAACATGTCCCGCTATTAAGAGCAAAAAGTTGCGCGGACGAAACTTTGGTTTCGTCGCTGAGACTATGTTCTTGATATACTTCAGCAAGTTGGTCGTGGTATGCAACCACCCGTTCAAGAGAAGCCAACNTGTCTCNTGCCCGAGGGTCGAGCCTTCNTCGACCTCCTTGGGAAATCACATGTTCTGGATATGCTGCACTTTTTCTGCAACGCAGACCAGCCTGNNCGGTTCAATCACCTCAAGCGTGAACTTGGCATCACCGCCACCACCTTGAGTCGCCGTCTCGATGATTTGGTGGAACAAGGCCTTGTCAATAGGGAAGTCTTTCCAGAAGTACCCGCTAGAGTGGAATACGGGTTGTCTCAAAAGGGGCGTTCCCTTGACCCTGTGCTCAAGGCAGTGTTCGGTTGGGTGGATGCCAACCGTGACGGGTCGAACCTAGTTTAGGCGTTCATGCTCCTGTGATTGGTGAACCAATTCGTGCTTGAAGGAAGCCAAGCAGATCAAGAGGCCGGTGACCAAGGCATACTCCGCTGGAGCAGCCCAACGAATACCGCCTTGTGCGGCGTTCAAGAAGGCCTCCGTAGTCATGCCCGTTGGGTCAAAGGTTGACACGGCGAATTGAAAGCTCACAACCATCACCACAAAGCCTGCGAATGCCAATCGAAAACCAAGTCTTCGCAGGGCTGCCCCACGCTCGGTTCCTTTGGTACCAAGGGCGCGTTGCGCCAAGTAAGCCCACACGATGCCCCCTCCGAAGGCCAGCATGGCTGTGGCGATGTGAGGATTGATGAAATCGTACATGTCAAAATGGCTCACGAGAACGGTGTTTGTTGCNGCGAAGAGTCCGAACAGGGCCGCNANAAACCAGAGGCGTTCATGCTGCGCTCCCACCGTATGGTAAAGGTGCCAGGCGTACATCATCTGCAGCAGACCCGCGAGGGTTAATCCCACGGTGAACACATGGTCTTGCAGGCCTTGGTGGTCTGCTTCAGAAATGAAAAAGGGAATTGCCCTTGGCCCGTTGAGAAGATGGATGAGCATGGCCAAAGCAACCGCACCACCGGTCACCATCCAACTCGCTTGGGCAACGGCCAAGCCTTGAGCCGGTGTCAAAGGTAGACGTCGACCGTGTCTTGGATGCATGTGTCAAAATCCTCCCATGTCATTCCGAGCACCTTCTCCGCTTTGGCGCTTGAGTAGTCGGTGTCACCGCCCATCATGTTCTTTGCAACGGCTCGCGTGAGGTAGCGCTGGCGGCCNAACTTCCCGCCCAACCAGTCCTGAAACACCGCCAACGGAACGAGCATGTTTGGCAANCCAAACTTCGGNGCTTTTGTGGATGGATTGAGCGTCCGAATGCGTTTGCAAATCGTGGCCAACGTCACGTTGGCGTGCGGTGCGAGAATGAATCGACCTTCTGCCTCCTCCACCTCAAAAGCGAGGCGATGTGCCCGTGCGACATCACGAACATGAACCACCGCCATGGGAAATTTAGGCACCACGGGGTACTTCCCAGCGATGGCATCACCGAAAAAATCCACGCTGGGCGTAGGACGTACGAAGCCCCCACCAAGCACGGCGGTGGGGTTGATGACCCGAAGGTCAAGGCCGAGTTCCTCTGCCAACCTCCACGCCAGACGCTCGGATTCTGTCTTGGCGGTGCTGTAGGGAAGCGAGGTGTCCTCGTTCCACACGCTTTCATCCTTCTTCTGCCCCTTTGGTGATGTACCGACCGCCGCCGTGCTCGAGGTGTAGACGACGCGTTTCACACCTGCTTTGGCCGCTGCGTGAAGCAGGTGTGTTGTCCCGAGGTTGGCCGTGTCCATGATGGTGGAGGCGTTCGCTCGGGTGGAGTAGACCGTAGCGGTGTGAAACAAACCGTCGCAATCGGTGAGGTGCTGCTCCCAACCGTCCGCATCAAGCACATCTCCTTCAATCAATTCAAGGTGATGCTCTTTGTTCAGTTCAAGCGCATGAGCGCGCACATGTTCGGTCTTCTTTGGGTCGTTAAGGTCTCGTACGGACCCGCGTACGGTGTAGCCGTTTTCCAACAGGTCCCTGACGATGTGGTTGCCAATGTGTCCGTTGACNCCCGTGACAAAGATGCGCTGGNGCGTGTCGCTTGACATACACCCNTCNGACNGATGGGTCCCGTATCAACCTTCAAGTGCNNCACCATGCAGCGCTCAACGAAGCCCATGCCCATCCGTGTACACGACACCCGACGCAGAACCAAGGTGGATTTCACCACCCTTGTTCCCGGTAANGTCTCGATGTATGTCTGTGGCGTGACGGTGTACGACCGNTGNCACCTNGGCCATGCACGNTGCTATCTCTCGTTTGATTTGATTCACCGATGGCTNGAGGCGAGCGGCTACGACGTGCATTATGTNCAGAATTTCACCGATATCGACGACAAGATCATTCATCGAGCCAATGAATTGGAAGGCGATTGGAAAGCACTGGTCGACCAGAACATCGAGGCGTACTACGAAGACATGGATGCGCTCAACATCCTGAGGGCAGACGATTACCCTCGCTGTACGGAGTACGTGGACGATATGATCCGAATCACACAGGACCTCATCGACAAGAACCACGCCTACGCTGCGGATGACGGCGTGTATTTTGATGTGGAATCAGCACCGGAGAAATACGGCCAGTTGACTGGGCAATCCATCGACGCCGTGCGTTCAGGAGCTGGCGGTCGGGTTGGCGATACCGGTTCTGGCAAGCGAGACCACAAGGATTTCGCCCTCTGGAAGGCAGCGAAGCCGGGTGAACCCACATGGGATTCTCCTTGGGGGCCGGGAAGGCCAGGTTGGCACATCGAGTGTACGGCCATGTCGATGGATTACTTCGGTAAAGAGTTCGACATTCACGGCGGCGGTCATGATTTGCGATTCCCTCATCACGAGGCAGAAATTTGTCAAGGTGAATGCCACACTGGCCACTCCCCCGTTGTCCATCATTGGCTTCACAATGGCTTTGTCAACATCGATGGTGAAAAGATGAGCAAATCGCTTGGAAACTTTTGGACCATTCGCGACATTCTTTCCAAGGTGGATGCCATGGTGCTCCGCTTCGCCCTCATCAACGCCCACTACCGTTCACCCATCGACATGAACGAAGCCTTGCTCAACGATGCAGAACGAAATTACAACCGTTTGTTGGGCTGCTATGTGGATGCCCTGAAGGCTTGCACGGACGCATCGCCCGTGGCGCTACCACAACCGGACCTCGCTTCGCCGTTGCCGTTGAGCAAATCATTGGGCTTGCTTGAAAAAATGGGCGAGGGTTTTGCTCAGGCGATGGATGACGATTTCAATTCACGAGAAGCCGTCGCCAAGGTGCTGGGCATGGTGCGCGAGATGTCCAAGGTCTTGAACGGCGACCTTGAGGCGGCCGACAAGAATGCGTTTGCGCACTATGCAGTCGACCTTCTTGAGGAGACGGCTGGGCGCGTGTTGGGAGTGTTGCCCGCTCAAGATGTAGCGCTTGCTGAGCCGGAGGAAGACCCTCGAAAGTCAGCCATCGCTGATGATGTTGAGGCGCTGCTCGTCCAGCGCTCTGAAGCACGTGCTGCCAAAGATTGGGGGCGGGCTGATGCGATTCGTGACCAACTCAATGAACTCGGCGTGGTAGTCACCGATACCGCCACCGGACCTCAATGGGATTTGAAGTGATCATTCCTCTTCACTTGGAGGGGGCGCCATCGG
The DNA here is from genome assembly GCA_002728035.1 of Methanobacteriota archaeon. GTDB lineage: Archaea > Thermoplasmatota > Poseidoniia > Poseidoniales > Poseidoniaceae > Poseidonia. The sequence continues at coordinate 22,681 of PBUZ01000029.1, forward strand.
TGGAGGCGCTGGAACAAAATTGCTGGAAGCGTTTTGCTTTTCTTCTTCGGCCTCGTCCCACATCTTCTCGATTCGGACTTCAGCAGCCAACCCATCTTCTCCGCCTCGCGAGACGAAGAACAGTGCCACGAGCATGACAGCAACGATGACGATGAGCAGCAACAGCATTTGGTCGGCAACGTCCTCTTCTTCGGCTTGGGTGGTGTCGATGGGGTTGTTGGTGATGCCAGGTGAAGTGGTGTCATCGTCGTTGTTGGTGTTGTCGTTGTTGGTGTTGTTGTTGTTGGTACCGTCTGTGTTTCCATCGTTGGTGTCGCAAGGTGGCGTTGAACCGTCTGCACACGGTTCGGGCACCGGTTCTTCGACGACCTCGAAATCCGTCACGGCAGAAAGCGATTCCGCTCGGTCGTAGTATCGGTCGTAGAGCAACGACATGTCGATTTGAGCGTTCGCCGTTCCCGACCCGTTCAAGACGCTGAAGTAGCGCTCGTCGCCGTAGGTGTACCAAGGGTCCAACCCAACCGCATCCATGCCGGACACAACGCTGTCAAAGTCGTTGGCATCCCCAAAGGCTGCTCGCATTTCTTCGATGTCAAACTGCAACGCCATGGTGAGATTTTCGGTGATGCTCGCCCAAGTTTGAGTGCCCTCCGGTGCGGCGAGGAAGGTGATGTCAACGGCTTTCCCAAACATTCCTGCAGGCTCACGGTCGTCGCCCTTGAGCGCAGCCATGATGTCATCATCGCCGTAAATGGCCAAACCACCGACCACCGTGAGGCGAATATCGGGGTCCACCGCGTTGATGAGGTTGCGGTAGGGGTTGGTGTGAATGTTGTCAACCACGACGAGGTCGGCCACCATGCCCGGTGCGATGGTGCCTACTTCGTTGTGCCAGTTGGTTGCCAGAGCAGCGCCAGAGGTGACCATCTCGACCATTTCGTAATCGGTGAAAATATCACCGAGCATCTCATCGTCCCAAAGGTCTGCAACCTTCAGTTCATGCAACGGAGATTTCGATCCCGAAGGTGCCCAATCAGGAGCCAAGGTGATGTGGACGCCAGCGGCTTTTGCGGCGGCAACATCGGCGGTCTGCCCGTAAAGCAAGAGGTTGGAGAGGGGTGACCAAACGAGGGTCGAGCCAGCAGCAGCCATTTGTGTGAACTCCTGTTGTCCAAGAGCTACCCCGTGAATCAACACCAACTCTCCGACCAACAAGTTGTTCTGAACGAGGATATCGAATTCTGCTCGACTGCGTTCATCAACACCCTCTGCGATGTGAATGAACCATGCATCGAGTTCACCGCTGGCGTTTCCAGTTTTGATGTGGTTGCCGATGTAATCGCTGGTGAGTTCGGTGACCTTGGTGTGGATTTCATCCCTGCCGAAGTTGTAATCCTCGATGTTTCGGGAGAGGATGGTTGCGTAACTGTCGTCGGGATTGGTGGGGCCGCCTTGCGCAGCCGTGGTTCCTCCGACGATGGACTTCATTTCGATGTACTTCATCGCCTGGGATTCCATGTTCCAGTAAGGTCCGGAATGGACGAGCATCTTTGGTTTGGTGACCTCCTCGCTGTAATCGGGATGGTTCTTCCACTCGTATCGGTTGTTGTAGCCTCCCCACTGGTTGCGGTTGTTTTCAGGCAGGTGAGGGGTCATGTCCCACAGCGGCACTTGGTTGTAGTGAAGGTGATTGTGAAGGTCGAGCATTCCCGGGTAGATGGTTCCGTTGGTTTCGATGATGGGGACATTGGTCAATTGGATGTCGGACGGTACGTTGTCCTCCCAAACGGCTTCGATCATGCCGTCTTGAACCAAGACATGCCCCTCGTTGAGGACGTCCGCTTCGCCGGTCATCGTGACGATTCGGCCCTTGAGCACGTAGGCGCCTTCGTGGACGTTGTCGTTCATGCCGTAGCAGCGAACCATGTTCTGTGCCACAGGATAGGTGGCACCATCGCCCCAACCCGGCGTCGGGGGTTCAACTTTGGTGACGGTGCCGTCGGCTGCCTTGACATAGGACGTGTCCCAATCGGAATCTTTGGCTCCGTAAGATAGGGTATCGATGACCGTCCCCGACGCGTCGGAGAGGGTGGCGGTATCGCCGTCCCAATAGTCGAGTTCAATGCGGGAACTCTCTCTGAAGATGACGATGTATTCGCCGGGTGCCACGGTGGTGTTCCAAGCCAGTCTGCACGGTGCAGACCCTCCAGCCGCATCATCATCAAGCAACCAGTCCGAAACATCAACCGGTTCTGCTCCACTGTTCCACAATTCGATGAATTGGTCGGAACTTGACCCGATATCTCCGTCGTTGTTCCAGTCCGTTCCGTTGTAATCTTCGGACGAGGCAGAAACCAGAATTTCGCTGATGCGCATCTCGCTGGCGCCGCGTGCGTTCACTTCGTGGGGCGCAGTTGCGTTTTCCAAGACCAGTGACGGACCCGAGGTGGAACCGACGAAAGCGAGGAGCACGAGAACGACGAGGGTGCGCTGTTGCATGAGCAGGCGACATCGCACAAGCACATAAGCAAGACTGCTTCGTTCCCTTCATGTTCACATGCCTTGAAAAGGGTTGCAGGTTAAGGCCTTTACATGGCGAGCCTTGAAATCACCGAACCGAACTTTGCAGAGACCATTGAGAACAACCAACTGGTCTTGCTCGATTTCTGGGCCGAGTGGTGCGGGCCCTGCAAGGCTTACGGCCCTGTCTACGAGCGCATCTCTGAAGAATTCCCCGATGTGGTGTTTGGAAAAATTGACACCGAGGAACAACAGGCCCTTGCCGGTATGTTTGGTATCCGTTCCATACCCACCACCATGGCGTTCAAGGAAGGCATCGGTGTGTTCATGCAGCCAGGTGCACTTCCCGAGGCAGCCCTTCGGGACCTTGTGGTGAAATTGCAAGAATTGGACATGGATGAAGTCCGTGCAGAAATGGCCGCACAGCAAGAAGGCAACCCCGACGAAGAATGAACCACAAGCAAGCGATTGATTGAAAGGCGTCACAACTTCGGGGGATACGATGGACATCAAGCCCGTCTTGGTCGTGTTGCTCTTCGCAACCAGCACACTGGCCGGTTGCTTCGGTGAGCAAGAGGCCGTTTCTCAAGAACAGGAAGAAATGAACATCTACCCGGAACCCGATGAAAGGGCTTCCTTGCAATACGACGATCAGGACATTTACGCTCGCGTCACCGAGAACGGTTCATACGCCATCGATGAGGTTCGCTCGGTGTATGTTCCCGTCCCCACCATCACGGCAGAGGACGGCGGTGCAGGTTTGACCGGTGATGCCACGGTTCACCTCGGCCTTTGGCTCCCCGTTATCGAAGGATGCGATTGGGAAAGTGAATCCGTCGACCCGTCATGTCAAGTTCCCGTCATCGCTGAGGTCGGACCCTACTACAACGACGGCGATGTCGATGCGCTGACACCTGCGGACCGCCTAGGAAAGATGCTCATCGAGAATTACGTTCCTCACGGCTACGGTGTAGCCCAAGTTTCGGTGTTCGGTACCGGTGAATCCAACCATTGCATGGATCTCATGGGAACCGATGAACAGCGCGGAATTGATGCTGCCGTGACGTGGCTGGGAACGCAGGCCTGGTCCAACGGGAATGTCGGGATGATCGGCAAATCCTATGATGGTTCAACGCCATGGCAGGCTGCTACCTTTGGCAACCCCCACCTCGCAACCATCGTTCCGATGTCTGGTCTGATCGGTGTTCACGAGTTGATGTGGCGAAACGGCAGCATGGAAGCCCGAGGCATGATCATGCACAACGGTGTCTACGGTTCCTTCGGCATCGACGGCGATAGCGAAGATGCCCACACCCTGTGCGAAGGCTACATGGAAGGTTACGTGAACGGCCCAGCAGCCTATATTTCGGGAGGCATGGTGACCTATGCTGGTAACGATTACTGGACCGAGCGCTCCTTCCTCGACCGCGTCATTGCAAATTACAAGGGTTCGGTCTACATCATTCAAGGCATGCAGGATTGGAACGTCGACCCGCACATGTCCTTCCCAACCCACCAAATCGTCGAAGAAGCGGGCATTGAAATCAAGACACTGGCCGGCCAATGGGCGCATGACTACCCTGACCGTAAATCGGGCCACAGCGCCCTGCCAAGCGGAGAAGGTTTGGAGGCCTATCCCTACACGCTCCGGTGGGATTGGGCCGATGAGATGCTGTACTGGTTTGACTGGTACCTCAAGAGCGAAGGGCGTGCACCGACCCTCGGTGTGGAGATGCAGGACAACCGAGGCGGATGGCGCATTGAGAGCACCTATCCCGCACCCGACACCGAATACCTCGAAATCGCTGCTGCCGACCTCAACCCCTCTGGGGCGTCCATGGTGACCACCACCGAAACCATCACCATGACCTACGGGCCGTTTGAAGAGGATGTCTTCATCGCCGGCATGCCCACCTTCCACATCGCCGTCACGCCACACACCGCCAACGGCGCCCACGGCTACCTTGAGATGAGCGACGGCAACGGGCTTCGTTTGGGCCACGCCGTGATGGACTTCCGCTTCCACGAAGGCGGCCGAGACGGACAAGAAGCCCTCGTTGGCTTTGAAACGGTGCTCGGCAAAATGGAGTTCATGGCCATGGACATCTTCCTCGAAGAAGGTGAATCCATCGTCATCACGATGTCCCAGACCGGCAGAGACTACGTGCCTTCTCCTGCCGCTGCTGGCGGATATTCGATCAACTGGGCAGAATCAACGCTGACGCTGCCGATCGTCAAGCGTACCTGCGACGACCTGTTCCAAGTGCCCATGCAAGACTACGGTGGCGAAGGCCAGCGGGTGTGTTGAGTTCAGGTCTTGAGGGGCTCATCCTGCGTCATCCTCTTAAGCCCTTGACAAACGATGAACCACATGGTTTTGACCAAACTCCCCGGTGTCACCGAACGCATGGCGTCGAAAATGAAGGAACATTTTGGCTCCGAGGAAGCCGTTGTTTCCACGCTCGCATCGGGTGATGTGGGCCGATTGGCGGAGATCGAGGGTCTCTCGGTGAAACGCGCGTTGTCCCTTGCGCGTCAATATGCTGGCGGTGGAGGACGATTTTTAGCGACCAAGGAAGCCAAAAAACTCCATCAACACCTGTTGACGCATCTGCAATCTTTTGCAGCATGTTCGGCCACCAAGGAACGAATGAGCCTGTTGATGCCTCTCGCAGACCCCGAACCGCGACGTGCGGCGATCGGTGCAGCCATGAAGTTGGATGAAGCATGGCTCAACGAACAGGCGCTGGCGTGGCAGCGCGTGTCGAGACTCAAGGAAAAACAGGAACGCTACGAGCGCGTCGTCGTTTCGCCTGAACCCATCGAGCACCTGAAAAAACACTGCCGGGTTCTTCAACCGGGTGCCAACGAAACATGGAAAGATTACACCGTGTTCAAGACCGTCTCCTGGCTTGGAACGGGCGCGCCCATGGAAGCACCCGACGGGTGGTTGTTGCTCGGAAATTCACCCGAGTCCTCGCTAATTCTCCCTGAACGAACCATCGATTGGTTTGCCCACAACAAAACCACCTTGGACGTGGTGTGCGACCTCGTGGAAGCAAAGCAACGGGGCCAACTTCCTGACAATGCGGCGCTGGCACCGTTGCACGAAGCGTTGCAACCGCTTGATGGGCTCCCAGAGGCCATGTCGATGCTGGGTGATGCGTCACAAATCGATGCCGTCGAACAGGTTCGTGACGGATTGTGGAACGAGGTGAAGCAGCTGGAATCGCGCGTCAATGAAGAGGTTGAGAAGGCCATGAACGATGCCAAAATGGCGCTTTCAGGTGCGGAATTGCTTGAAGCCCTTGCGGACGGTACGGCGTTTCAGCGAAAGTTGCGGGAGGCGACGGGGCACGTCATTCAAGAGGCCATGCAAAAAGCAAGGGAAACGTTGGCCGAGTTCCTCGAACCCGCCAAGTTGCGTTGCCCGTTTGACATCTTTACCTCGTCTTGGCCTGCAAAAATTGACCGGCAAACGATCGACGGCATCGACGCGGCCCTTGAAGCCAAACTCAATGCAGAAACGACCGACCATTTGGTCAATCTCGCCCGGCGTCTCGGGCCACTCCAACCGCATTGTGAGCATGCGGTGAACCGTCTGGTCGAGGCGGACCAGTGGTTGTCCATCGCTCGTTGGGCAAAGCACGACCGATGCACCATGCCGGAACTGGTGGAGCACGGTATTTGGTTGGAGGAGGGGCGCCACATTCTCTTGGGATTGGAGCCTGACCCCGTCACCTACGGAATCGGGGAGGCTGCTGGAAAGGGTGACCAACAATCACTGGCGCTGCTCACGGGAGCGAATTCGGGAGGAAAGACAACGCTCTTGGAATGCCTTGCTTATGCGTGCATTCTCGCACACATGGGCTTGCCCGTACCCGCTTCGAGCGCTCGTGTAGGAAAGGTGGACGCCCTTCACATTCTGGCCAAGGCAGGCGGAACACAAAGTGCCGGAGCGCTTGAACAGACCTTGGTTGAATTGGCCACGGTGGTCAGCGACCCCACGCCGAAATTGATTCTTGCCGATGAGTTGGAAGCCATCACCGAACCGGGTGCGGGTGCTCGAATCATTGCAGGCATGCTCCTCGCTGCAGAGGCTCAACCCGATACGACGATGATGCTGGTCACGCACCTTGCACCCGCCATCCTTGAAGCCACGGGACGAGACGATTTGCGAGTTGATGGTATCGAAGCCAGTGGCCTTGGAGAGGATTTGGAACTTCTCGTGGACAGAACCCCCAAGCGCAACCATCTCGCACGTTCGACGCCCGAACTCATCGTGAAACGATTGGTTGAGAAGAGTAACAGCCATGCAAAGGCGTTGTTTTCGGACATTCTTCGGATGTTCTCATCCGTTGAGTGATCACGCTGGAAGTTCCAATTCCACGGCGAAGAGCGGGTCTGGGTCGGTTGAGTCGTGATAGGCGACGACCACTCCCCCGTCGTTGAGCAGTCCGAGTGAGGCGAAGTCAAAACGGATGTCGTTGCCTGCTCCTGAGGTTGAATCAAGGTCGCCTTGTCCGATGTAGGTGAGGGTGTCGGGAGACATGTCCTCGGAATAGCCGCGTACGTGGTAAACCGTGTCAACATCAGGCCCATCGCTGGATTGGTAACGGACGTTGAGCACGAAGAGGTCGAGTTCACCGTTTCCTTGGAATTCCCATTCTTCGATGGAAGATGCTCGGTCACCCAAGTCGTAGGTGTGGTTGACCCATGTTACAGCGCCGTCAACGGACATGTAATGGACAAAGGACGTGCCTTGGTTTGCTACGCAATGAATGGTGCCAGAACGGTCAATTTGACAGTATTCGGATGGGAATTGAATGCTCAGTTCGTTGAACTCAAGGGAGGTGTCCATGAAAGCAGCGTTGCCGTTGTTGTAGTAGGCGGGGAACACCAAGCCACCCGAGGGTACGGGGAAGGCTCGCATTTCCTTGTGGGGTTTGTTGACATCCCAGTAGGCAGGTAAATCGGCGGTGGTGAAGTTCAAATCCACTTCGATTGGCGGGTCACCACCGTCACGTCCAGGGAATTGGAAGGGGTAGTAATTGAGGCCGTCCACGCTGATTTGGCCACCGGCGTTTTGCGTTTGATGCCAGAAATTGGAAACAACGATGCTGGCCCATTCTCCACTGCCGATGCTCGCATCGATGGGGCCGATGACTTCAACTTGCCACGATCGGTCGTAGAACGGCTCTGTGATTCGGTTGTAGCACCATTTCCATTCGCCTTCGGATTCATCGTAGAGGATCGCGTAGAACTTGTCCAGTTTGAGGTCGCCACCCACGTAGGGGAACCACGACATCGAAATGATGTCGCCGTTGGTGGCTTGGACGATGCTTCCCTCACCAAGTCCCTCTTGTCCCGGATTGGTCGGGACGAAGGTGCGGCATTGTTGGTCGGGCAGCGCTGGTGGGATGTAGGTGTCCCAGATGTGGCCGCGGTCGGTGGAAAACACGGGGTATTCACCACCGATGTTGAGGATTTGCCCGTCGATGTCGGTGGCGAGGTAGTGCTCGCAACAATTTCCGCCGTACGATGCATCAAACACCGCCCAAGTGGTGTTGGTTGATTCGTTGGTGCGCAAGTCAACGGTGACGAACATGCGCTCAACTTCATGGGCTTGGGGGTCAATTCGCTCGTAGTCTGCCCAAATGGGTTGCTTCTGCTCCACTTCGATAACGCCTGAACCGTCACCAAAACAACCTGCAAGCACCATGGACAGCGCCAAGGTGAAGCCGAGGAGGGCTCGTCGCATGAAGTTCCGTTGCTGGGGCGTGATTTGAAGCCGTCGCTTTGGGTCGCTGCGCCTTCCGACGGGAATCAAGGGCGATGGTGCTCAAGCAAGTGGTGCAGGGCTTTGGCGGTGTAACTACCCATCCACGTCAAGGCCTCACCATCGATGTGATGAAGCGAAAGGCCGATGCCCCCAGCCTCCAACACCGCCTGCTGCAAAGCCAGCCCTTCTTCGACGGAGAAATCATGCGGTTCGGTTGTCAAAAACACATGCTGAACACCGTGTTCGATGAGCGATTTCGGGGTGACTTCGGGATAGCCCGTACCGTTTGGTTCGATCACGGGAACAGCGTACCCAAGCCATGAGATCATGTTGCCCGCATAGGTGGCTCCGTTCGCAGCCATCAGCGGGTCGTGCCAGATGAGCGGAAGTGCTACCTCTCCCTTGCTGGCCGGCGCTTTACGAAGCGTATCTTCAATCTCTGCTGCTAAGCATTCCGCTTGTTCAATGCGGGAAACTGCTTGGCCGAGCTGGCGTAGCATGGAGGGTACCTCATCGGGATGCTTCACATGACAGACAAAGACATCGAAGCCTTGCTCAATGCACCAATCGTGAACCGCTTTGGGGTTCTCGTCCCGGTCCATGACCACCAAATCGGGTTGGGCTGCCATGATTTTGGACAACGTGGGCGTTTTGGTACCGCCAACGACGGGAACATCCGCAACCTGTTGCTTTGGGTGGATGCACCACGGTGTTCTTCCAACGATTTGGGTTGCATCCAAACCGAGGTCAAACAAGGTCAGGGTAAGGCTTGGCACCAAGGATACGATGCGCACGCCATCGCCTCAGTTGACGGTGAAATACACCACGGTTCCGTCGACCTCAAAGCGCTCAGTTTCGGCGGGAGGGGTGGTGCCTTCGGGATGAAAGATGCAGCCGGCGGCACGGGTTTCGGTGGCGACCCAAGCCTCGTCCTCAGCTTGCATTGCCGGGGGATTTTCCATCCACACCTCGAGGTCAATGGTGTCTTCCATGGCCAAGTTGAGCGTTTTTCGCTGTGCCTGCACCCTGCGAGTGATGTCTCTTGCCATCCCCTTGGAGAGCAGTGCGGGAGAATCGTTCATGTCCAACACGAGACTGACATGGAGGCTTTGGTCGTCTCCAGCATCCACTTCAACCGTTTGTGCAGCGAAACCCTCTCGCTCCACACGCTTGACCTCAACATCGCCCGCTTCAACGAGCACACCGAGGACTTCCGCACCGCCTCCGTTGATGCTGGCCAGCAGGGCTTCAGGGTCTTCGGTTGTTCGAATAGCGTTGGCCACGTCGTTGACCTGCGCACGGGCCTTGGGTGCCAAAGCACGGAAGTTGGGCGCCAGTTCAACCCGCTGGAAACGGTCCAAGTCGTTTTCGACCAAGATGGTCTCAACGTTCAATTCCTCTGCGAGCAGTTCGTGGAAGGCTGACAGGTCGGGGCCAGCGACGATCCATCCTTGCGCACACGGCAAGCGCTGCCTTCGGTTGCCGTCAATGCGAATTCTCCGACCGGCTTCTGCAAGTTCTCGGACCAGGTTCATCGTCGCTTCAAGTTCAAGGTCTTGGGGCGGCAATGCTGCGGTTGCACGAGCCGCGTCTTCGTCCCAAGCATCGGAGGTAGCACCCTCGAGTGTGCCGGGGATACCCAACGGCCAGTTGGCCGTGTGAACCGAGACACCCGTCAAGTTTCGGTGGATTTCATCGACCATGAAGGGGGCGACGGGCGCCACCAAACGGCACACCGTCGTCAACACCTCATGGAGCGTGTGCTGGCAAGCGAGCTTGTCATTGGATTCAGCCTCGTCCCACAGTCGTCGGCGGCTTCGGCGGACGTACCAGTTGGATACATCGTTCACCATGAAATCCTCAAGGTCGCGGCACGCTTTGTGGAATTGCCAGTTTACGAAATTGTCGTGATAGGCGTTGGCCACGGTGTGCAAACGGGAGAGGATCCATCGGTCAAGTTCCGAGCGTTGTTCAACAGGAAGCGATGCCGTTTCTGGGTCAAACCCGTCAAGGGCTGCGTAGTCGGCATGGAACTTGTAGACGTTCCACATGGTCAAGAACATCTTGGCGTATGTTTCACGTACGCCGTTGGGGTCGAACTTGAGTGGGTTCCATGGCGCACCTGCCGTGACCATGTACCAACGTGTTGCGTCGGCACCTTCACGATTGAAATGGTCCCAGGGGTCGACGATGTTACCTCTCGACTTGGACATTTTCTTTCCTTCAGCGTCGAGGATCAACCCCAGCGACAAACAGCGCTTGTAGCACATGTCGTCAAAGACGGTTGCGGAAACGGCCAGCAAGGTGTAGAACCATCCTCGAGTTTGGTCAACCCCCTCGCAGATGTAATCGATGGGGAAGGAGGCGTCGAACACGTCTGCGTTTTCAAAGGGGTAATGCCATTGAGCGAAGGAGGCACAACCCGAGTCAAACCAGCAATCCATGACAAAGGGTTCACGTTGCATGGGCTCTCCATTGTCCGAGAGCAGGGTGAATGCGTCAACCACGGGCCGATGCAAGTCAACATCATCTGGACACTCGGGGTTTTCGATACCAGCGGCGACGGCCTTGGCGACTTCCTCCTGAAGTTCCTTGATGGAGCCGACACACTTCATTTCACCTGAAGCACTTCGCCAAACGGGCAGAGGTGTGCCCCAATAGCGTTCTCGGGAGATGGCCCAATCCTTGACGTTGCGCAACCATTCACCAAAGCGGCCTTCGCCCACCCAATCAGGTGCCCATTCGACTTGGTCGTTGAACTTCAGCAGGTTGTCCTTCACGGCCGTCATGCGGACGAACCAGGAATCCATGGCGTAGTAGAGCAACGGGTGGTCGGTACGCCAGCAGTGCGGGTAGTCGTGGAGGTAATCCTTCTCTCGGTAGAGCAGGCCGCTCTCCGGACCCTTTCCGTTGCTGCCGTGAGGCGATGAAAGCAGGCCGATGATGGTCTCGTCGCAGTCCTTGACGTATGTTCCGTCGAGGTCGGGATGGGTGCCTGCAACGAAGGCGCCGTCCATGTCCACGGTGTGATGTGCGGGCAGCCCCGCTTCCATACCGAGGTTGTAGTCGTCTTCACCGTACATCACGGCGGTGTGTACCACACCTGTACCGTCGGTGGTGGTGACCCAATCTGCGGCCAGTACGGTCCAGGCCGTGGTGGATTCGCCTCGAGGCACGGCGCCAGGGAACAGCGGTTCATAGGCGCGGCCAATCAGAGCGGATCCTGGGAATTCCTCAACGATGTCGACGTGGTGGCGAAGCACTTCTTTCATGAGTTCCTTGGCGAGAATGATCTCCTCGCCGATGTTTGCACCACCTGCACCCGTCCATGAATCCCCGGCTTCTTCTTTGATGCGACAACGGACATAGGTGACTTCCGGCCCTACCGCCAAACCGACGTTTCCAGGGAGCGTCCAAGGCGTGGTCGTCCACGCCAAAATGGAGGCGTCATCGTCCACGAGTTTGAATTTGACATAGACCGATGGTTCCTCGACTTCTTTGTAACCGAGCGCCACTTCGTGACTGGAATAGGACGTCCCCGTTTGTGGGCAGTAAGGCAGCACCTTGTAACCTCGGTAGAGCAGACCTTTCTCGAACATTTGTTTGAGTGCCCACCAAGAAGATTCGATGTAGTTGTTGTTGAGCGTGACGTAGGGGTTGTCCAAGTCAACCCAATATGCCATGCGTTCTGTCATTTCTCGCCAAGCCGCCTCGTAGGTCCAGACCGATTCTCGGCAGGCCTGATTGAATTCGGCCATGCCGAAGGCTTCAATCGCCTCGTTGCTCATCAAGTCCAGTCGCTTTTGCACCTCGATTTCGACGGGAAGGCCGTGGGTATCCCAGCCACCTTTTCGTTCAACAAGGAAGCCCTCCATGGCCTTCCAACGACAGACGAGATCCTTGTAGGTGCGAGCCACGACGTGATGGATCCCGGGTTTTCCGTTGGCCGTCGGTGGGCCTTCAAGGAAAATGAACGGAGCACCTGAGCGTCGGTGTTCAATGGATGCCTGGAACGTTCCTTCCTCTGCCCACCGCTTCAACAAGTTCGTTTCCAACTGAACAGCGTTCAGTTCACCTGCCGATGAGGGCTGAGCCATGTTGCTTCCACCGAGGGCTCGGTTTTGAATATCACTCCAAAACTTGTTCATTTTCAACGACATCCGTTTTTTCTGATAGAATATCAAGGTGCAGTTCTCACAATGGATGCGATTTCTCAAAAGAGAGCAGGCGTATCCTTCAAGTCCTTCAATGCCCACCCAGCGCCATGGCGGGGAGGCGTATGCATGCTACGGCCATTGGTTTGGTCATGCTGCTGGTGTTCAGCACATGGCTTGGAGCCATGACTTCAAGCGACGTGAACCGCTCAGAGTTGGGCGTTGAATCTGGTCCCCAATGGGTTGGTGCAGGCGATGAGATGAACCTCACCCTTACCGCAACACCAAACACCAATTTCAAGCTCGACTTGCCCAGCGATGAGCCGTTGGTCAGTGCTGAGCTCAAGTTTACACCGAAGGTGTTGCCAACACAGTCGGGTTTTGTTTGGGAGGATGGCGCTGATTGGAACCACGCAGATTCCATCTCCAACGGTTCCACCGTGTCCAACGGTGCGTTAACCGGCTCATCACCCGGTATTTTATGGGATTTCAACACCAACAACCAAGGTTGGACCTTCCAAAATTCCTACACGGCTCGCGTGACCTCGCCTGCATGCGGCTACAACGGCTCCTCGGGTGGTTCGTTACGAACCTATGCAGGCTCGACCTACGGCACATCACCGGTGGTGAACTTAGCGGGCGGCACCAATGTCCCGTTCCACGCATGGGTCCATGAGGGTCGGTCGGGTTGCGGAGAAACGCCCGACAGCGGTGAGAACCTCCAATTCCAATACAAGACCGCCACCGGGTCATGGACCGTGTTCCGAACCTTCAGCGGAGGCGGCTCCCAAACATCCAACTTCCAATTCATGACCACGCTTCCGGCAGCGGCCCTTCACAGCGCCTCACAATTCCGAATCCATCAGACCAGCGGAAGCAGCACCTGTTGCGATTACTGGTTTGTTGACGATGTTCACATCGCCACCCCGCCCGAGTCCAATTGGACCAGCCCAACGTTGGGCCACAAGGCCGGTTCAACGCAGTTGTTGGCCGATGACACCTACGCACCGTTGTTCATGGAAGCCATGATTCCCGAGGGCGCATACCTCAACTGGTCGATCCTCAATTCAGCGGGTGAGGTCGTGCCCGGCATGCACGGATCCAATGAATTGGTGGTGCCGTTGAATCTCCTCGATTACGACCTCATTGACCAATTCCGCCTCCACCTCGAATTCATCGGCAGCGCCAGCGGAATGCCCGAAGTGTATGCCATTGCTGGCGACGGCTCGAGAACAGAATCCTTCCACACGGACCCCTCGCTCAAAGGCTGGACGATGACCAACACCACGTTCTCACCTGCGGGCATCAGCGGTCATGCAAATTCCAGCATGGTCTCGCCTTGGTTCCTCGCCAATGCTCCTGTCTACGATGCGATGTTGAACGGCATTGTGACCAATGCAGAAGTGCACGTACGCCAACATGTGGACGATCCTTGGACCAACGTCACGCTGCCCTACATCCCTGAGGTCAGCCAAGCGACGGTTGGCATGCAAGTTCGCATCGTGCCCCTTCCACCCTCGGACGGAAACATGAGCAACTTCACGACCTGGAGCATCACCGAACTCACCACCGATTTGTTCGGTGGCCAACACCCCGCTCGTCCCTCGCTGGACTTTTACCTCGACGAGCGCTATGAATGGGGCGGTGAAGACGAGCGTGTTGGTGTCTGGGGATGGCAAAATCGCTTCGTCAATGCAGAGGAAACGATGGATGTGGTGATGACTGGTGGTGCACCTGCTGTTGCCAAAGCATGGGTGCCGACCCATGATTTGACCTCCTTTGGGTTTGGTTACAACGCTCAAAATGGCCACATCCGAGACGTCGCCCTCTTCGTCGGCAACACCTTGGTAGCCAACCGTAGCCTCGACAACACATCGGCAGGATTGTTCCATTTGACGCCCGATGAATTCGCAGCCTTCACCACCGAACTTTCCGGCGTCGCTACTTCCGTTTCCATCCTTTCCACCGATTTCACCGAAGTTCGCATCGAACTTACTGGGCAAGGTGTGGCCACTTTGGGTGGATTGCGTGCCACCTACGATGCTTCTCACAACCTGGTGGCCAACGCTGATTCGGCCTTCGTTATGGGCGTCAATGAGGCCCGAACCTCAGTGGCGAACATCGGTGGCATGCAAGCCGTTCCGATGCCGTTCATGGCCGAAAGCCGTGGCGGTTTAACCGTGGAAGTGGTGGCGCTTCAAACATCGGGAACGGTGGTGCTCAAGGACGGAGCGATGCACAATGCCCCGACCGTCCTCACGCCAAGTCAACAATGGCAGACCATCTCAACCGAGTATCAAGTGGTTGGAGGCGTCGTCACCCATCACCGACTCGATGTGTTCAGTAAGAACCACCAAGCCACATGGCTCTTCCCCGATGCAGGCGGTGCGCCCGCTGGTTTGGGTGACGCCTCGCTGGTTGAACTCCACCCGACCAACCCCATCACCGTGACGGAAGACGGCATGATGGTCACGACCAACATCACGTTCCGCATCAATCCGATGTGGGACGATGAGATGCAATTGACGGCCACCTCTCGCCTCGTCTTGCAAAGCGGTGTCGTCTCGGTGCCGTTCTCTCACACTTGGGGCGCCTACAATTCGCAGGGTTACGAAAACGATCTCGAACTCAAATCGATGGTGTTCTCCGAGGACGGCGTTCCAATGCCGCCTTCGCGCCAATACCTTCGAGGTGGTGAATCGATGAACATCTCTGTTGAAGTTGGGTTCGAAGGCCTCAATTCGGAACATGGATTCGTTGACGGCGATGCCTTGCTCACGTTGTACATGGACGGCATCGAAGTTCGCAACACCACGTCCTTGGAAGGCACATACTGGAACTTCACGCAGGCGATTCCCTTCACCTACGACGACGTGACTTGGACCGTCCAACTCCAATCCCTCAACGGCTCTTCGGTGGTTGACCCTTCGGAACTCGACCGCACCTTTACCGTGGATTCGGTCAAGCCGGAGGTCATCGACGCTTCGATGTATCGTTACGACCACCGCACACCAAGCCCCACACAGGTCATTCAAGTGACCATCAAAGATCAACCGGTTCTCCCATCAGCCATGTCTGCCATGGTTTGGAAGGAGTGGGTCGACGACGACAACCTCAACGGCTGGCCCGATGAAGGAGAATACAGTTCAGTCCAGATGCTTGTCCCCTCCGACCTGACGATGCTCACGGGCGTTTACACGCTCATGTTGGATGATACGGCGGGCAGTCTTGGGCAAAAAGTAGCGATTTACCTTGAAGGAACCGACCCATCAGGCTACGCCATTCAAGACGGTGGTAGTGCGGTAGAGGACGATCAGTTGTTCACCTACCAACTCGCAGTCGACGGCCCACCTGAACTTGCACCCGACGCCTTCTCGTGGGCTGATGGACGCAAATCATGGCTCCACCCGCAACAACCTTACGAATTGAACGTGGAGATCACCGAGCCGAACGGTGGATCTGACCTCTCAACGGTTGAGGTGATGTTGGCCAGCAACCAAGGCACCGATACGATGAGCATCCTTTGGGATTTCGATTCCAGCAACTGCACCACGAACTCGGCCCACATCATCCTCGAAACGTGCACGATGTTGGGGTCAAACGGACTCGCTGGGCCCTTCGAAAAGGACATGACCCTCAATGTTCAACTTCGATTTGGCTGGAACACGCCCGATTTGGGTGACAACCGTCGCGAACCGGCCATCCTTGTGGCCGACCGTGCTGGACAAGAAGAGCTCCGCACCTTCCCCGAGCATCGTTGGCGCTTCTCGGCTGGCCTCAGTGTTCCCGAAGAATCCGTGAACTTGTTCCTCACCCGCGGTTCCTTCCTCGGCGATGGTGCTCGCGTGACGCCGCTCACGCCGATGGAAATCTCTGGGGGCTTGGTGTTTACAGAAACGTTCACCGTGCCTGCATTTGATTGCGACGTCGACCTCCTCTTTGCAGGACAAACTTACGCTGCTACTGCATACAACGGTGTATGGTCCATGGAAGTTCAAGCACCTGCAACTTCGGGTTCGGTGCCGTTGACTTGGGAAGTCGGCTGTTTGGAAGGCCAAGGCGTGGACCTTACCGACAAGGAGAATTCGGTGAAATGGATCGTCGTTGACGGCACCGGTCCAACACCGATTGAGGTCCTCTCCCCACGCCCGATGGCGATTCTTGGTGGTGAAAACCACGAGGTGCGCGTTGTTCTGCAAGAACTCGGTGGTCTTGACTTGCAATCCCTCGAATTGGTGTGGGTCGTTGAGGACTTTGAAACGGGTGATTTGATTCGCTCAGGCAGAGAACCGCTTACCCTCGAGGGTGAGGAACTCGTCGGCCTTCAGTTGGAATTGTTCGCTGAGATGAATCTCAGTTCCATCACCAATGACATGCTCATCGACCGCATGCTCGTGAAGATCAGCATCGATGGGCGTGACCTCGCAGGCAACACCGTCACGGGATTGGAAGGGCAGAGCAACAACCTCTACATCGCTACCTGGAACATGGAATGGCTGCAGCCGAACTTTGAACTCAGCCCGTCTGCCATGACGTATTCTCGCTTGTTGATGGATGTTGGTGATACCACCTCCATACAACTTGAAGTTGAAAACACTGGCACGCTGGCAGGCAGCATCGACGTGTTGTTTGAGGCGGTGAGCATGGACGGTTCACGCACCCTCGTTCAACGCACCTCTGTCGATGTTGAAGCTGGTGCAATCAGCACCGTTTCCGTTGACTGGGGCCCAGAAGAACCTGGCCTGCAGTGGGTTGAAGCAACGCTTGACAACGGTCAGACCTCGAGCGGACCCACGGTTGATGTTCGCGTTGCAGAAGAACCTTCGTTCACCCAGAAAGTGTTTGGTGAGGTCAATCCGGTGTTGGGAACCCTCACCGCTTTGCTCTTGACCATGGTCGTGCTTACCCTCTTGATTTGGATGAAGAGAATGACCGTCAATCAAGGCTCAAAGATCGGCTATGACTGGGACGAATATTCCTCGGAACTTGATGACGAGTACGACGAGTACGACGAGTACGAAGACGAGGGCCTTGAGCCGGTTGCAGCCGCCACGGCCACCGCCGCTACCGCCGCCACAGACACCGGGACCGCCTCATCCAACGAAGAAGAAACGGATTGGGTGATGGGCTCCGATGGCTACTGGTGGTACCACGACAAGGAAGCCAACGAATGGTGGTATAAGGACGCCAACGGTGACATCGTCAAGCATCCATGAAGGTTCATCCGGTGAGGTATCATGACCAAGGTGGGCTTGCTCCAACTCGACCCCACCGTAGGCGACCTTTCGGGTAACGTCCAACGCCTCGCAGGTCTTGCTCAACTCGCTGAAGCCCAAGGCGCCAGCGTTGGCGTTTCAACCGAGTTGGCGGTGTGCGGTTATCCACCACGAGATTTGTTGCTGGAGCACGATTTTGTTCAACGTTCGTTCAATGCTGCTTTGAGCGTGACCAGTTCGATTCCCCTGTTGGTCGGTACACCCGTACCGGCAGAAGACGAGCGTTCACTTCCGACCAACGGTGTCGTTCGATGCGGTCCTGAATACACCACCATCACAGGGGAAGGGCAGGCGAGGATCGTTGCGGAGAAGCAATTGCTTCCTACCTACGATGTGTTTGACGAAGCCCGGTATTTTGCTGCCAAGAACCGTTCGGGTTTGGCACGTTCCTTCGGTTCGCTAACCCTCGGCGTCACCGTGTGTGAGGATGCCTGGCAGTCCGCTGGAATGACTCCCTCGGCCTATGCCAACGACCCCATTGAACACATCGCTGAGTGGTGTCGGCAGGGCGTGG
Organism: Methanobacteriota archaeon; assembly: GCA_002728035.1. Lineage (GTDB taxonomy): Archaea > Thermoplasmatota > Poseidoniia > Poseidoniales > Poseidoniaceae > Poseidonia. The sequence goes on from PBUZ01000029.1 coordinate 40,927, forward strand.
CGATTCACGCCACGGTCAATCTTTCCGCCTCGCCGTTTCATGCTGATAAGTTCACCAAACGATTGGCCGTTGCACGCCATGCAGCCTCGGTGTTGAATCATCCATTTTTGCTCGCCAATCAAGTTGGTGGCAACGACGATCTGTTGTTTGACGGTCGCAGTTTGGTCGCTTGGCCTGACGGGCGCGCAGTGGTCGCACCTTCTTGGCAAGAGGGCGTTCTCTTGGTTGACCTCGACGACCCAGCAGCGTGTTCTTGGATCAAAAGCGAGGCATCCGATGCCTTGCAGACCGGCCAGCACAGCCTGATGCTCTTGGAGGCCAACGACAACGGGCAAGCGATGGTGGACAGCATTGACGAATTGACCGATGCCGTCGTCACGGGACTTGCGGACTACTGTCGGAAATCCGGCATCACCTCCATCGTCTTGGGCCTCTCAGGAGGCATCGACTCTGCGGTTGCTGCATGTGTTGCCGCCGCTGCAATTGGACCTGAAAACGTCACGGGCTTGGCCATGCCCAGCCGCCATTCATCGCAACATTCCATCGACGATGCCGAGCACACCGCCATGGCCTTGGGCATGGAGTACGTTCTTCACCGCATTGACGGAATGCACGAACGCGTGGAGGAGACGTTGGGCGAGGTGCTTGAACACGGGCACACCGTCGCAGGTGAGAACCTTCAGGCTCGTTTGCGCGCCATCCTCGTGATGGGATATGCCAACGCTCGCTCGAGCATGGCCATCACCACGGGAAACAAGTCCGAAATCGCACAGGGCTATTGCACCCTTTACGGCGACATGGCGGGCGGGTATGCACCGCTTGGTGACGTCTACAAAATGGAGGTCTATGCCATGGCTGAGCGTTTCAATCAACGAGCAGAGGCTGCGGGTCGCACAGCCCCCGTGTCTTCTTCCACCCTCACCAAACCGCCTTCAGCTGAGTTGGCCCCCGACCAGTTTGATGAGGACACCCTTCCCGCTTACGATGTGCTTGACGATGTGCTCAGGGCGCACATTGAAGGCGGCCTGAACGCCGATGAAATGATGGCTTCCGGATTTGAGGAATCCTTGGTGATGGACGTTCTGGGCCGACTTGAACGCAACGAGCACAAGCGATGGCAAATGGCCCCAGCTCCCAGAGTGAGTCCTCGTGCCTTCGGCCAAGGCTGGCGCCGACCACTGGCTTCTCGTCACGATTGGCGAGGCGCTCCGTGAGGGCGGTGCCCTCAAGAACTCGCTTCCTTACGCCAAGGCGTGCCCGGTTCCATCGTCAACATCGCCGGTTATCGGTTCGTGGATTTGGCCGAACGCGATGAATTGCAAGCGGTGCTACGAAGCGTTTGCACGGATGCGGGCTTGAAGGGGACGGTCTTGTTGGCGCCTGAAGGCATCAATTTCTTTCTCGCTGGACCGCAGGCATCCATCGATGTCTACACCAAGTTTCTCGAGCAAGATGAACGGTTCCGAGGCATACCGCTCAAAGTCTCCTACACCGGTTACCAACCGTTCAACCGAATGAACGTCCGCAAAAAGAACGAGATCATCTCGGTGGGCATGGACCACATTCAACCAGCGACCTTCACCGGCGAAGAGATCGAGCCACAGGCGTTCAAGGAGATGCTCGACCACGGAGAGCACGTCCATGTGTTGGACACGAGGAACGACTACGAATTGCGCGTGGGCACGTTTGACAATGCCATCGATCTTGACATCCGAACCTTCCGTGCCTTCCCCGAAGCGATTCAATCGCTTCCGGACACCATGAAAGACGAGCCCATCGTGATGTTTTGCACCGGCGGCATTCGCTGCGAGAAAGCCAGTGCCATCATGATCGAAGCAGGCTTCACCAACGTCAAGCAACTCAAAGGAGGCGTCCTCGGCTACTTTGAGGAGGTTGGAGGTGCGCACTGGGACGGTGATTGTTTTGTGTTCGACCAGCGCGTTGCGGTGAATCCCCAACTCGAGGAAACGGAGGTCGTCGTCTGCTTTGCTTGCCGAGAACCGCTTTCAGTCGAGGAACAATCCTCCACCGATTACGTTGTTGGCGTGTCCTGCCCTTACTGCATTGGCCGCAAGAACGTGGTTCCCATCAGCGGGCGATGACGATCCAATCGTCGGACAATTCACCGTGACTCCACCGATGCCATTCGTGGCCATGGATGCCGTCATGAGCGATGAAGAACAGTTGGGTGGGCGAGATGACCACGTCCCCGTAGGTCAAGGCTTGCGATGAATT
>PBUZ01000030.1 GCA_002728035.1 Methanobacteriota archaeon
GATCAACACGGGCAGGAACGTAATGCCGAGGAGTGCCACGGTCACCCACTTTCCTGAAGTCGAGACGTTGAGCATTCGGTTCACCCAAGTAAGGAACGACATCGCAATGACAAAGCCGATGGGCACAGTTTCACTGTTGGTGAAGTCAATGAGCGTCGCCGTGAGTTTCAACATGAACGAGGCATCGTCTGAAGGGTTGAGCCCGTTATGGAACAAATAATGAACGCCAAACACGAGTGCTCCGAGTATGTACATGCCCAAAAACGCAAGCGTGCTTGGTCGTGCTTCTCCATTTTCAAGGATTTCTTCCCCGGAGATCAATCGGTATTTGTCGCTGTTTGCGGCTTTGGTTGCCGCTGAATCTTCAACAGGCGCCTCAACTTTTTCTTCGGTTTCTTCGACCACGGGTTCATCGGTCATGCTAAGCCCTCACATGCGCTTAACACGACATGAATGAAATACCTTCCCCCGCCATGGAGTTTGAAATCAGTGAAGTATTCCCCATGCATGTTCGGCGTTTCCTCTGGCCCAACCGTAATCCTTGCGTGTCCTTTTGCCATGTTCGTCCACAATTTCGAGCCGGCGCAACTCGAGCGGGTATTCATTGTAGGTGAGGTGTGACCACAGACCCCCGCGGGTGGGTTGGTCAAAGTGCCAGTGGGCTCGGTCAACCGCCTGCACGACCAATTTGATGCGGGTTCTTCCATTCCACATGTGGACCGAAAATTGCGGGAGCGGTGCACCAGGGTGCTCACCATGGGAGGCTTCGGTTAGCGGTGAGGCTTCTTTGACAACCTCGACACGTGCAAACCGTTCGGTGCGCTGATGTTTTGCGTCGTGGAACAAACCCCCTTGAGAAAGGGCGATGTGTTGAATGTCCCGCTTTTTCCAAGGTCTCGATGTTCGTGCCGTGATGGTCGGGGCGAGATGCGGTAAGAACCAATCCATGTACGAGCCGTCCTCAAAATGGAGCACTCCCCAGTACCACGGGGGCGACGGTGCTTGAACACACACTTTCTGGAAGTAGGCAGTACCGTTGACTTCAACATCATCAATCGTCCCTGAAACCCTCGTCCCGTGAACGCGGAGAATGTCGTAACCCATCGATGCTGCATAGGTTGCCGTCGAAGGCCGAGCGACCGACATGGCTGGATTCCAAGGCGTGAGTTGAAGTTTCATGGAGGCCGGAGCACCTGCGGTCACCGAAGTCTTATCGCCCGTGAGGTTGAGCCAAAAGGCCGAGCGGTCACTTTGCAAGCCCATGGACAAGTCCTCGTCCAGCAACGGCACAACAGCCCCGCCACCCTTTCCCTCGGCGGAAGTGCCGGGCCATGCGGGGTGATCGTCCCCCATGGCGATCATGTTGCAGGTTCGCTTGATGTAGGGCTCGTGCATTCGCTTTCCATCAAACCACCATGCACACACCATTCCATCGAGAATCATGCCGCCGTTTTCATCCACGCCGGGACGCCCCTTCGGCATCCATGGTGTTCCATTGACCTCCACGCGGTCGTTGTCCTTGGTCGACCACAAGACCATGAGTTGCTTTCCCCATGGATGTTCGTCGTCATCCAACATCACCAACCACCACCACCAATCCCAGGTCATGTGCCACAACGGCTCTCGAAGGCCGAGCGTCCACATGGTGGAAAAGTCACCCTGAAACATCTTGATTGGGGGCTTGCTTTCCATGGCTGCCACCTCAATCAATTTCTTTGGACTTGAACAATTGTGAACCGATGAGCCAACAGGCAGCCGCCTGGAAGACCAGCACCAGTGCAGATACGATGATGGTCGACAATGCGCCGAGGTTCAATCCAGGTGCAGAGGCGAAGACGCTGAGCGCACCGGCTCCCTCAAGTGGTCCTCCGCCACCGCCCCAATTCCCCATTTCGATCATGAGCGGTGTGTCTGGCCATGCCAGCAAGGCACCAGCATCGACGATGTTCATCGTCCACCCGATGGTCGAGAAGCGAAGGATAGCAGCGTCCGGTGCGCCAAGGGTTGTCAAAATCATGCCCAATTCCCAAGCAGCAATCGGTAAGGCGAGGACGATGCCGTGTTTCCACATCACGCCAAGCATGCAAAAGAGCATACCGTAAACCATCACTGCGAGGAGCGCAGCCAACCACACGGACAACCAAATGCCAAGGTCTTGGAATCGAATGAACCCGTCGCTCGGCCCTGCAATAGAGGTGACCAAGGCGAGCAGCACCACGAGCAAGGTGATGTAGGTCCATGCCAAGGCGAGGAATCCCAGTATTCGGTAGAGAAACACTTCGCTACGAGCAATCGGCTTGGCGAGCATGTAATGCATGGTCCCCGAAGTCATTTCTTGACGGATCAAGCCAGTCGCCATGAACAACGGGACAAAGATGCCGATGAGAAACACCACACCGAGTTTTCCGATGGCAAGGACGAAACTTCGATGGATGGCTTCAAGTGCATAGGCTTCGTCATCGGGGTCTTCGTCAACGTTGCCGTCGCTTCTGATGGTGTACGTTTCCGACCATCGATTTTGCACCAGAACGATGTCGCAAGGAATCCCGTTTCCGTTTCTGTCCTTTTGCGAATCTGTACGACCTTCAACATCGCAATCACCGTTGTCGTCTTTCCCAACGCTTCCCTCCTCCAGCGAATCCCAATCGAAGTCGTCTTCATTGACCCAGACACTCGGGTCGTCGGGCAGGATGGTGGGGTCGAGCAGGCCCGGATGCGAGTCTGCGTTGAAGATGTCCGTCCCGTAGTAGGTCTCCTGGCCGTTGGGGTAGCCATCGAGGTCCCAGTCGTAACTGTCACCGTCGTTGTCAATGGCTTCGTAGTCGCGGGTCATGGCGTCGATGTAGAACATCGTCAGCACGCCCATGGCCGCAATGCCGACCAACAATACCACCCAGGTTGAGAGTCGTTTTCGTTGCTGACGTAGGGTAAATTCGGCCACAGCGAGGGCTTTTCGGTCCATGCCGCTCCAAAGGCTGGGAAGGTCGCTTTTGGGTTTCATGCCGCCCCTCCCGTTAAGTATCGCAGAAGCGATTCCAAATCGTCATCAGGATTGTCGATGAGGCTGACCTTGTGGTTGTTCTCAACGATGATGGATGGGAGTTGTGCATGGAGTTCCCCAAAGTGATAGGTCTGGATGAGAAGTTCTCGGTCGTTTGGAAAACTCAAGCCAAACACAGCAGGATGTTCGAGGATGTCTTTGGCCATAGCGCGGGCATCTTCGCCGACAAGGCGAATGGTATGGGGGATTTGGTCAAGGCGTTCGCGAATGGCGTGAAGGTTGCCAAGCGCCACCAGTTTGCCTTGGTGGAGAATGATGATTTGTTCGGTGATGCGTTCGATTTCACCGAGGATGTGGCTGCTGACGAGGACGGTTCTTCCCAACTTACCCAATTCGCGGATAACGTTCATGATGGTGGTTCGAGCGAGGGGGTCGCAACCTTGGAGCGGCTCGTCGAGGATGATGAGATCAGGGTCATTCACCAATGCATGAGCAATTTTTGTCCGCTGGCGCATCCCTTTGGAAAATCGTCCAATCTCCTTGTTGGCGACATCCGAGAGGCCGACGAATGTCAACACGCGCATCGCTTCTTTTTCCGCTTCATCGCGTGTCATGCCGTGCAGTCGTGCGAAGGTGCTGACGAATTCCAAGGCCGTCATCCAATCGTGCATTTTCTCGTGTTCGGGCACGAAGCCGACCTTTGCATAGGGCGATGGGTTCTTCCATGGATTGATGCCAAACAACTTTACCTCGCCTGCTGAAGGTCGCAATTTCCCCATCAGGAGTTTGAACAGGGTGGATTTCCCTGCTCCGTTCATCCCAAGGATGCCGGTGACTCCGCCGGAAAGCCCGAGGGTGATGTTGCTCAGTGCATGGATGCGGCCGTAGGACTTGGAAACGCCCTGAAAATACACGACGGGTACGTTTGGCGCCGCCGTTGCGGGTTGCGCTGGCCTGCCCTGTTGTGTGACGTCGGGGATCATTCCCGTGTCACCTCCATCGATGCAACGCGGGTGGCCAAGACATACAACGCAACGGCGTTCATCGCAACCAACGCTACCAGTGAATACGTCCACGAATACTGGTCGTAGGTGGTCTGTGTTCCGATCAAAGCTTGTCCCACATGCGCCACGCAATCATAGGGTGAAATCAGGTACAGAATCTCTCGTTCGAACAAGTTCTTGACGATGCTTGCCAGCGTTTTGGTCCCAAACACGATGGCCAACAGGCCGATGCCGGGGAAGAATCGGCCGGTGGAGACGCTTGAAAGGCTCAGGCCAATGCTCGTGTAGGTGATGATGAGCAACGCTCCGGCCAACAANCCCGCCAAGAACATGGGNAAGACATCGACCATCCATGCCCAACCCCGACCAAAGGCAAGGACTTCTGCAAGGAAGTAAATGACGTAGGTCAGCAGGATGACAATGGCTTGGATGATGGCGACGGACAAGAACTTCATGCCAACGTAGTCAAATCTTGAAATTGGACGTGAAAAATAGAGCGCGGAGGTGCCGTGCTGTCGGTCTTCTGAAATGACACCACCAACCAACAGGGCTGCAACGAGCGGATAATACAGCACGTTACGCGGGAAGAATCCGAGCACGTGCCCGTAGAGGTTGTCTCGACTGACGCCGAAGAGCGAATGGAATTCCGAACTCCCCACCAAGCCGGCGAGCAAGGTCATGGCTGCATCGGAAAGTGATGCCAAGAAGGCGATGAGAATGAAAATTCGAGTGGGCATTGTCCATGGGCGATGTCCTTTCTTGAAAATACCGAGGAGATGATGACGTAAAATCGACCAATTCCTCATCCAACGGGGGTTGAGTGTACCCTCCCAAGGGGTGTAGTGTTGCTCAAAAATTTGGCCGCTCTTCGCGGTGGATGCGCGTGTGATGTCTGCCGTCGTCTCATCCCCAGAGTTTGCACCCCAGGCAGCATCCATTCTTCCCTGGCCGGTGACCGGGGCCTCGGGTTGCAACGCGTTGTCATCGCTCACGCCCCACTCCCTCCCATGGACTCGGGCGCATCAANGCGTCGTGCTTCGGCAGGTGTCCGCAACAGGTCATCACTTGATTTTACGGCGTAGCCGAGGTTGTCCATGATGGCCAAAAACAGGTCCTCAAGCGATGCTTCGTATTCGTGCATGCGTCGAACTTGAGCGCCAACTTCCGCTGCGGCTCTGAGAATGTGGGTGGTCGTGTCTTCCTCGGTGTGTGCGATTCGCATCACTCGTCCCTCTCGACGAACACGGAAGCCTTGATCCTTCAGTTTCTGTTCCAGCGGTGTTGCTCCGCCCCAAACATGGATTTCAATCTCTTTGTCAATGGCCTTGAGGTCCTCAATTTTCCCTTGAGCNGCAAGGCTTCCTTTGTGCAAGAGAAGGATGTTCTCACACACCTGCTCCACATCCTCCATCAGGTGACTTGCCATCAACACCGAACGGTTGCCTTCGTGAACCATGGTGTTGAGGGTTGAAATCATGAATTCTCTGGCCTTTGTGTCCAAGCCGTTGGACGGTTCGTCAGCGATCAGTAAATCGGGGTCGTGGATGATGGCGCATGCCAGTTTCGTAGCCTGCTTCATCCCCGTGGAGAAACTGCTGATTTCGCGGTAGCGTTGTTCCCCCATACCAACGAATTGGAGAGCCTCATGGGCGCGGTTCATCGCCACAACAGGGTTCATCCCAAGCAATTCACCGCTGTAACGAACCTGGTGGATCGCATCCATGTCGGGGTTCAATGCATCGTACTCGGGCATGTAGCCGATTCGTTGTCGAATTTCCACCCCTTGGGTCCGAATGTCAAAACCGAGGACATTGCCTTCACCCGAAGTGGCTTGGATCAAGCCGAGAATGGTCTTGAGGAAGGTGGATTTTCCTGCTCCGTTTTGACCCAATAGTCCCGTTGCTCCGTGCGGGATGCTGATGTTCAAGTCATCCAGCGCAATGTGCGGGCCGTAGGATTTTGTGAGACCTTTCGTCTGGATGATTGGTTCATCCTTCATGGGGCTCACAAAAGAGGGTGAGAAACGACGACCCATGAAGGCTTTCGTTGCACGCTTCGCCCGAATCAATCTTCAATGCCTGCGCGAGTTTTGACCGCAATGCCCTTTTTCATGCAGCCCATTTCTGTGGACGTGCACTGGGAGAGTCCGTGGCCAAGCAGGGCCCCTTCTTGATTGACGATGAGGCAGGCTTCACCGGGGGAAAGCCAAGGGTCACACGCAAGCACGAACCCGTGAAACACGTTTCTTCCTTTTCGCACAAAGGGTTCAGCATCTTCGTCCACGACGACGACGGGTGGGCCTTGCGCAGCATTGCCCCACCAAGCGGTCGATGCAAGCGTGTTGGGAAGAGGTGCTTGACGGTGTGCGAACAGCGCCTTTGCTCCAGCATTGGCGAGTGAGAGGCCACCGTCTCTCAGACGGGGGCTGAACAGATGTTGGCCGTCTGCATCGTTGATGTTCTTCACTCGACCTTCTCGATTGACCACAAATTGACCATCCTTTGCCGTCGAAGAAGCCGTTTCTCGGGAGGTGTTCAGCAACACCATCTGCTTGTCGACCGCTTGGGCAACACGAAGCGTTTGCTGTGCGTGTTCCCGTTGTTCGGGCGTGATGGGCTCATGGACGTGATTTGGCAGTTCGAGGCTGGTCAGGGCCTCAAGCAAGCGTTGTTTCATGCCATCTCCTGCCACATCAACGGTGGCGAACGGAACATCCACCAAGCCAAGGCGCTGCAATTCCGTGGCCACCCATTCGCCTTGGGGGGGGTGCCTCAACACCCACTGAGGGGCATCGAGATGTGCAAAGGGATTGAGGTCTTCAAGCGAGGCGGGTACGATGCCCAGCGGTGTGAGAACGAACGCAGTTGCTTGTGGCACATGTGCGCTCATCCACTCCAACACCTCCTTCAGTCGTTCACGGAACGGGCCACGTATGCCATGGAACACCACTGCATGGGTGGTGGATGGAGAAGGCTCCCACCTCATGTGGAGTGCACGACGGGCTTTGGACACCTGAGGGCGCACGAATGTATCGTCACCACCCCACATCACGCCACCGCTTCTGGGAGTTTGTTGACTCCACACCACCCAATCCCATGCATCCTCCCACATGCCTTGGTCGGCGTTGGTATCTCGAGCGGCATCACGGTCGGTGTAGAAGTGTTCGGGGCGGAGGTTTCGTTGGATTGATGGTCGAGTGGTCAGCCACAAAAACGCCTCTCGAAGAGCGGGATGTTGGTGACTGCGTTGCTCGGCGAGTTGCCAAATTTTCCCATCACGAACCGCTTGCTTGCAACGAGCGAGCTCAGCAAGGGTCATTTCGAGGTTGTAGTGGGCGAGCAACTCCTCCTTTTCCTTGGCGGGCAGCGCCCTCACTTCCGTTGGCGTGATGCTCGCTACACACGGCATCAACATTGGCCAATCCACCAATTCGTCAATGCGTTCGGTACCCCAGGGCGTGAGCAAACGACCGTCGCGTGCGAACAGTGCGTAGGCTGCTGAATCAAAGAGGTCAGCGCCCAAGGCGACCGACATCGGAAACAGCATCGGGTGGCCGCACCCAAACATGTGCACTGGGCGGTTGGGTGGCAACAGGGGCAGGCTGGCGAGCATGATCTTTGCGTAGTCCTTGTATCGCTGTTGTTCCATCACGGGGACGATGCCTCCAATCGGATGAACCGAGAAAGGATGGGCTCCCATCAATTGAGCAGAAATGTGGCGAAGTGGGCGGAAGAGCCCTCCTTGAATCGGACCGTTGAGCATGGTGTCTCCTGCTGCCTCGATGCTCTCCGTTGCTCGCGCAGCGGTCTCTCGAACGGCGTGTTCAACCTCTTCTTCGTTCATGTCAGGGCGTGAGAACACATCGAGCATGGTGGCGATGTCCACACCGATGGACCGTTGGAACGCGACGATTTCACCCACGCCGACCTCCACATCGCCGTAGACATAGGATTGGAAAGTCCCCGAATCGGTCATCACCACGCCAGGGAAATCGAGCAGTGCGTGCACGCCGTCAGTCTGTGCCTTGTTGCGCAAATCCTCGTGCTTCCAGATGATGTAGGAGTTGGTGATGAGGGCTTGAATGCCGTAGTTGTCCCACATTTCCCTGGGTTCAATCGTGCGGATGTTCGGATTCACCACCGGCAACAAGGCTGGTGTTTCCAGCACCCCATGGTGCGTATGGAGGCGCCCGAGTCGAGCACGACCGTCGCGCTGCGTGACCTCAAAGCGTCCGTGATCTTGCTCACGGCATGGCTTTGGGTCCTCGCGAGGGCCGTTTTGCCATGCTGTCATGTGCTTGCCTCCCAAGCACCTGTTTTCAAAGGCTCGCCTCTTCAAGCACATCATGCCTCGGATGGCACATCGACGAAGTCAACCGCTCCATGAGCCAAGATAAACTCACGACCGAGTTCATCGAAGGTATCGAGGAGTGCTGAAGAAAATCGAACCCGAGCGATCTCTGCATCCGCCTCCAAATCGCCTTTGACGCCTTCCAACGTTCCCGGAGCGGCGCCACACGACAAGCAAGCCCCAGTAAGGTCGAGCACCAGATCAAGCCCCGAATCGGTTTGACTCGTGAGTGGTGCAGCGATGCCGCCACCATGGCCGTCCAGTGCGGCGCGCACAGCACCCAAGCGGGCGAGCAGAGCAGGGATGAAGTGCTCGCTGTCGACAAGGGTCAAGAGGGAAAGGTTTCGGAGGCGCTCTTCTTCCTCAGGGTCTGTTTGTTCAGCGACTCTGCGAGCCGCTTCCGCTTCCATGGCTGCTTTGGCTTCAGCGGCGTATTTGGCCACCAAGTCGTCGTCCATGCCATGGCCTTGGGCTGACAACCTTCAATCCTCGCATTCATGTTCGAGGGTTTGCGTGCGGTACCTGCACCGAAATCGGTACACGCATGAGAACTACATCCCTTGATATAGGACTGATGAGACGGGAATACAGGGATGGCCATGGGTGATGAAATCCTGCGGGTTGAGAACCTCCATGTGAGCGTTGATGAAACGCCCATTCTCAACGGCATGAGTTTGACCATTAACCGCGGTGAAATTCACGTCATCATGGGGCGGAACGGGGCAGGGAAATCCACCCTTGCCAGCGTCATCATGGGCCATCCAGCCTACGAAATCACCGAAGGTAGCATCCAATACATGGGCACGAACATCGAGGAAATGAGCGTGTTCGAGCGAGCGCGGGCTGGTATGTTCCTTTCGTTTCAATACCCCGCTGTCATCCCTGGTGTTCAAGTTGGAACGTTCTTGAAGAAGTCCGTCCAGTCGGTGCGTGATGAGCCGGTCAAGGGCCGTGAGTTTCGTAAGGAACTCAATGCAGCCATGCAGACCCTCGAAATGCAAAAATCCGTGCTCTCCCGTTATGTGAACGACGGCTTCAGTGGCGGTGAAAAGAAGCGGTTGGAAATCCTTCAAATGTTGCTGCTCAAGCCGACGTTGGCCTTGCTCGACGAGACGGACTCTGGTCTCGATATTGACGCCCTCCGCATCGTTGCTAAGGGCATCAACAGCGTCGCCCCGGAGGCTGGTTGCCTGATCATCACGCACTATCAGCGACTTCTTGACCATGTTCAACCCCATTTCGTTCATGTCATGATCGACGGGGCCATCGTCGAATCCGGCGGGCCCGAACTCGCTTTGAAGTTGGAAGAGCAGGGTTACGATTGGCTCGAAGCACCAAAGGAGGCCTGAACATGAGCGATGAAGCACGCGAGGCCGTGGGCGATTATCGCTTTGGGTTCCACGACCCAGAGAACGCCACCATCCGTTTCGACAAAGGACTCTCTGAGCAGGTGGTTCGCGACATCTCTGCCTTGAAGGATGAGCCGGAATGGATGACGGAAATTCGGGTCAAAGCCTACCACCATTTCATGGAACGCAAGATGCCAGATTGGGGCAACTGTGGGGAACTCAACAACATCGACTTTGACAATGTTACGTACTTCTTGCGTTCCTCCGACGCTACCGAGAAGGATTGGGATGATGTGCCCGACGATATCAAGAACACCTTTGACCGCTTGGGCATCCCCGAAGCCGAACAAAAGTGGCTTGGTGGTGTCACCGCCCAATACGAATCCGAGGCCGTCTACCATTCCATTCGTGAAGACCTCGAAGAGCAGGGCGTTTTGTTCCTCGACATGGACAGCGGCCTCAAGGAACACCCCGACATCGTGAAGAAGTTCTTCGGCTCGGTCGTCCCCCACACCGACAACAAATTCGCCGCCCTCAACACCGCCGTTTGGTCGGGCGGCTCGTTCATTTACGTGCCCAAAGGCGTTCATGTTGAGATGCCTGTTCAAGCCTACTTCCGTATCAACGCTAAGAACATGGGTCAGTTCGAGCGCACCCTCATCATCGCTGACGAAGGCAGCAGCATTCACTATGTCGAAGGCTGTACTGCACCAACCTATTCCACCGATTCGCTTCACTCCGCTGTGGTTGAACTCATCGCCATGAAAGACGCGAAGATTCGATACTCCACCATCCAGAATTGGTCGGCCAACGTCTACAACCTTGTCACCAAGCGAGGTGTGGCTCACGAAAACGCCACCGTCGAGTGGGTTGACGGCAACATTGGCTCCAAATTGACCATGAAATACCCCGCTGTTTTGCTCAAGGGTGCGGGTGCCCATGCCGAGGTTATCTCGGTGGCCTACGCCGGTGCTGGGCAGCATCAGGATGCAGGTGCCAAGGTGCATCACCTTGCACCCAACACCACCTCAAACATTCTTTCCAAGTCCATCTCGAAAAACGGCGGACGCTCCTCGTATCGGGGCATGCTGCAGGTGACCCCCAAGTCCCACGGATGCCGCTCAAAGATCGTCTGCGACGCGTTGATGCTCGATACCGATTCCAGGTCGGATACCTACCCGACGATGGAAATTGGAAACGCCTCTGCGGACCTTGAACACGAGGCGAGTGTCTCGAAAGTGTCCGGCGACCAACTGTTCTATCTCATGAGCCGAGGCTTCTCTGAAGAAGAGGCAATGGGCCTCATCGTGAACGGTTTCTTTGAACCCTTCACCCGTGAACTCCCTATGGAATACGCCGTGGAACTCAACAAGTTGCTCGAGTTGGAAATGGAGGGTTCCATCGGATGAAGTATGCCGATATGGCCGTTCCCTCCCGTGCTCTTCATCTGTGGCGATACACCCCATGGGCACGCATTCATCCCTCGAACGTGGAGGAGGTTCCCGAAGCCAACGGTGTTCGCTTCAAGGTTGTAGAAGGCGGTGAACTCGTCGACGGCGCCCCTCGCATCGTGGATACAAGCGATATCGGCCGAGTGTTCCTCAGCGAGTTGGGGGGTGCGGCCATGACCTTCCAGAGCAGTGAAGGACACGACGTGGTCCACCTCCAAGCCATTGCCTCCGGTCACGTGGCCGTGGGTCATTTGCACCTCTCGCTCAATCATGATGTGGCCGTTATCCTCCATCTTTCAGGTGAAGCAGATTGGTGCGGCCTTCACATCACGGGCGAAGTTGCTGCGAATGTCCGAGGTGCGTTCGGTTTCGTCAATGAATTGGCATCCAACGGAAAATTGCTCCACTGTGAAGATTGGTCCATCGCTCGGGACGCTACCCTGGAGCTCGGTGGACTTTCCATCGGTGGATTCCGTTGCAAGAGCGATATTCGAAGTCGGTTCCAAGGCAGCGGGGCAGCCCTAACGCAAGCCATTTCGGCTCACGGCACGCAACAGCGACACATCGACCACCACATCGAAATCCATCACGATGTACCGCACACCGATTCATCCCTCAACATTCATGCCGCCTGCGATGACCAATGTCATGCGATTGGCACAGGGCTGCTGACCATCGCCAAAGGTGCCAACCATTGCGATGCAGGTCAAGTGTTCAAGAACCTCTTGCTTTCCGAAAAGGCTCGAGCAGAATCGATTCCTGAGTTGGAAGTGCTCGCTGACGAAGTTGCTGCTGCTCACGGTGCTGCCAGCGCCCCGGTGAACCCCGACCAACTTCACTACTTGATGAGCCGTGGTTTGGATGAGGAAACGGCGGTGGCCCTTCTCATTGAGGGCTTCATGCATGACGGTTTCTCAACCCTCGAGAATCAGGCGCTGGTGGACGAAATGCGAACACGCCTTACCGTGCATTTGGAGTGCGAATTGAAGAGGTGAACGCATGTCGCTCAGAGATCAGTTCCCCATCCTTCAACGAGAGGTCAACGGTTACCCATTGGTCTACCTCGACAACGCAGCGACCACGCAAAAGCCTCAGGTCGTGCTGGATGCGATGAACGAGTATTACTCCAAGTCCAATGCCAATGTTCACCGTGCTGTCCACACCCTCGCTGGGGAAGCGACGGAAGGCTACGAGTCGTGTCGTCGCAAACTCAAGCAACGGTTCAACGCCGACAAAGTCATCATCACGAGCGGCACGACCGAAGCCATCAACCTCGTCGCTCATGCTTGGGGCCGTGCAAACCTCAGCAAAGGCGACGCCATCGTCCTCACCGAAATGGAACACCACTCCGACATCGTTCCGTGGCAAATGCTTGCCGAAGAACGGGGTGTGGAACTTCGCTATGTTCCCGTCACACAACATTTCACGCTGGATATGGATGCGTTTCACCATGCTCTTGAGGGCGCAAAACTTGTCTGCGTCGTCCACACCTCCAACGTCTTGGGTGTGCGAAATCCGCTTGAGGAAATCATCACCGCTTCCCAGAACATTGGAGCCAAAGTGCTCATCGATGCCGCACAAGGCGTGCCTCATTCAACCGTTGATTTTGCAACTTTTGGTGCGGATTTCATGGCCTTTTCCGCTCACAAAATGTGCGGTCCAACCGGCATTGGTGCGTTGTTGGTTCAGCCTGAAGCATTCGAAGAAATGCAGCCCTTCATGGGTGGAGGTGACATGATTGAAACGGTCACGACCGAAGGCTCCACCTACCAAACCAACGAGCACAAGTTTGAGGCTGGAACCCCCCGCATTGCCGAAGCCATTGGATGGTCAGCAGCGCTTGATTGGATGGATTCCTTTGATTTGGACGCTGAACATGCACGCCTGGTCAACATCGCTTCTTGGGTCGCCGAGGAACTTCGGGCCATGGGCATGACCGTCTACGGTCGCCACGAAGTGCACGATGCTGCCGTGGTCTCTTTCCTTCACCCAACCATCAACAGCGAAGATATGGCTCACCTACTGGATTCGCGAGGCTTCGCCGTGCGCACCGGCCACCACTGTGCTCAACCGCTTCTGAATCGTTTGGGAATCACCGGCACAGTGCGGGCCTCTTTCTATGTCTACAACACCCGAGCGGAAGCGGAAGGTTTGGTCCAGGAACTCAAGGAGATCACGGAGAAGTTCGCATGACGTTCTATCCCGAAGCGTTGCAGGAATTGGTCGAGGAGTTCCAAGAGATTGAGGACAAGCGGGAGCGCTTGGAGATGCTCTTCGAGTTGGCCGATGAAATCGTGGAATTACCCGCTGCCGAATGGTCTGACGAAACTCGCGTACGTGGCTGCCAGTCCGAGGCGCATGTGCGTGTTGAAGTCGAAGACGGCTTGGTCCATTTCTTCGGAGCGGCTGACGCCAAGTTGGTGCAGGGCTTGATGGGCGTATTGAGCATCGCTATCGGGGGATTAACACCTGCCCAAGCCGTCCTGATCCCCGTTGATTTCGCACAAGACATGGGATTGACCAACACCTTGACGCCAAGCCGTTCCAACGGCTTTCGTAACATGTACGACAAAGTCATGAACGAGATTCGTCAACAATCGGAGTGAACGAGATGACCACGAAGGAAGCCGTGATGGACAAACTGGACGAAGTTGAGGACCCGGAGTTGGAACTTTCCATCGTCGAACTTGGCTTGGTGTACGATGTTCGTTTTGAGGACAAGAAAGAGGGCTTGCATGCCGAAGTTGACCTCACACTGACCTCTCCTGGCTGCCCTGCCGCACCTGAGATCATGGCGGCGGCTCACCGGGCTGCGCTCCAAACCGACGGACTTGCCTCGGTCCACATCAACCTCGTCTGGACGCCTCGGTGGGACCCGAAAATCCACGCCAGTGAAGATGCACGCATGGACATGGGCATCTGGGACTGAGACGGAGTGTCTCAATCAAGTTTGAACAATCTTGAAGGCGAACATGGTGACCCTCGGTTCATGCGACCAGTCCATTTCCTGCTGATGCTGGTCGTTCTCGCACCGGTCACCGGATGCCTAGGTGGCGGTGATGGAGGCTTTGAAGCGGTCGGTACCTACACCGTCGAGTCGAGCATGACCGCGGTTGAAATCGAGGCGAAGTCTGCCTACTACCAAGACGGAGGAACGGTCGAGTGGAGCGTTGATTCTTCCTCCTTTAGCGAGGCCATTGAGCAGGCCGGCGGCAACGTCGTTGGTGTGCTTTTTTCACTCACCTACGGCGAAGATGAGACCTCAGGAGGTCCGCTCTGTACCGGTGGTGAAGCCAATGCACCCGACACGATCACAGGAACCACCACCAAGGGCGAATGGAACCTTTCGGGGTCGGGAGAAAATCCTGGGTCCCACGAGGTCAACCTGACATGGCACAATGCATCCTTGCTCTCAGGCGTCGTTGAAGGGCTAACCAAGAGTGAAATCAAGGCCCAATTGGCCTTCGGTGAAGCGGGATTGGGCATGTACAATCTTGGTGTTATCGTNGATGCGGAGGCTTTCGACGGAGCGTTCTGTTCGCACAACGACGACGGTGAAGAGGTCGNGACCGTGNTCAGTTTNCTCGTGTTGGACTTTACCATTCTCAGCGAGAGCGGNGANGAACTCACTGGGATGGCCGTAGGGGATGGTTCCTTGCCCCTCTTGGTGTTTGTTGCNTGGATTTTCCCTGTGGTCTTCCTCGTGGGTTATGTCTCAATGAAGCAGCGAGACCGATTCCACCTCGACCTTGATTTGAGTGAACCTGAAGGCGAGGTCCTNGAGGGTGAATCNACTTCCGACGGCGAGACGCTCGTTGACAGTTATCGCGCTCGCGTCATCACCCTTTCAGCCCTCTATGTTGCTCAAGGCATACCGTGGGGTTTCATCACCGTCACCATGGTGACCTTCCTTGCCGCAGAAGGTGCGGATGCTGGCGACCTGGCCTTCCTGTTGACCCTCGGAACCTTGCCTTGGTCCTTCAAGTTCCTTTGGGGCCCCATCATCGACCGCTTCCAGATTCCCGAATTGGGCCGTCGCCGTCCGTGGATCCTCTTCGCTCAGACGGGCATGGTAGCGCTGCTTGTGACCATGCTNATGGTGCCNGATTTGACCAACAANATTTCGCTCTTGGGNGCCTTGTTCTTTGTCTACAACGTGTTCACGGCCCTNCAAGATGTGTCCACCGATGCNNTGGCNGTNGATGTGCTCGAATCCCACGAATTNGAGCGAGTCAACAGCTACATGTTCACNGCCAAGTCGCTTGGCGGTATCGTTGGCGGGGCTGGATTGGGAACCATCATCGGTGTTGTTGGCATCAGAGGTGCCTTCCTCATCCAAATCCCCATTCTTGTGGTCATCATGATGGTGCCTCTCTTCATGCGAGAACGCCCCGGTGAGAAGCGCTTCCCTTGGGACGAAAGCGGGGATTTGCCGTTTTGGAACGACAAGCCCGAGGAAGACGAGGAGGTGCGTGACTTCGCCACGATTTTGGACAACATCATGACTGCATTTTCGGTGCGCTCAGCCCAACTCGGCATCGTGGTCAGCCTCGTCATCTCTTTGGCCTTCATCTTGATTCCCATCCTCCCCTTGCTCTTCCTTCAAGAGTTGGGTTGGACGCAAGAAGAATTCAACGCCACCAAGGGCGGTATCATTCTCGTCGTCACGATGTTGGGTGCCATGGCGGGTGGCGAGTTGGGTCGCNGNTTCGGTGGGAAATCCATGTTGATGTTCGCCGCAATTTCTGCCTCGCTCACNACCTTGACATGGGGCATGTTTGACCATTTGTGGAGCGAGGGGTGGTTCATGATGCTCGTGTGGATCGTTCACACCTTCCTTTGGGCGATCGTCTCCATCTGTGCCTATTCGCTGATGATGCGGGTGACCTGGGCTGAAGTCGGCGGGACACAGTTCACGGGTTACATGGCGATGATGAACCTCTCCGCTATCNTTGGCTACCAGCTGGCACCCATCTTTGCTCAGCGCTACAACTACCAGACCATCTTCTACATCGCTGCGGTGCTCGAGACCTTCGTGATTCTCGCTGCGCTGTTCATCGACCCCGAGGAAACCGACCGAACGCTNANNCCNGCTGTNTGAGCGCTNGTTNTCCGAAAGCTTCNNTTGAACAACACGTTCAACGTTCAATCAAAACAAGAGTTTCTTGATCCCAATTTGGAGCGTGTATGCGAAACAAAGAACCACAATCCAGCTGGATGCAACCAATACCCGTTTCACGGAAGCATCGTCTTCCAGCCGTTGATATTCTTGATTTCGCATGACGAATTGCGCCCAATAGATCCAATACATCCACAAAAGAGAGCCCAAGAAAAGGTGAACCCAGTCGTTGTCCGTGAACAGACTATCTCTCCATGCCAAATGGACAATTCGCGCCAGAAAACTTACGCCAATCAATGACCACAACTTACGCATGTCATGAATCGCATATGGAATGAGAACCAGCAGCGCCATCATGTGATATCCATAGTGAATCTTCGAATAGAAAATGAATATCCAAAGGATNCAAAGCGTGAATGCAGCGTTCACATTCAATCTCTTTGTGAACGCTCCATACCATGTTGAGAGTAAAGCGAGCACAAAAATCCCGTGCAAGAGTTTGCTCGGAACGAAGACAATGGTCTCGCCCAAATAGCGCCAAAAAGACATGCCGCGTTGTTCAATCGGCGAAAATGAAACGAAGGATTGGCTGGTTGATTGTGGTTGTACGCCAAAAAGATAGAACTCCAAGAATTGAATAAATTCGCTTGTTGCCAGAATCAAAAACGGCAATGAAATCGCAAGGCCAATTGATAGTCCGATGGTGGCGACGGTGATGCGTGTTTTCCATGTATCCGGTTCTGTAAATGCCAGTGGTGCACAGAGCGCAGGGAAGAGTTTCGTCATGGTGCCCAGACCAAAAGCAGTGGCGGCAAGATACCATCGTTTTCTTGTGAGGAAGAGAAATGAAAGTGCAAGGAAAAAGACGATGATCGAGTCATCTTGAAGCATAGCAACCGAGGTGAATTGTCCAAAGGGTGATGCGCTGTAAAGCATGCTTCCTGCAAGAGCGATTCGACGGTCGAAGTAAGCCTCTAAAGTCAGGAAAAGAACCGCCGATGTCAAAAACAGGAAAAAGGCAAACCATGCCATCCACATGAACAACGAATCACCAAGGATCAAGACCGGTATGAACAGGTAATTGATGAGTGGAGGGGTCACTGTAATTCTTTCTGTGTCTCTGTAGAGAAGCTCACCGTCAAGAATGGTTTGAGCCCGGTCCCGAAAAATCTCGATATCCTTGTCGTCTGCCCTCGTGGGGTCATTATCAACTTGGTAACCAATCAACATCGGGGCCGATATTGTCGCTGTGAAGAGAAACAAAAAAAGCACAACGGATCTGTTACTNGCACTGGATATGCTTTCAAAGAAAGCAACGAATTTTTGATTGATCGATTCAATCAATGTTCTCATCCTGTTTGACAAATTCGACATGCTGCTTACTCAATTTTGGGCGCTGAAGTGCTCCATATATATCTTCGCCAGTGAATATCTATTTTACCCCCACCATGGTCGGTTGTTTATGGGTAAGGAACCGTTGCAACTCTCCATCATCATACCTGTTCTCGATGAGGAAGAGAATCTCGTTCCACTCGTTGAAGAGATCAAATCAATTCTCGAAGAAACCGCATATGAAATCATCTTCATCGACGATGGTTCAACGGATAACTCGCTTGAAATCATGATGGGGCTGAAAGAATCCGAAGGGAATGTGCGTGTGATCAAGCATAGGCGTAATTTTGGGAAAGCCGTCGCCCTCAAAACGGGTTTCGCAGCGGCAGCCGGGGAAGTTTCAATCACCATGGACGGAGATCTCCAGGACAACCCCGCAGAAATTCCTCGATTTCTTGAAGAAATTGAAAACGGAAACGATATTGTCTGCGGTTGGAGAGCAAAAAGGCAGGACAACATCTTCAAACGCTGGCCATCAAAAATCTACAACCGGCTTGTTCGTTTGATGTGTGGTATCAAAATCCATGACATGAATTGCGGTTTCAAAGCCTACGACACCGATTTGGCCAAATCACTCAACCTGTATGGTGATATGCACCGATACACTCCCGTCCTCGGCAAGATGAACGGTGCAAAAATCACTGAAATTGCCATCAATCATCGACCCCGACTTCATGGGAAATCAAAGTATGGGACAAAACGGTTGATGCGTGGTTTTTTCGATTTGCTCACCATTTCTTTCCTCATGGCGTTCCTTGAACGNCCCATGCATTTGTTTGGGAAAGTTGGGGGTTTTCTTTCAACGGCCGGACTTGCAATTTGCAGTTATCTTGTGTTCATCAAGTATGCATACGATGAGGGCATAGGCGACCGGCCCTTGCTCTCACTTGGGGTGCTGCTCATCATTATCGGCGTTCAGTTCTTCCTTCTCGGGCTGCTCGGTGAGACCATCACCTATCGCGCCAGCGAAAACAACGNGAACACGTCCTCAAGCAACGAGCTTTGATCACGCTTCTTCCAGTTCTTCTGGCGACATCATCGTCAAACCGAAGAAAAAGGCAATGATTTCAACGAGCAC
Source organism: Methanobacteriota archaeon (assembly GCA_002728035.1). Taxonomy (GTDB): domain Archaea; phylum Thermoplasmatota; class Poseidoniia; order Poseidoniales; family Poseidoniaceae; genus Poseidonia. Next base: position 18,745 of record PBUZ01000030.1, read on the forward strand.
GTTCAATGTTCTTGAGATAACGGCCAAGAGTCCTGCAATTCCTCCACTCAAAAACAAGGACAGGTTGAAGGTAAACACGCCCTCTCTCGCCCCAAGGCCAGCAGGTAAGAAGAATGCCGTGAAGCCAACCAACCAGGCGATGGAAAACGAGCCGATCAACAAGGTCAATGAAGCCTGTTCACCCAGCCCCCACAGAATCAATTGATGGGCGAAACCCCAGAGGAGCCAAGAGAGGATCATGAGCATGAGGGCGATGCCATAGTAGGTTCTNGTCATCGATGTTTCNTGACTCCACTCNCCTCTTCCCAAAAGCGAGAAGGGCTTTCGAACCAAACGCTGGGTCAATCTTGGACTGATGANTGGGAGGAGGCTTGTGANGCCTACGCAAATCAGCAACCACTTCGTNGAGGANGGTATCCCCTCCAAATCGAGGAGGAAAAGNCCTGCAATGACGGCAGAAGAAACGCTGATGAGCAATTCCCAAACGAAAGATTCGAGGACGGTGTNGCTNCCATATTTTCGAGCAACNTAGGCCCTTCCTGCAACGAGACTCACCTTTCCNGGNACGTATTTTGCGATGTTGGTCGTCCACCAAATGCCAAAGCAGAGTCTGAGTGGCACATCTGCACCGCTGCCCAACATCAGGTACTTCCATATGATGGGGCTCAAGACCAACACGCCAAATATGGGTAAAATCGACAGGAANATGATTGGTTTTGCATTGGTCATTGTTTCAACAACATCGATGTTGCTGGATTCAATTTGCCGATAAATAAACCAAAATGAGAGGATGACAATCAACGCGATGAGCGCTTTCCCNGCCAACTGGGTGNTNGGATTCGGTGTCTTTACGTCGTTCATTNGACAACACCGTACCATTGTTTCATCGTGTTTGTTAGCGATTCGGTTGCGTATGTTCGATCGATTTCAGCGTGAGCGTTTTCAGCCAATTCCGTGCGGAGAGAAGCGTTGTTGAGAAGTTCCACCATGGCGCCATGCAAGGCATCCACATCATCTTCCGGTACGATGAGGCCAGTTTTTTGATGTACGATGGTCTCGCTGATGCCGCCACAATCCGATCCGATGACGGGAACGCCTGCCATCATGGCTTCGAGAACAACGAGCCCCAGCCCTTCCTTTTCTCCAAGCGAAGTGGTTTTTGATGGTAACACAAACAATTCAGCCTGATTGTAAAACTCGACGAGTTCATGCCGATGTTTGGAACCGTGGAACTCAATGCGCTGTTCCATGCCCCGCTTTTGGGTCAGGCTTGTCAATCTGTCAAGTTCAGGCCCCTCTCCAACAACGTCGAGTGTCCACTCGTTGAAGCGTTCATCGGCCACCAACTGACTGAACGCATTGATGAGGACATCAATGCCTTTCACTTCCATCAAACGTCCAACAAAGAGGATACGTTTTGTTTCTTTGGGGGCCGTTGGCGTGTGTTGACGGAAATCCTCGAGTCCAAAGACCATCGGTAAGACGAGACCAGCACCGTACGCTTCTCCATATTGGTCAACAACAATGTTTTGAAGTGCCTTGGAAACAAAGTGAAGGTTGGTTGCTGAATGAAGGGAGCGTCGTGCAAGGCGTTTTGCGAGCTTCATTTTCTTGATGAGAAAAACATCGGTCCCATGCATGGAGATGTACAGATTTCCCCGTTTTTTCATGGCCTTGTTGGTCACGTATGCTCCGGGGATCAACCAGTGTGCGTGGACGATGGTGGGGTTCAATTCGTTGATGAGTTTTCGACTGGCCTTTTTCCACTTGCGAAGGAACGAGAAAAACAACATCGCTTTGGAAATTGAACGCTTGACTTGTTTGTGCATGTCTCCACGATAAGCGAGGGTTTGCTTGTCTTCACGAGCATACCGAAACCGCCGAATTTCAACGCCATCCATCGTTTCCACCATGGGGAGTCCGGGTGCATGCGGGCAGTGCACAACCACGCGTGCAAACGTGGAACAAACTTTTGCCATTTCGTGCATAAACGGGGCAACATGGTCCCCATTGTATCTTGGATAGACGTGCGTGTTGAACAGGATGAGTGGCTTTGATTCGGACACACCATCCATGTCCTTGCCTCTTGTCCATCGCTTATTATTCATGTCCACTTGAGATGGGTCTCTCGTGTGTTCGCCAACGTGTTGAGGTCGTGCAGAGGTACAGGCGCTGCAAAAGGTCCAAGTTTTGAATCATCGCTTGACGACGATGGTCAGCACGTCACCGTCCTTCAGTTGATGGTCCAGCCCCACCCGCTGGTCGTCAAATTTCGCACTCGGTCCACGGATTCGGGCAAAGCGGAATTTCCTGACGAAATCACGG